>NZ_CP072865.1:3427811-3742967 GCF_017948245.1 Rhizobium sp. NLR16a | reverse complement strand
GATCGATGCCGGCGGCGATGAAGGCGGCGGCGATCGAGCGCGTCTGGCTCGGCATGTCCTCGTGCACCAGCTGGGCGGTGAGCGCATGCATGTCGACGACGCAGTAGATGCAGTCGTTGCCTTCCTGCAGCGCCACGAACCGGCGGATCGCACCGAGATAATTGCCGAGATGCAGATTGCCGGTCGGCTGTACGCCGGAGAATACGAGTTTCTTGAATTCGCTCATGTCGTCCTCAATAGGCTGGTGGAGGGCCCCAAGGCTTCTCGCCTATGTTGCTAACGCCGCGGCTTATGCACGGGCGGCCGATCGCAATCAAGAGGTTCGGGCTGCGGCATGCTGGATCAGGTCGAAGGTGTTGCCGTAAGGATCCGCAAAGACCGCGACCGTACCGTAAACCTCATGTCTGGGCTGCTCGAGAAAACGCACGCCGGCGCCGAGCATGGCGGCATGATCGCGAGCGAAATCGTCGGTCTTCAGGAAGAAGCCGACGCGGCCACCCGTCTGGTTGCCGATCGCCGCGCGCTGCGCCTCGTTGGCCGCCTGCGCCAGCAGAAAGGCGGCGCCATCCCCGCCTTTCGGCTTCACCACCACCCAGCGTTTGCCCTCCGGCTCGGGCTCGTCCTGAAGGCAATCGAAACCGAGGGTGCCGCAATAAAAGCCCTTGGCGCGGTCGTAATCGTCGACGACGAGCGTGACGAGAAAAAGAGACTGAAGCGTCATGTGATCTCCCATGTTTGGATGTTTATTCCACCTAGGACGCGAATGAAGCTCACTTTTAAGCCGAATTGATCAGCGCCATTAGTTAAAATTGAGTATAAAATTTCACAGAAAAGCTTTTATTGAACTGAGAATCCTCGGCCGCGCTGGCCAGTCCAACGATCGCCAGCTAACCGCCCGGAGGGACCATGCAGAACGTCAGTTTGCTCGCCATGGCAGGCCTTTTCGCCCTACAATCCGCAACCGGCGCCGTCGGTCAAGACAGCAAGAGACCGGCCATTCATCTTCCCACGCATGAGGCGCGTCTCGCCTATGCGGTCCAGACCGTCAGCGTGCGCGCCGGCTGTTTTCCAGAGCGTCTGCGAGCGATCCTCTCGCATATCGCCGCAAAGACCGGACGCCGCCCGATCGTCACCTCCGGCCTCCGGCCGCATCCCCGCCGTCATGGCTCCCTGCATGGAAAATGCCTGGCGGCCGATATCCGGGTGCCCGGCCTCTCGGAACGAACAATCATTGCTGCCGCCAGGACAGCTCCAGGCATCGGCGGCATCGGCAGCTATTGCAACGGCATCATTCATGTCGATGTCGGCCCGCAACGACGATGGGTCGATTGTTAAAGCAATTTGAGAAACGTGCGGCTCGGCCTTGTGCAAGAGCTGTCCGGTTCGGACCCGCCCAAAGCCGTCGGTGGCGGCAGCCGGGTGAGGGGCAGGTTTCGCCAATTTCCCTCGTTTCACGCGTCCTTCGCCGGCACCGGCTTGCGGTTGAGGTTGCGCCTTATCATGCCAAGATCCGCCCCGCCGATCAGGAAGGCGGCGGCGAAATAGATGAGCATGGCGATTGCGATCAGCAGCCCCAGCGTACCGACCTTGCTCAGAAGCGGCGCGCCGGAGGCGAGCCATGGCGCCCAATAGTGCTTGAGGAAGACGATTGCCGCGCCCATGACGGCCGAGGCGACGATCAGCAGGGCGGCGCGTTTTGCCAACGCCCATTCCCATGTCAGATGGCCGCGGCGCAGAAGCGTGGTGAACAGCAGCAGCGTGCTGATCCAGCCGGCTGTGGCTTCGGCGACGGCGATGCCGGGCGCGCCCATAAAGGGAAAAAGGGTCAGCGCCGTCGCGCAGTTGGTTCCCACCGCGATGGCCGAGAAGCGCATCGGCGTCTTGGTGTCCTCGCGGGCATAAAAGCCCGGCTGCAGCGCCTTGATCAGCACGAAGGCGGGCAGGCCGATGCCGTAGATCGCCAGGATCGAGCCGACCACCGCGGTGTTCTCCTGATGGAAGGCGCCGCGCTCGTAGAGCACGCGGATGATCTCGTCGGAGAGGATCCAGAGCGCGAAAGCGGCGGGGATGGTCAGGAACAGCACGAATTCGATCGAGCGGTTCTGCAGGTTTGCCGCTTCGCGTAGCGCCCCGCCCTTCAGTGCCCGGGCGAGCTCCGGCAGCAGCACGACGCCGACAGCGACGCCGACGACGCCGAGCGGCAGCTGATAGATGCGGTCGGCATATTGCAAGGCGGCAATCGCGCCGTCGCGGGAGGAGGCGATCGCCTGGCCGATCAGCTGGTTGATCTGGGTAATGCCGCCGGTGACGGCGGCCGGCACGGCGAGGATCAGCAGCCGCTTGACATTCGCAGTCATTTTCGGGAAGCGCAGGCTGATGCTCATGCCGGCCGCCAGCACGCCGACATAGACGACGGCGAGCTGCAGCACCCCGGCGGCAAGCACGCCCCAGGAGAGATACCAGGCCGTCGCGAGCGGATCGGCGCCGGTATAGAGCGAATAAAACAGCGCCCCGATCATCACCACGTTGAGGAAGACGGGGGCGATGGCGGCGGCGAAGAAATGATGCAGCGAATTCAGCATGCCGCTCATCATCGCCGTCAGCGACATGCACATCAGATAGGGAAACATCACCGCCGCCATGCGGATCGTGATCGAGAATTTCTCGGCATCGTCGGCAAAACCCGGCGCGATGATGAAGCGCACCAAGAGCGGCATGGCAAGCTCCATCACAATGGTGATGAGGAGCAGCACCGAAAACAAGACGCCGAAGACTTCTTCCGAAAAGCGCTTGGCGCCGTCCGTGCCGTTCGCCTCGATTTCCTTGGCAAAGAGCGGCACGAAGGCGGCATTGAAGGCGCCTTCGGCAAACAACCGCCGGAAGAGGTTCGGAAAACGGAAAGCAGCGTAGAAGACGTCGGCCATCGGTCCGGTGCCGAGCGCCGCCGCCAT
Organism: Rhizobium sp. NLR16a; assembly: GCF_017948245.1. Taxonomy (NCBI): domain Bacteria; kingdom Pseudomonadati; phylum Pseudomonadota; class Alphaproteobacteria; order Hyphomicrobiales; family Rhizobiaceae; genus Rhizobium; species Rhizobium sp. NLR16a. The sequence continues at coordinate 3,740,016 of NZ_CP072865.1, read as the reverse complement.
CAGCGTTTCACGGGCGAACCCGAAGATCCGGCTGCCGAGAGTGGCGCCGCCGACGGTCGCGAATTTCTTGACGAGGCTCATGCTTTGGGGCTCATGCGGGGGAATCGGCTTTCTTTTCGGCGGCGGGCGATGTTCGGGTGGCGGCGGGCGCGATGATGCCGGAGGGCATGCGCTCGCGCAGCTCGTCCTGCTCCTCTGCCATCACGGCCTTCATGCGGGCGGTGATATTGGCGCGCTTGCTGTCGCCCGATATTTTCTGACCCACAAGATCGGTGACGTAGAAGGTGTCGATCACCTTCTCGCCGAAGGTGGTGATGCGCGCCGACTGGATGTCGAGCGACAGATCGGAGAGCACGGCGGTGATCTCCGACAGCAGGCCCGGCCGGTCGAGGCATTCGACCTCGATGACCGTGAACTTGTTCGACAGGCTGTTGGTGATGTTGACCGAGGGCGGAATATCGAAAGCCTTGCTTTTCTTGCGGTTGCGCGTGCGCGTGGCGATGACCTCGGGCAGGCGCTTGCGGCCGGCCAGTACATCCTCGATCATCCGCCCGATCGTGCCGGCGCGGCGAAGCTCGTCGGCGTCGTCGGAAAATTCACGGCTGACATGGATCGTATCGAGCGCCCGTCCATCCGAGGTCGTGAAGATCTGTGCGTCGACGATGTTGGCGCCGGCCGCAGCACAGGCGCCGGCAATGACGGCGAGCAGTCTGGGATGGTCGGGCGACAGCACTGTGATTTCAGTGATGGCGTGGAAACTGTCGGTGCGCACCATGGTGGCGAGCGCCTGGCCCGCCTTGTCAGCCTGGCGGATGAAGTCGGCGTGGCGGAGCTGGTCTTCCAACGGCACGGACAGCAGGTAGGGCTGGTAATGCAGCTTCGTATAGGTGTTGCGGTCCTTCTGGCTCCAGGCGGAAAGGGCGCCGCGCAGCGCCTCGGCGGCGGCATTGGCCCGCTCCTTGCGGGAGACCTCCGAAAAGCCGCCGGCCAGCAGCAACTCGGTTTCGTAATAGAGCGTGCGCAGCAACTGGCCCTTCCAGCCGTTCCAGACGCCGGGCCCGACGGCGCGAATATCGCAGATCGTCAGGATCAGAAGCATCTTCAGCCGGTCGAGTGACTGTACGCGGTCGGCAAAGTCGATAATGGTCTTGCGATCGGTGAGGTCGCGGGTCTGCGCCACCATCGACATCGTCAGATGTTCCTCGATCAGCCAGACGACGAGTTCCGTCTGCTTCTGCGACAGTCCGAAGCGGGCGCAGAGCTTGCGGGCGACGCGGGCGCCGGCGATCGAGTGATCCTCCTGGCGGCCCTTGGCGATGTCGTGGAGCAGAACGGCGACGTAGAGCGCCTCGCGATCCTCGATGTTCGAGATCAGCTTGTTGGCAAGCGGATGCAGATCCTCGGCGCGTCCCTTGTCGATCTCGGAGAGAACGTCGACGGTGCGGATCAGATGCTCGTCGACGGTGTAGTGGTGATACATGTTGAACTGCATCATCGCGACGATCTTGCCGAAATCGGGGATGAAGCGGCCGAGCACGCCGGCCTCGTTCATCCGGCGCAAAATCAGCGCCGGGTCGCGCTTCGACGTCAGGATCGACATGAAGAGGCGGTTCGCTTCGTCGTTTTCCCGTAAGCTGTTGTCGATCAGCGCGAGCGAACGGGTGACGCGTTTCAGCGCATCCGGATGGAATTCCAGCCCGTTGATGTCGGCGACGTGAAAGAGCCGGAGGATGCTGACCGGATCGCGCTTGAAGACATCGGCGTCGGCGAGAGCGATGCGGCCGCGGTCTTCGACGAATTCGACGCTGCCGGCGATTTTGCGGGTGCGATGGGTAAAGCGGCTGATGACGCCGGTGAGGCCCGGGATCGACTTCGCCTGCTGGTCTTCGAGCGCGGCGCACAGGATGCGTGTGAGATCGCCGACGTCCTTGGCCACGAGGAAATAGTGCTTCATGAAACGCTCGACCGCCGAAAGGCCCGGGCGGGTGTGATACCCGAAGGCTTCGGCGATCTCGCGCTGGATGTCGAAGGACAGGCGCTCCTCGGCCTTGCCTGTCAGGAAGTGCATATGGCAGCGCACCGCCCAGAGAAAATCGTCGGCTTTCTCAAGCAGGCGATATTCGTGTTTTGACAAGACGCCGAGCTTGATCAGCTCCGCCTGGTCGCGCACGTGGTAGTAATATTTCGAGATCCAGAACAGCGTGTGCAGGTCTCGAAGCCCGCCCTTGCCTTCCTTGACGTTCGGCTCGACGAGGTAACGCGTGTCGCCCGCCTTGCGGTGGCGCTCGTCGCGCTCGGCCAGTTTGGCGGCGATGAATTCGGGGCCGGTTCCGGTGACGATCTCCTTGTCGAAACGGGCCTCGAGCTCGGTTTCCAGCCGCTGCAGGCCGCAGATATAGCGCATCTCGAGGATCGCGGTACGGATCGTCATGTCGGATTTGGAAAGCGCGATGCATTCTTCCACCGTGCGGGTGGCGTGGCCGACTTTGAAGCCCATGTCCCAGAGCACGTAGAGCATGAATTCGACCGCCTTGTGCGTCTCCTCCGAAGGCCGCGGCGGGAAGAGGAAGAGCAGGTCGATATCGGAGCCCGGTGCCAGCGTGTCGCGGCCGTAGCCGCCGACGGCGGTGACGGCGAACTTGTCCTTCTGCAGCGGAAAAATACGGGCAGTGGCGAAATTGTAGAGGACGGTGATGATCTGGTCCTGCAGCCAGGATATCCGAAAGGCGCAATTAAGACCGCTGCCGTCGGCGGCAAGGGCTGCGCGCGCCTTCTGCCGGCCGTCCGCGCTCGCCTTTTTCAGCGCCGCGAGAAGATCGGCGCGCATGATGTCGGGCCGGTTCCGATTGGCTTCGGCAACGGCGTCGCACTGCGTCTGCAAGAGCTCGGTGTCGAGGATCTCCGAGAAATCGAGGTTGCGCGTCGCGCTCACAGGGGTGGTTTCCTGTCCATGCCGGGCTGCCTGATCGGGGCTCGCCTCACGTTTCGTCTGCATGCGCTATAACCTCTTTGCCCGGCGATTGACACGGGCCTTCATATTGCAAGAACCTTTAAATTTGGCGAAATGGTGTTGCCATGCTGCGATGCGGGACGCTTTGCCGCAAGCGGCGGCCTTTCCCTAAAGCCTAGTCTGCGATCTGCGCATGCAGCGAATACAGCACCTGCCGGGTCTCGCGCTGGATCTCCTCGAGCGTCGCCCTGTCGCACTCGCGGTAGCCCGCCTTAGCGATCGACGTTCCAAGTTCAGAGATCATAGCGCAGGAGCGGGTGATTTTCAGCAGGCCGATCGGCGATGTCCAGCCGCGCGCGTTGCGGTCTTTGTCGGCGCGCCGCATCGTGTCGAGCATGGAGCAGATGAGCGAGAGGCGCTCGGTTTCGCGGACCAGCTTCGCCATGAACATCGGCTGCGCTCCTATTTCAGCTTTTTCTTGAGATCGTAAAGCGCATCAAGCGCCTCGCGCGGCGTCATGTCGTCGAGGCTCATCGCCTTCAGCGTCTCCTCGACCTTGGAGGGGCCGCGGGCAGTGTCCTCGCGGCGCACCGCCACCTGGAAGAGCGGCAGGTCGTCGATCAGCTGGCTCGCCGGGTTCTTGCGGTCGGCATCTTCGAGGCGGGTGAGCACGTCGCGGGCCCGCGACACGACCGAGGCCGGTAGTCCGGCAAGCCTAGCGACCTGGATGCCGTAGGAGCGGTCGGCGGCACCCGGCCCGACCTCGTGCAGGAAGATCACGTCGCCGTCCCATTCCTTGACACGCATCGTCGCGTTCGATAGCCGGCCAAGCTTTTCCGACAGCACGGTCAACTCATGGAAATGCGTGGCGAAGAGGCCGCGGCAGCGATTGGCCTCATGCAGGTGCTCGACGGCGGCCCAGGCGATCGACAGCCCGTCGAAAGTGGCGGTGCCACGGCCGATCTCGTCGAGGATCACGAGCGAGCGGTCGCTCGCCTGGTTGAGGATAGCAGCCGTTTCCACCATCTCGACCATGAAGGTCGAGCGCCCGCGCGCCAGATCGTCGGAGGCGCCGACGCGGGAGAACAGCCGGTCGACGATGCCGATATGGGCCGATGTCGCCGGCACGAAGGAACCCATCTGCGCCAGGATCGCAATCAACGCGTTCTGACGCAGGAACGTCGATTTACCGCCCATATTCGGGCCGGTGAGCAGCCAAATCGCCCCGTCCTTGTCGCCCGTTTTCGGCGACAGATCGCAATTGTTGGCGACGAAGGGGCCGCCCGCCTGGCGGCGCAGCGCCTGTTCGACGACCGGATGGCGCCCGCCCTCGATCGCAAACATCTTCGAGCCGTCGACCTGCGGCCGGCAATAGGCCTGCTCTTCGGTGAGCAGCGCCAGGCCTGCGGCGACGTCGATCACCGCAAGCGCCCGCGCGCCCGCCTTGATCGCTTCGGCCTGCGCCACGACGGCCGCCGTCATCCTGTCGAAGGCTTCGAGTTCGATCGCGAGCGCCCGGTCGGCTGCGTTGGCGATGCGGCTTTCGAGATCGGCAAGTTCGGTCGTGGTGAATCGCATGGCGCTTGCCATCGTCTGGCGATGGATGAAGCGGGCCTTCGCTTCGGCCGTGTCCGTCATCGGAGCTGCGTTGCCGGCGGTCACCTCGATGAAATAGCCGAGGATATTGTTGTGCTTGATCTTCAGCGACCGGATGCCGGTTTCTTCGGCATATTGCAATTGCAGCCCGGCGATGACGCGGCGCGACTGATCGCGCAGCGCCCGGACCTCGTCAAGCTCGGCGCTGGCGCCGTCGCGCAGGAAACCGCCATCGCGTTTCAACAGCGGCAATTCATCGGCGAGCGTCTCGGCAAGCAGGGTTTCGAGGCCCGCCGGAAGGGCTTGCAGCCCGGAGAGCGCTTGATCAAGCTCTTCCGGCAGCATCGCGCTTGCAAGCAGATCGGCAAGTCCGCCGGCCGCTTGCAGGCCCTGGCGAATTGCCCACAGATCGCGCGGTCCGCCGCGGTCGAGCGCCAGGCGGGAGAGCGCGCGCGGCATGTCGGGCACATGTTTCAGCGTGTCGCGGAGCTTGCCGCAGAGCGCGGGCTCTTCGATCAGGAAGCCGATCGAATCGAGCCGCGCATTGATGCGGGCGGGGTCGGTGAGCGGCGACATCAGCCGTTCGGCGAGAAGTCGCGCGCCGCCGCCGGTGACGGTGCGATCGATCGCCTTCAGCAGCGAACCATTGCGATCTCCGGAGAGCGTTCGGGCAAGCTCCAGGTTGGCGCGGGTGGCCGGGTCGATGAAGAGCGTCGACGCGGCACTTTCCCGCTCCGGCCTGCCAAGCGGCGGCCGTTCGGCGATCTGCGTCTTCTCGACATAGGCGACGGCGGCTGCGGCCGCCGCCAGCTCGGCGCGCGAGAAGCTGCCGAAGCCGTCGAGGGTCGAGACGCCGAAATAGCGCGCGATCCGGCCTTCGGCGCTGGCGCTGTCGAAGAGCACGGAAGGCTGTGGAACCGCCGTGCGGCCAAGCACGTCGAAGACCGGCTTGAGCTCGGCATCGTGGAAGATCGTGTCGGGCAGGATCAATTCGCGCGGATCGATGCGCAGGATGTCGGCCAGCAGCCGCGCGCTTTCCGTCTCGGCAAGCCGGAAGACGCCTGTGGAAATATCGATCCAGGCGAGCGCCAGCTGCGGTTCGCCGCCGCCGCGGATGCGGGCAAGCGCCATCAGATAGTTCGATTCCGAAGGCGAGAGCAGCTTCTCCTCGGTGATCGTGCCGGGCGTGACGAGACGGATCACGTCGCGTTTGACGACCGATTTGGCGCCGCGTTTCTTGGCCTCGGCCGGATCCTCGATCTGTTCGCAGACGGCGACGCGGAAGCCGAGCGAAATCAGCTTCTGCAGATAGTCGTCGGCCGCATGCACCGGCACGCCGCACATCGGGATATCCTGACCCATGTGCTGGCCGCGCTTCGTCAGCGTGATGCCGAGCGCGCGGGAGGCTTCCAGCGCATCCTCGAAGAACAGTTCGTAGAAATCGCCCATGCGATAGAACAGCAGCGAACCCGGATTGTTCGCCTTGATCTCGATATATTGCTCCATCATCGGCGTCGCCGAGGCGCGGCTTTCCGCCGTGGCGAGCTCGGCAGCCGAAAAGGCTTCATTCCCAATGTCTATACGTGCGTTCACGGAGGTGCAGTTTTTCCCAAAAAAACAGGTGCCAACCCTATCCGCGCGCCGCTATAGATGACAACTGCATTTGAGGAAGAGCGAAGCGTCGCCCACAGGACGTTGGAGGATTTATGCCCGATATCGACAAGAAGGACCGACCGGTGACCTCGGTGACCGATCAGGAGGCGCTTGATTTTCACGCCATGGGCCGCCCCGGCAAGCTGGAGATCAACCCGACCAAGCCCATGGCAACGCAACGCGATCTCTCGCTCGCCTATTCCCCGGGCGTCGCCGTCCCGGTCAAGGCGATCGCCGCCGATCCGCAGACCGCCTATGACTATACCGCACGCGGCAATATGGTCGCCGTCATATCGAACGGGACGGCGATCCTCGGCCTCGGCAACCTCGGCGCGCTTGCCTCCAAGCCGGTCATGGAAGGCAAGTCTGTGCTGTTCAAACGCTTCGCCGATGTCGATTCCATCGACCTCGAGATCGATACGGAAAATGTCGACGAGTTCATCAACTGCGTGCGCTTCCTCGGCCCCTCCTTCGGCGGCATCAATCTCGAGGATATCAAGGCGCCGGATTGCTTCGTCATCGAGAGCCGGCTGCGCGAGCTGATGGACATTCCCGTCTTCCACGACGACCAGCATGGCACCGCGATCATCGCCGCCGCCGGCCTGATCAACGCGCTCGAACTGACCGGCCGCGACCTGAAGACGACGAAGCTCGTCTGCAACGGCGCCGGCGCTGCGGCGATCGCCTGCGTCGAGCTCATCAAGGCGATGGGTTTTGCACCCGAAAACGTCATCCTTTGCGATACCAAGGGCGTCATCTATCAGGGCCGCACCGAGGGCATGAACCAGTGGAAATCGGCGCATGCGGCAACGACTGACGCGCGCACGCTGAAAGAGGCGATGAACGGCGCCGACGTCATTTTCGGTCTGTCGCAGAAAGGCGCCTTCTCGGCCGAGATGATCCGCTCGATGGCCGATCGGCCGATCATCTTCGCCATGGCCAATCCCGATCCCGAGATCACCCCGGAGGAGGTCGCCCGCATCCGCGACGACGCCATCATGGCGACGGGGCGTTCCGATTATCCGAACCAGGTCAACAACGTCCTCGGTTTTCCCTATATCTTCCGCGGCGCCCTCGATGTGCGCGCCTCCACCATCAACGACGCGATGAAGATCGCCGCCGTCAAGGCGCTGGCAAACCTTGCCCGTGAGGACGTGCCCGATGATGTCGTCGCCGCCTACCAGGGCAACCGCCCACGTTTCGGGCCGCAATACATCATTCCCGTTCCCTTCGATCCGCGCCTGATCTCGGCAATCCCGGTGGCGGTCGCTGAGGCCGCGATCGAAAGCGGCGTCGCCCGCAAGGTGATCACCGACATGGCCGGCTACGCCCGCGAGCTCTCGGCGCGCCGCGATCCGATCGCCTCGACGCTTGCCAGCCTCTACGAACGTGTCCGCCGCCGCCCGAAGCGGATCGTCTTTGCCGAGGCCGAAGAAGAACAGGTCCTGCGCGCCGCCATGTCCTACGCCAACCAGCAGCTCGGCACCGCCATCCTGCTCGGCCGCGAGGACCTGATCCGGGCGACGGCGGAGCGCGCCGGCATCGATCTCAACCGGCCGGGCCTTGAGATCGTCAACGCCCGTATCTCGACCCGCGTCGAGGCCTATATCGATTATCTCTATGCCCGGCTGCAGCGGCGCGGTTATCTCCATCGCGATGCTCAGCGCCTGATCCACAATGACCGCAACCACTTCGCCGCCACCATGGTGGCGCTCGGCGACGCCGACGGCATGGTGACGGGCATCACCCGCAACTATTCCACCGCGCTCGAGGATATACGCCGCTGCATCGACGAGAAGCCCGGCCACCGTGTCATCGGCGTGTCGCTGGCGCTCTGCCGCGGCCGCACCGTCTTCGTCGCCGATACGGCCGTGCATGATATGCCGACGTCCGAAGAGCTTGCCGATATCGCCGAAGAGGCCGCCGGTCTCGCACGGCGCATGGGTTATCAGCCGCGCGTCGCCTTGCTTGCCTATTCCACCTTCGGCCATCCCTCCGGCGAACGGTCCGAGCGGGTGCGCGAAGCGGTGAAGATCCTTGACCGGCGGCGCGTCGATTTCGAATATGACGGCGAGATGGCGGCCGATGTGGCGCTGAACCGCAAGGTGATGGAGCAATATCCGTTCTGCCGGCTCTCCGGCCCCGCCAATGTCCTCGTCATGCCGGCCTTCCACTCGGCCTCGATCTCGACGAAGATGCTGCAGGAACTCGGTGGCTCCACCGTGATCGGCCCGATCCTCGTCGGCCTCGACAAGCCGGTGCAGATCACCTCGATGGGCGCCAAGGACAGCGACATCGTCAACATGGCGGCGATTGCCGCCTATGGCGGATCATAAGGCCATCTGCTCGCACAGCGAGCTATTCAGTGACCGGGGAGTTCGGCGAATCGGCCCCTCAACCGCCTGCCGGCACCGTGCCGCGACCTCTCAGTTCCTCGCAGGTCTATCATAGGGTACGTCCACTCTCCCCGTCATTACGGGGAGAGGGTTAGAGTGGGGCAGCCATTGAGCCTACCAGACGTCAGTGCGACGAAGCGATCAGCTTGCGAAGCGGCCGGCGTCGGCGCCGTAGTAGTTCAGGTAGCGGTCGGAAATGCTGGAGATCGGCAGCACGATCAGCACGTCGGTCGTGTTGAAGGCATGGTCGATGACCGCGCTGGAGCCGACCATCGCGCCGAGACGCAGATAGCCCTTGATCAGCGGCGGCAGGGCCATCAGCGCCCGTTTCGGGTTGACGGCCTCGGCCGGCATCAGGTCCATGGTGCGGGCGAGATGCGGCAGTGCGCCGATGGCCCACTCGTCCTTCGCCAGCACATTGTGGTAGAGGAAGGACAGCGCCAGCGCGTGGCTTTCGAGATAGACGCCGGGAAACGAGGCGCAGCCGAACATCGCGCTCATGCCGTGCTTCAGCGCATAAGCCCAGTTGCCCTGCCAGAGAAGCTCGACCGTGCGTTTGGTGCGGTATTCCGGCAGCACACAGGAGCGTCCGAGTTCCATGAAACGCTTGTCCGGATGCTTGACGAGGAGGCTCTCGATTTCGAATTCGGAAGCCGAATAGAAACCGCCATTGGCGATGGCGACGTCCTGGCGCAGCAGCCGATAGGTGCCGACGATCTGGTCTTCCGGATCACCCTCGAGCGAGCGGTCGAGAACGAGAAGATGGTCGCAGAAAGCGTCATAGGCATCGAAATCGCGTTCGCGACGCATGGCTTCCGGCGGCAGCTGCGCCTTCATCTCGTCGACGAAGACGCGGTAGCGCACGGCCTGGGCCGCATCGATCTCACGTGCCGTGCGGGCAAGGCGGGTTTCGAGATTGCCGATCCGGCCGAGGATGTCGCCGTCTTTCTGCGCAGCCGCCGACGGCCGTGCAGCCTCCGCGGTAACGTCGTGATTCAGGATGTCGATGGAGGACATGGCGATTCTCCCGTTGCCGGCTTATCGACGCCATAAAACACTTCTGTACGACAGGAAAGTGACATATTGAATTTCCCGGCGCAAGCAGCGCGCGCAGTCAATCCAGTGACCTATCGCGCCTCTGCCCGGCGGGCGGAAAGAGCGGCGACCGCCTGAACTTCCGTCAGCAGCCGCACCGGGTCGACCGGCTTTACCATGACGCGGTTGGCGCCATTGAGCAAGACCTGGCGGCGCGACTCGTCGCTCTTGTCGGCGGTGAGCACGATCACCGGCACCGGGTCGAGATCGAGTCGCCTTTCGTGGCCGCGCAGGCGTCCCAGCATGTCGATGCCGTTGCCGCCGGGCATCGATAGATCGCTGATGATGATGTCGGGCCGAGCGTTCGCCTCGCCGAGGGCGCAATCGAGAAGCGTCTCGAAATCCTCGACATGGTGCACCTTGTGTCCGCCCTTTTCGAGCATGACGCGCACCAGCATAGCATTGATCGGATCGTCCTCTCCGAGCAGGATGCGCAGCCCGTGTGCGGCAACCACGGTCTCGGCCATCGGCAGGCCGAAACCCGGCTGGTTGTCGTTCAGCGCGTCGCGCTTCTCCATGCCGCGCATGCGCCCGCGCAGCACATCGATCAGCGACTGTTCGCGCAGCGGCCGGATGAGCCAGGCGTCGAACAGGTCGAGCGGATGGGCGCTGCGCTCTTCCGGATTGACGAGCAGGACTTTGCGCAGGCCGAGGGCAGCGATCTCGGCGCGATCGGCGAGATGCGCTGAAAATTCCGCCGACATACGATGATCGACGATGATATCGGTCGGCCGGCGGCCGCCGCTCGCCATTCCGAGCAGCCTCGCGCGCGCAGCCTCGCCGGTGTCGACCAGATGGCAGATCCCGCCGAGCGCGGTGATCGTTTCGGCAATGGCGGAGCGGGCGGCCCCCGCCGGCGCCAGCAGCACGACGCTGTTGCCGGCAAGCAGCGTGTTTCGCCGCTCGGATCGCTCGCTGTCGAGTTCGATGGGGAAGCGGATGGTGAACGTGCTGCCTTTGCCCTTTTCGCTGGTGACCGTCAGGGCGCCGTCGAATTCGCGCATGATGCGGGCTGAGATGGCAAGGCCGAGCCCAGTGCCGCCGCTCTTGTCGGCAACGTTTCCACCCTGTTCGAACTCGCCGAAGACGCGCGCCTGCTCCTCCGCCGTCATGCCCGGACCGGTGTCGGTGACGGTGATCAGGAGGTTGCGGGCATCGAGCGATACGCGGATGAAAACGCCCCCAGCCTGGGTGAATTTGACGGCATTGCCGATGACGTTGAACAGAACCTGGCGCAGCCGCGCCGCATCGAAGTTCATTTTCTCCGGAACGTCTGATGACACGGTAGCGCCGATCTCGATCCCCTTTTCATGCGCCCGGTGAGCGAGCATTTCGACGACGCTTTCCAGAAGCTTCCGCAGCGATTCCGAGCGCGGGTGAAGCTCGAATCGGCCGACCTCGATGGTGGAAAAATCGAGCAGATCCTCGACGAGCTGCGTCAAGGCGTGGCCTGACTGGCGGATGTTGGCCAGATAATTCTGCTGTTCCTGCGTCAGCCGCGTTTCCGCGAGCAGATGCGTCATGCCGAGAATGCCGGAAAGCGGCGTGCGCACTTCGTGGCTGACGGTTGCAAGCAGCCGCGATTTCGCGGCGCTGTTATACTCGGCTTTCTGGCGGGCCGACTCGCGGCTCTGCGCGATGAGCCGCTCCTCCGTGACATCACGGGCGACGCTCTGCAGCAGTAGGCGCCCGCTGCCCGGATCGCGGGTGACAACGTCGCGCCAGAGGAAAATGCGCTGGCCTTCCGGCGTCGATATCTCGACGTCGTAGCAGTGCGGGATCGGGCCGGGGCGGAAGGCAAGCCCGATCTCTTCGCAGGTCCGCCCTTCCGGACGCAGCCGGCCGGTCAGACGGCGAAACGTGTCGTTGGCCGAGATGATGCGCCGGTCCATGGCGCGGGTGAGGGTGATGTCGCCGAGCACGTCATGCACCTCGGCGAAGAGCTTCGCGCCATCATCGCCGTTCGGAGTGGATCGACCGGCCGGCTGCCGGCTTCTCTGCCGGCGAACCATCAGCACGGCATAACAGGCGATGACGGCAAGGCCGAGAGCAACAAGACCGCCCGAAAGGAGCAGCGGCTCGCCGGCATGAGCAAGCAGCGTCAGGATCATGGCGGCCAGAAAGCCGACGCCGCTCAGCCAGTAGAACAGCATGCGCCGCGTCGCTGCAGGCCCTGATAGGGAAGCGGCACCCGGGTGCGCTGTCGATACGCCGGGACGCGGAGAGGGTTCCTCCGTCCGCTCCTGAGGCGGCTTGACGGCGGTTCCGCCGAAGGCGGCGGACAATCTTTCCTGCAACTGTCCCAAACTCTGCATGGTATCTGGATAACATGAGGCTTGTTCCGAATGCCTTCAGGAATTCGATACAATTTTAGCGGCCGGCCTTTTTCGGCAGCAGCAGTTCCTCGAGAATGACGCAGCCGGCGCCGATGGTGATGAAACTGTCGGCGAGATTGAACACCGCAAACGACCAGCTTTCGGTGTAGAAGAGGATATAGTCGATCACATGCCCGTAGGCGAAACGGTCGACAAGGTTGCCGATCGCCCCGGCAATGATCAGCGCATAGCCGAGATGGGCGAGCCAGCGGTCTTTTGCCGTGCGGTACCACAGCCAGATGACGAAGGCGACGATGACGAGCCGCATGCCGACGATGAACCAGCCGTCCATGCCCTCCAGCATCGAAAAGGCGACGCCGAGATTATAGGTGCGATAGAGCGCCAGCATCGGAATGACGGGCACGGCTTCCTGCAGCGGCAGGTAATGATCGACGGCGACCTTCACGACCTGGTCGATCAAAACGGCGAAGAGGATGAAGAAGAGGATCGGCGCCGGGCGCGAAAACAGGGCGGGGCGTGCATGCGTCGGTTCGGTCATTTGCCCTCGGCAAGTGAGAGGAGATGGCGGCGCGCCTCGAAAAGCATGATGGCGGTGGCGACGGCGAGGTTGAGGGAGTCGGCGCGGCCCTGCTGCGGGATGCGGGCGAGCGCATCGGCTTCCCCAGCGAGCTGGTCTGGCAGCCCGGATTGTTCGTTGCCCATCAACAGCACGACGGGCTTCTTCCGATAGTCGATCGTGCGATAGTCGACGGCGCCGGCCAGATGGGTGGCGATGATGGAAACGCCGGCCGACTTCCGCCAGGTGAGAAATTCTTCCGGCGTCGCCCGTGCGACCGGAACGGCGAAGACCGAGCCCATGGTTGCCCGCACGGTCTCCAGCGAGAAGGGATCGGTGGTCTCGCCGATCAGAATGATGCCGGACGCACCGGCCGCATCGGCCGTCCGGATGATGGTGCCGAGGTTGCCCGGATCGCGCACCCGGTCGAGCGCCACCCACGTCTCACCCTCCTGCGGCCGGATGCCCTTGAGCGGCGCCCAGCGCTGCTCGAAGATGCCGACGACCATTTGCGGGTTGTCGCGCCGGGTGATCGCGGCAATGACTTTTTCGCTGACTTCGAGCACCAGCCCGCCGGAGGCGACGGTCCTTGCCGCCATCTGCTCGACCAGCGGCTTGCCTTTGGCCGCCTTGGCATAGACCAGCGTGCGGATCGTCCAGCCGAGCTCTATCGCATCGATGACGAGCTTCAGCCCTTCGGCGAGGAAAGTCCCGCTTTCCTCCCGCGACTTCTTGTTGGTCAGCGCCTTGATGTCCTTGATGATCGGATTGGCGAGCGAGGTGACTTCCTTCACCTGCCCGACCCTGCGCGGCCCCTGATCGTGGAAGTCCTTGCTCATTGCGGCACCCAGCGGGAAAAGAGGGAGGTGGAAAGCGCGCGGCCCGGCGTTTTGCCGTCGAGGCCTGCCTCGCGAATCACCAGCTCGCCGGATTCGACCGCGCCGCCGGCGCCGCGCATCGTTTCACGCATCAGCTCGTGGATCGAATAGAAGCTGGCGCGGATCGAATAAGCCGTCAGCACCAGGCCGACCGCCTTCGGCGACAGGATCTCGCGGCAGATATCGAGCATCAGGGGCAGATGCTCGAAGAGATGCCAGACTTCGCCATTGGGGCCGCGGCCGAATTTCGGCGGATCGGTGAGGATGATGTCGTACTGGCTGCCGCGGCGTTCCTCGCGCAGGATGAATTTCATCGCATCCTCGCAGATCCAGCGGATCGGCAGCTTCTCCATGCGGCCGAGCGCCTGGTTCTCGCGCGCCCAGCCGATCGCCTTCTTCGACGCGTCGACATGGGTGACCTCGGCGCCGGCGGCGGCGGCGACCAGCGAGGCGACGCCGGTATAACCGAAGAGGTTCAGCACCTTCAGCGGCCGGCCGGCCTTTTCGACCGCCTCCTTCATCCAGCTCCAGTGGACGATCTGCTCGGGAAAGACGCCGACGTGACGGAAGGAGGTGAAGCGGCCGAGGAAATCGACGCCGAGCAGGTTGAGCGGCCAGGCCTCGCCGAGCGCCTCCTCGGGGAAACGCCAGCGGCCGGTGCCTTCCTCGTCAGTGTCGCCGGTGAACACGGCATCGACCTTCTCCCAGATCTGCGGTGCTAGCGAAGGCCGCCACAGCGCCTGGGCTTCCGGGCGGATGATGCGGTAGGGGCCATATTGCTCCAGCTTTTGGCCGTCGCCGCTGTCGATCAGGTGGAAATCGCCGGCGCCGAGCGATTCGAGAATGACAGGCACGCGCTCCGCCGGCCGATCGCCGCTGCGCGCCATGAGCGGGCGCGAAACCGCGGCCGGCGCAGTCTCGCGAACCGTGTCGCGTGTGGCCGCAGGCCGTGCCGCGGACTTCGGTGCTCGGCCGGCCCGATCGTCTCTGCGGCTTTCACCGGCGGGACCCGATGTCTTCTTCTGGCCCGGCCGGCGTTCTCTTTGTTTCAACGTGCTCTTCCGCGTCTCTGTCGGGGTGGCGTGATAGCGCTGCGTCCTCGGCAGCACCTTGTATTATGCAGTAGCCCAGAAAACCGTACCGGATCAACTGCGCATGGGTGCGGGCGTCATTCCACGCGCGGGATCGCAAGCCAGCCAGATAACATTCCCCTCCGCCGTAGCAAAGCGCTTTACCGCTGGGATAAGATGGGCGAATCGCAGATGGGGCTATCGAATGGATTTCACCGGCGAAGAACGCATCGCCGCGCCGCGGGACATGGTCTGGGAAGCGCTCAACGATCCGGAGATCATGCGTGGCTGCATTCCCGGCTGCCAGGGCATTGAGCGACTGTCGCCAAGCGCTTTCGAGGCGACGATCAAGGTCAAGTTCAGCCTGTTCTCCGCCAGCTTCCATGGGGTGCTGACGCTTTCCAATATCGATGCGCCGGAAAGCTATACGCTATCGGCCGAAGGCAAGGGCGGCCTTGCCGGCTTCGCCAGGGGCAGCGCCGATGTCGTACTCAAGGCGAGGGGCGAGGAGACGATCCTGCACTACCGGGCCAAGGCCGAGCTCGGCGGCAAGCTTGCCCAGCTCGGCGCCCGTCTGCTCGACTCGACTTCGCAGAAGCTCGCTGAAGGCTTCTTCTCGGATTTCAATGCTGCGGTCGTTGCAAAAATGGCTGCGGATTGAGCGCCAAAGGCTTTCGCTGCGGCTTGGCGCGGACCTGCGCCTGAGCTATTCCGGCAGGATGACATGGACCATCAGGCCGCCGCGGGCGGAAGACCAGGAAATGCTCGCGGACATCTATCTTGCCGTGCGTCGCCAGACATTCGTCTGGGTCGATCCCGGCAAGTTTCACCGCGAGGATTTTTCGGCTCATACCAACGGTGAAACCATCCTCGTCTGCGAACATACCGATGGTAGCCTTGCCGGTTTCCTGTCGCTCTGGCCGGAGGATGATTTCATTCATATGCTTTATGTAAGGCCGGAATTCCAGAGGCTCGGCGCCGGCACGGCGCTGCTCAGGGCGCTGCCGGAATGGCCGCGACATAAGTACCGGCTGAAATGCCTGGTGAACAACCGGCGGGCGAAGGCCTTCTATCTTTCCCACGGTTTTGCCGTGACCGGCAATGGCGCGTCGCCGGAAGGCGATTATGAGGAGCTGAGTTTTTCTCCGATTTGACGCGGGCGGTAAAGCCGATCTTACCGCGACGGCAGCTGGCCGGCGATATCTTCTGCGCGGCTCCTGTGACGATCGGCCTCGCCCTGCCAGCGAATGGCTTCCTTGGCCTCGGTGCGGGCACGCTTGCGGTGTTTGCCCTGGCTGAACCAGGTAGCGGCCGAACCGATCAGCATGCCTGCTATCAGCGCGATGAACAGGAAGACGAAGAAGGGCGCGGAAACTGCAAGCACCTGGTCTTCGGGCCTGAAGGGATTGAAGGCGAGCGTGACGCTCTGCCGGTTGGCGACGCAGAAGACGATGAGGATGACGCCGAGCGGCAGCAAAATCAACAGGTTGACGATCTTCTTGGCCATTTGAGCTCTCCATGCGCCTTATATGCACCGGCCCGAAAATCGATTCCGACTTTCAGGCCGATGCGCTAGCAGAATAGGAAAACGGTGTTCAAGTTCAAGTGCGGTTTCGCCGCAGGCGGCTCGCGCCGCTCAATCCTCTTCGTCGGCCTGGCCGGGATTGAGCCGCTCGCGCAGTTCCTTGCCTGTTTTGAAGAAGGGAACCCACTTCTCTTCGACGAAGACGGTATCGCCGGTGCGCGGGTTGCGGCCGGATCGGGACGGGCGGTTCTTGACCGAAAACGCGCCGAAGCCGCGCAATTCGACGCGGTTGCCCGCAGCCAGTGCATCGGTGATCTCGTCGAGAACCGCGTTGACGATATTTTCGACGTCGCGATGATAGAGATGCGGGTTGCGTGCCGCAACAATCTGCACCAATTCGGACTTGATCACAGTCGCCCCCTTAAATTATTGATTTCTTATCAATCGCGGCCAACCTGCCAAACTGAAAGCAGCCCGTCAAGAAGCAACTTTGGGGGCAGGATTCCGTTGATATCCTGGCCTTTGACCAGATCATCATAACCCAGGATAGTAATGAGCCGCGAAACAGCTCCAGCGAGCAGAAAAGGCGTGTTGCTCTTCTTGTCCCAATCGACCATCGGCAGATCGGTGTCGATGCCGCGCGACTTGAGATAGGCGCGGATTTCCGCCTCGCCGCCGATCGTATCGACGAGCTTTGCCTTCAGCGCCTGCCGGCCGGTATAGATTGTGCCGTCGGCGAGTTTCAGCACCTCCTCGCGCGGCAGCTTGCGCCGGTCGGCGACCAGGTCGACGAACCAGTTGTAGCTGTCGACCACCATGTTGCGGATCATTGCCTTGGCCTCCTCGCTCGCCTCGTGGAAGGGCGAGGGCTCGGCCTTCAGCGGCGAGGACTTGATCTCCTGCAGCGATACGCCGATCTTGTCGAGTAGCGGCTGGATCTGCGGGTACTGGAAGATAACGCCGATCGAGCCGGTGATCGAGCTGTCGCCGGCAATGATCGTGTCGCCGGCGGTGGCGACCATATAGCCGGCGGAGGCGGCCAGCGTGCGCACGTCGGAGACGACGGGCTTCTTGGCTGATATGGCCCGGATCGCCTTGAAGATTTTTTCCCCGCCATAGGTCGTGCCGCCGGGCGAGGAGATCGAAATCACCGCGGCCTTCACCTGATCGCTGGTCTCGACCTTCTTTAGCCGCTCCAGCAGCTCGTCGTCATCGACGATCAGCCCCGATATCGTCACATGGGCGATATGCGGACTTGCCGTGCCGGCCTCGCCGACGGCGAAACGGTAGAAAGCGAAACCGAGCGCCACGACGAGGGCGACCGCGACGATGCGCCAGAAGCCGAGCTTGCGGCGCAGCCGCCGGCGATCCGCGATGATCGAACTGTCCATAGAAACCTCCAGCGCTGGCCCAGGGTCGGCATGGCGCCGATAGGCCCGGTGAAATTGGTGGAAGCGGCGCGTATGAATGCCACTTTTGTATGTTTTTCCGTTTTGTTGCTTGTTGCAGAAAAAATTCCGTATTGGCAAGCCAATGTAATAATGCGAAACGAACTGTGATTGCCGGCCGGCTTTGTTACGCAGGCGAGGCAATCACCGCACATGGAACGAGACCTATGCTCGATACCCTGAAGAACAACGGACATGCCGCTTATGCGGGCTCCGGCAGGAGCCCCTATGGCGATGCGTTGTTCCATTCCGCCCGCGTGCGGCGGCTGAAGATTTTGCTGCCGTTGGCCGCCCTTGTCGTCGCCGGCGCCCTCACGACGGTGGCCTTGGTGAGCCTGTACCTGCCTGAAAACGTCAAGTTTGAAGGCGCCAAGATCGAGAACGGCAAGGTCGTGATGGAAAAGCCGGCAATTGCCGGACGCAACTCCGACGGCGTCAATTATTCCATGCTTGCCGAAAGGGCGCTGCAGGATATCCGCAATCCCGATCTCATCACCCTCGAGACCATCAAGGCCGCTGTTCCGATGAATGACGGGCTGGTTGCCCGCGTCATCGCTTCGACTGCCGATTATAACCGCGCCACCGACAATCTGCATATGACGGCTCCCTTCACCCTGGTGCTGAGCAGCGGCCTCAACGCACAATTCCAGTCCGCCCGGCTCGACATCAAGGGCGGCAACATGCGCAGCGACGATCCCGTCACCATCACCAAGGACAATGCTTCCATTGTTGCGAAGACGCTGGAGATAACCGATAAGGGGCGCGTGATCACATTCGAGGGGAATGTTCGCATGAATGTCGATCCATCCACCATTCATAAACAGGGCACTTAACCAGCCGGGTCACCCATGACAAAAGATTGTCGCATTTCAGCTTGCAAGACGGGCATCGCATTCGTTGCCGGCGCATTTGCCCTTATTCTGACGGTCTCGGGCGCGGGGGCGCAGTCGACGACCATGTCGGGCATGAAGCTTTCCAACGACCAGCCGATCCAGATCGAAAGCGACAAGCTGGAGATTCGCGACCAGGAGCACACGGCGCTCTTCACCGGCAACGTCAAGGTCGTCCAGGGCACGACGACGATGCAATCCGGCAAGATGACCGTCTATTACAAGGACAAGGCGGCAAAGTCGGGCGCCGGCGCGCCGGCCCAGCCCGAGGCGAAACCCGAGCAGTCGGCCTCCCTGGCGTCGGGAAGTGCGGATATCGACAAAATCTTGGTGACGGACAAGGTCTACCTGGTCTCGGGCACGCAGACGGCGACTGCCGACGATGGCAATTTCGACATGGCCTCGCAGACATTCATCCTGACCGCGGATCAGGGAAACAAGGTCATCCTGTCGGACGGTCCGAACGTCTTCACCGGTTGCAAGCTGACCGTTCACATGCAAACCGGCCAGGCGGAGCTTGAAAGCTGCGGCGGTCGTGTCCAGATTCAGCTCGATCCGAAATCGCAGCCGAACGCGCAGAAGCAGAACTGAACCGGCCTCCCACGTGAAATTATCATCGCTATCCACCATGTTCGGCAGGCCTGAGCCGCAAGCTGCGGGTGCCGCCGACAAGAGCCGCTATCAGGGGACGCTGATCGCCCGTGGTCTGACCAAGACCTATGCGACGCGCCGTGTCGTCAACGGCGTCTCCCTGGTCGTGCGTCGCGGCGAAGCCGTCGGCCTGCTCGGCCCGAACGGCGCCGGCAAGACGACCTGCTTCTACATGATCACCGGCCTGGTACCGGTGGATGAAGGCACGATCGAGATCGATGGAAACGATGTCACGACCATGCCGATGTACCGCCGCTCGCGGCTCGGCGTCGGTTACCTGCCGCAGGAAGCCTCGATCTTTCGCGGACTGACGGTTGAAGAAAATATCCGCGCCGTCCTCGAAGTGCATGTGAAGGACAAGGCCGAGCGCGAGCAGAAGCTGAACGAGCTGCTGGAGGAATTTCATATCCAGAAGCTGCGCAAGAGTGCCGCCGTCGCCCTTTCCGGCGGCGAACGCCGCCGTCTCGAAATCGCGCGAGCGCTTGCAACCGACCCGACCTTCATGCTGCTCGACGAGCCCTTCGCCGGTGTCGACCCGATTTCGGTCGCCGATATTCAGAACCTCGTCCACCACCTGACGGCGCGCGGCATCGGCGTTCTCATTACCGACCACAATGTGCGTGAGACGCTTGGCCTCATCGACCGCGCCTATATCATCCATGCCGGCGAGGTGCTGACCCACGGCCGGGCGAACGACATCGTCAACAATCCGGAAGTGCGCCGACTCTATCTCGGCGACAAGTTCAGCCTCTGACCCCGCGCTGATTCACCTTCCCGCGTAGTTCCGCTTGACCAAATGAGATAAAAAAGCAATTTTTGGGCCAACTCGGATTTCCGTGGCCTGAAGCGTGGATCGGGCGCGGTTTCCTGGAGTCGAGGGAGTTTCGCGTCCGTCATGGCACTGTCCGCCAATCTATTTCTGCGCCAGAGCCAGTCCCTGGTCATGACGCCGCAACTGATGCAATCCATCCAGTTGCTGCAGATGACCCATTTTGAGCTCAACCAGTTCATCGCTCAGGAAGTGGAGAAGAACCCGCTGCTCGAATTTCCGTCGAATGACGGCGAGGCGGGCGACGAACGGGCGGCAGGCGAGGACGAGCAATTCGGTCACACGCCGGAGGATGCCGGCTCGGACGACAGCGCCGACAATCGCGCCGAGGCGCTGTCGAGCGACTGGTACGATAATGGCGGCAGCGAAAGCAGCAGCCGGCTGAACGACGAGCTCGACGCCAATTACACCAATGTTTTTCCCGATGACGGTGGTCCGCAGCGCCTCGATGCACCGGAACTCGTCGGTCAGTGGAAGTCCATGCCGGGCAGCGCCGACGGCGCCGATTACGATCTCGATGATTTTGTCGCCGGTCAGGTGTCGCTGCGCGATCATCTCGCCCAGCAGATCCCCTTCGTCCTGCCCGATATGAGCGATCGGCTGATCGCCCAGAATTTTATCGATCAGCTTGACGATGCCGGTTACATCCAGCTCGATCTCGTCGAGACCGGCGAGCGGCTCGGCACGGGTCTCACGCAGGTCGAACACGTGCTCGCCGCACTCCAGACACTCGATCCGCCGGGTGTTTTCGCCCGCAGCCTCGCCGAATGCCTGGCGATCCAGCTCCGGCAGAAGGACCGTTACGACCCTGCCATGCAGGCGCTGGTCGAAAACCTCGAACTCCTGGCGCGGCGTGACTTCGTCACGCTGAAGCGGCTCTGTGGCGTTGACGAGGAAGATCTTCTCGACATGCTCGGCGAGATCCGCCAGCTCAATCCGAAGCCCGGCAGCGGATTCGAGACGGGTGTTTCCGAAGCGATCATGCCGGATGTCGTTGTCAGGCCCTCCGCGGAGGGTGGCTGGCTGGTCGAGCTCAATCCGGATACGCTGCCGCGCGTGCTTGTTAATCAGTCCTATTTTTCCCGCGTGACCCGGAACGGTGAGGATCATGCCTTCCTTTCCGAGTGCCT
This sequence comes from Rhizobium sp. NLR16a, assembly GCF_017948245.1. NCBI lineage: Bacteria > Pseudomonadati > Pseudomonadota > Alphaproteobacteria > Hyphomicrobiales > Rhizobiaceae > Rhizobium > Rhizobium sp. NLR16a. The sequence goes on along the minus strand of NZ_CP072865.1, from coordinate 3,719,013 downwards.
GCAGAGCGCCAACTGGCTGACCCGCAGCCTCGACCAGCGGGCAAAGACCATCATGAAGGTGGCAAGCGAGATCGTCCGCCAGCAGGACGCCTTCCTGCTGCACGGTGTCGACCACTTGCGGCCGCTGAACCTGAAGACGGTGGCCGAGGCGATCAAGATGCATGAATCCACCGTCAGCCGCGTCACCTCGAACAAATATATGCTGACGCCGCGCGGCCTCTTCGAGCTCAAATATTTCTTCACCGTGTCGATCGGCGCCGTCGAGGGCGGCGACAGCCATTCGGCCGAGGCAGTGCGTCACAAGATCCGCGCGCTGATCATGCAGGAGAGCCCGGACGCAGTGCTCTCCGATGATGACATCGTCGACATGCTGAAGAAGGGCGGCGTCGATCTCGCCCGCCGCACGGTCGCGAAATACCGGGAAGCGATGAACATCGCTTCCTCGGTCCAGCGCCGCCGCGAGAAACGGGCGCTCGCCAAGGTCGCGGGCTTCTGACGCAGCAGAACGCTTCGATCTTGATCGAAGCATCCACTTCGCAATTGGCCTATTTCTCCCGTGTCTTGAACGAATATCGACGTGTCTATGACGCCGCAAAAGCCGAAGCTTGCCAGAGAACTTGTCCTGCTTTTGGTGCTGGCGACCCTCTGGGGTTCTTCCTACACCTTCATCAAGATCGGGGTCGAAACGATCCCGCCGGTGACCTTGATCGCCGTGCGCACACTGATTGCCGGCGCCATTCTGCTGGCCGTGCTTTGCCATCGGCATGTCCGCCTGCCGCGCGATGGCGCGACATGGCGCCTGTTCGTCGTCCAGGCCTGCCTGAACAGCGTCATTCCTTTCACGCTGATCGCCTGGGCGGAGCAGTCCGTCGATGCCGGACTGGCGGTGATCTTGAATTCGGCGACGCCGATCTTCACCTTCCTGCTGACCGTGTCGATAACCCGCCATGAGCAGGCGACGGCGCGAAAGCTCTTCGGCGTCGTCTCCGGGCTTGCCGGCATCTGCCTTGTCATCGGCGTCGAAGCGCTCGGCGGTCTTGGCGAAAGCCTGATGGCGCAAATCGCGATCATCCTGGCGACCATCTGTTATGCCGGGGCCGCGATTTTCAGCAAGAACTTCAGAGGCCTTGATCCTGCCGTGCCGGCGGCCGGCTCGCTGATCTCGGGCGCGGTCATTCTGATGCCTGTGAGCCTGCTCGTCGACCGGCCGTGGGGGCTCGATCCCTCGGCCGCATCGGTGCTGGCGCTGCTTGCCCTTTCCGCCTTCTCGACGGCGCTTGCCTTTACGATCTATTTCCGTCTCGTTCAGACGCTGGGTTCGGTCGGAACCACATCGCAAGCCTATCTCCGCGTGCCGATCGGTGTCGCGATCGGCACCATCTTCCTCGGCGAAAGTCTAAGCCCGACGGCCTTGATCGGGCTCACCTGCGTCATTCTCGGTGTCATCGCCATGACGATGCCGCGCACAACGCAGGCGCGAAGCGCGTGAGATCATGAAAGGAAAGTCGCTGGAAGGCTCCTTCCGCAAGAGATTTGCCACACCTTCTGCGAGCGCGCCCGGGCCTGATTCGACGTCCTATTGACTTTCCGGTAACCTGTGGCTAGAAGCCCGCCGCAATCGGCGCCGTGAACGGCGTTTTGAAGTTATCCCCATCATCCCAAGGGAACCGAGGGCCCACAGGCCTACGCCGATCTTGCTTGAGATTGCGCGAAGTGCTTGGATGAACCCGAGGCTTGGCGTAAACTGATACCCGCAAACGACCATAAGAAGGGAAACTCCATGAGTGTGCGTGTATCCGGGAAACATATGGAAATTGGTGAATCCTTCCGTCAAAAGATCGAGGACCAAATTGCTACGGCCATCACGAAATACTTCGATGGGGGGTATTCCGGTCAAGTGACCGTCGAAAAGGCGAGTTCTCGTTTCTCGGCAGACTGCAAGCTTCATCTCGACAGCGGGGTGGTGCTTCATGCCGCCGGCGAAGCCACGGATCCGCAGCTTGCTTTCGACGCCGCTTCCGAGCGCATCGAGAAACGCCTGCGTCGCTACAAGCGCAAGCTGAAGGACCACCATGCCGGAAACCACCTGAATGGCTTTGCAGAAGTCTCCTACACGGTCATGGACTCCGTTCCTGATCACGAGGATGAAATCCCCGACGATTTCGCCCCGGCGATCGTCGCTGAAAGCACGAAGCAGTTGAAGACCATGTCCGTCGCCACCGCCGTGATGGCGCTCGACATGACCGATGAGCCGCTTCTCCTGTTCCGCAGTCCCGGCAAGGAACATCTGAACATCGTTTATCGTCGGCACGACGGAAATATTGGCTGGATCGATTCGGCCAATATCAAAGCCTGAGATCAGGGCGGTGAGCGGCGGTATCGCCGCCGCTCCTCGCATCAACTGATCCCGGCGACAGAAGGAAAAAGAAATGGCATTGGCAGATTTGCTCCATCAGGATGCGATCATTCCCGCCCTCAGAGTAAATTCCAAGAAACAGTTGCTTCAGGAATTGGCGGCAAGAGCCGCGAGGATCACCGGGCTCTCCGAACGGGAGATCTTCGACGTCATCCTGCAGCGCGAACGCCTGGGTTCGACCGGCGTCGGCAACGGTATCGCCATTCCCCACGGCAAGCTGGTGAACATTCATTCCATCGTCGGCATCTTCGCCCGGCTGGAGCAGCCTGTTGATTTCGAAGCGCTGGACGACCAGCCCGTCGACCTCGTCTTCCTGCTGCTTGCGCCGGAGGGCGCCGGCGCCGATCATCTCAAAGCCCTGTCGCGCATCGCCCGCGTCCTGCGCGATCAAGACCTGGTTGCAAAGCTGCGCGCCACCGATTCCGCCTCGGCGATCTATGCCTTCCTCAACGAGGAGCAGACGTCGAACGCTGCCTGAGCTGCATGGATACCCAAACGAAAAAGGCGCCTGATTTCGCAGGGGCCTTTTTGTTTATGGAGGGCTGAACGGTCAGAACTCTTCCCAGTTATCCCCAGCCAGGGCAGCCGAGCCATGCGATTGAGGTGTGGTGCGGCGGGTCGCCGGGGCGTGGCGAACGGCGGGAGCGGCCGCGAAATGCGAGGGGGCTGCAGCCGGCGCACGCATCTGCCTTGCCACGGAGGCGAGTGCAGTCGCATTGGCGGAGCCGGAGACGCTGAAGCGCGTAGCGAGCGCCTTCAGTGTCTGCGCCTCGTCGTTGAGCGCCACGCTGGCGGCAGTCGCTTCCTCCACCATCGCCGCATTCTGCTGAGTTACCTGATCCATCTGGTTCATGGCCTGGTTGATTTCCTTCAGCCCGACCGCCTGTTCGCTGGCCGATGCCGAAATCTCCCGGATCAGGCTGTTGATCCCCATCACTTGCTCGGCGATTTTGTGCAGCGCACCGCCGGCGCGCCCGACGAGATCGACGCCTTCCTTGACCTGGACGGCCGAGGTGTTGATCAGCGTCTTGATCTCCTTGGCGGCATTGGCCGAACGCTGCGCGAGTTCACGCACTTCCTGGGCGACGACAGCAAAACCCTTGCCGGCTTCGCCGGCGCGCGCCGCTTCGACGCCGGCGTTCAGTGCCAGCAGGTTGGTCTGGAAGGCGATTTCGTCGATGACGCCGATGATCCGCGAAACCTCCGTCGAAGACTGCTCGATCCCTTGCATGGAGGCGATGGCTTTCTGCACCACTTCGCCGGATTTTTCGGCATCCTGGCAGGCGAGGTTGACGTTGTCGGCAGCCGTGCGTGCATTCTCGGCACTCGAATCGACCTGGGCGGTGAGCTCATTCAGCGCTGCCGCCGTCTCTTCCAGGCTTGCCGCCTGTTGCTCGGTGCGTTTGGCGAGGTCGGAAGCGCTGTTGCTGATCTCCCCGGTGCCGGCGCCGATATTGACGACACTGAGGTTCATTGTAACGATGGTCTCTTCGAGGCTTGCTAGCGCGGCATTGAAATCCTGTTTCAGCTTGCCGTATTCGCCGGGAAATTCGTCGGTGATGCGGTGACCGAGATTGCCCCGCGACAGCTCCGAAAGACCGGCGCCGACGATCGAGACGATCTGGCGCTGCAGCGATAGCGATTCCTGGCGTTCCGATTCAGAACGGCCGCGCTCGGCCTCCGCGGCCCCCCGCTCTCTGGCGGCTTCGTCTTCGAGTCGCCTGGAGTCGGCGAGCTTGAAGCGGAAGCCTTCGAGCGCCTTGGCGACCGAACCGACTTCGTCGGTACGATCCTGCCCCGTGACCGGCACGGCATATTCGCCGTCGCTGAGGGTTTTGACGCTGGCGACAAGGCTGCCGAGCGGCCGCTGCACGAGTGAGCGGACGGCGAAATAGAGCGCGAGCATCACCGCGCCGAGCACGATCAGGCCGGTGGCGATCATCATGTAAGTCTGGTCTTGTACCGGCGCGTTGATCGCGGCGTGCGGGACGTCGACAAGCACGAGCCAGGTGGCATTGACGCCGGGGACCTCGAACGGATAGACGACGCGGTCGAAGGGATCGAAGCCGTCATAGGTGAGGTTGCGGACGAGGCCGGGCTGCTTGTTCGACAGCGCCGCCTTGACGACGTCGGCGCCTTCGCCGTCATATTGCTTCGTCATCAGGTCGGGGATCGGTGCGACGATCCAGTTGCCGGCCTGGGACAGCAGCGTCACCCGGCCCGAGCCGAAGGGATGCAGCGCCTGCAGCTTGTCGGTCAGCGACTTCAGCGAGATGTCGACACCGCCGACACCGATCATCTTGCCGCCCGATATGACGGGATAGGCAATGGACGTCAGCAGCGTCGGCACATCTGTTCCCTGGGCGAGGTAGGGGGTCGTGATCGCGCCCTTGCCACTGTCGGCAGCAAGCTTCCACCATTCGGCGGTATAATCATTGTCGAAGGTGGAGTACTGGATTCCACCGTCCTTGGTCTTCGACCAATAGGGCGTGAAGGCGCCGTTCTTGTTCGTGCCTTCGTCATTATTGTTGGCGATCTCGGTGGTCTTGCCGTCGAGCGCGCCGAGCTGCTCGCAGAACCAGCTGCCGAAGGCAAAGGCGTTCTGTTCGAGATTAGCTTTCAGCACGTTGATCATGCCCCCGCGGTCGAGCGACTTGCCTTCGTGGGCTCGACCGATCACGCCTGTCATGCTGCGTGCGGCACTGGCGAGTTCGCCGACATTGGCGGCGATTTCGTTGGCGATCGCTTTCGCCTCGAGATTGGCTTGGTCCATCGTCAGCGTCTGGACGCGGTCCCGGGTCTGGCCGATGAGGAAGAGATTCGAAACGATGAGAACAAGCGCGATAGCGACGCCGGTGATGACGATGAGCTTCGCCGCAAGCGATTTCATGCGAAAAATGAACATGGGGTCCTCGGGCAAGGATACGCCGAACGTGCATTCTCCGGCGCAGGAGCGAAGGCATGGCTCCGTCATGGAGCAGCCGCATCAGCCGCGGATCCGCAAGCGCGAAGACCCGGCGATCACTGGGAAGATCGCCGGAGACCTCTTAAATTTGAGTGAAACTTTAGCGGTTTGTATGATGAAAGCCGCAGAAATCTCCCTTAAAATTGAAGGAGATCTGGCGAGTTTCGCAGGCAGGCTAGCCTATATTCTGTCTGCGACTTCCTCACTCACAGGAATCGACGGTTGCGCTCCTGATTTGAGACATGCGAGTGAACCGGCGACTGCCGCCCGGTGCAGCGCCGTCCGAAAGTCGAGGCCCTCGTCGAGACTGGCGGCGAGATAGCCGCAGAAGGTGTCGCCTGCCCCGACCGTATCGACAGGATCGATCGCCAGCCCTTGCGCCCGTGAAATGACCCCATCCCGGATGGCGATGACGCCATCGCCGCCGAGCGTCACGATCAGGGTCTGGCCGGTTTCCTGATGCAGGCGGACAAGCGCTGCCTCGCGCGCTTGTGCGTCCATGCCGTCCTGTCCGGCAAGCCGCTCGAACTCGGTCTCATTGGCAATGACGATATCGGCCAGGCGACCGAGGCGCGGTGCATCGGGGATCAAGGGGGCGAGGTTGAGGATGCTGGTGATGCCCTTGGCGCGCGCGGCCGAGAGCGCGCGTTCGACGGCCGCGACAGGCACCTCGAGCTGCAACATCAGCATGTCGCCTTCGTTCATGCGGCCGACCGCGATTTCCGCATCAGCTGGCGTGACCAGGCCGTTGGCGCCCGGAACCACGGCGATCATGTTCTCGCCGTCGGCGCCGACCAGGATCAGCGCCGTGCCCGTGGGGCCGTCGACATGCTTCACGAGGGAGAGATCGGTTCCCGCCGCATCGAGCAGGGCAAGCGCATCGGCGGCAAAAGCATCCTTGCCGACGGCGCCGACCATGTGCACATAGCGGCCGGCGCGGCGGGCTGCCAGCGCCTGGTTGGCGCCCTTGCCGCCGGCAGCCGTGGCAAAACCGTTGCCGGCCACCGTCTCGCCGGGCTTCGGCAGTCGCTCGGTCGTGGCGATGAGATCCATGTTGATGGATCCGAAAACTGTGATCATCAGGCTGTCCCGTCTTTTAGAGCATGCGAATGACATCATGCCCCTGCTATTCCATGGGGCGAGACACTGCCCGAAGCGGTCACTCCTCGTCAACCACCCGAAGCTTGAGAAGGCCGGTACGGCTTTCCACCGATTTGGCCGGAGCCTCGCCATCGCGGGCGGGCTTGGCGTCACCGCCTGCCTCGAATTCCAGCGCCTCGATCTTGGCGCCGCGCCTGGTGAGCTTGTCGGCTGACGTGACCACCATGTCGATATCTTTCTGCGCCATGGCGAAGTGGCCCTGCAGCTTGCGCACCCGCTCGTCGAGGCGGCCGAGATCGTCCATCAGCAGTGCCACCTCGCCCTGGATCAGATGCGCCTGCGCCCGCATGCGCTGGTCTTTCAGCACCGCCTGGATGACCTGGATCGACAGCATCAGAAGTGATGGCGAGACGATGACGATGCGCGCTCGGTGTGCCTTCTGCACCAGCGGCTCGAAGTTCTCGTGGATCTCCGCGAAGATCGATTCCGACGGCACGAAGAGAAAGGCCGTCTCCTGGGTTTCCCCCTGAATCAGATATTTCTCCGAAATATCCCGGATATGGATCTCCATATCGCGGCGGAACTGCTGGCCGGCGATCTTGGCGGCCTCGGGGCTGCCGGCGTCACGGATGGCGTTCCAGGCTTCGAGCGGGAACTTCGCATCGATGACAAGCGGCGGCGCGCCGTTCGGCATGCGGATCGTGCAGTCCGGCCGCGAGCCGTTGGAGAGCGTCTGCTGGAAGGCATAGGCGCCCATCGGCAGGCCGTCGGCGACGATCGTCTCCATCCGCGACTGGCCAAAGGCGCCGCGCGTCTGCTTGTTCGAGAGAATCGCCTGCAGTCCGACGACGTCCTTGGCGAGCGTCTGGATATTGTTCTGCGCCGCATCGATGACCGCCAGCCGCTCCTGCAGCCGCTGCAGATTCTCATGCGTCGATTTCGTCTGCTCGGTGATCGTCGAGCTGACGCGCTGCGACATGCCGTCGAGACGTTGGCTGATTGCCTGATTGAGCTCGCTCTGACGCGCGCCGAAAACCTCGGCCATGGCCGTGATGCGGCCCTGCATCTCCGCCTGGATCTTCAAAAGCTCGGCCATGCGCGCCTCGCTTTCGCCAGCCCGCAGGCTCGCCTCCTCCGCCTGCTCGCGGCGGAGGCTGATGCCGCGCAAGAGAAGGATGATCACCAGAAGCACAAAGGCGATGAGAACGCCGCCGGCAAGCGCCAGCATGGCCGGACTGAGCGAGGCGACGGAGAGGGCGAGCGATTCGGGATGAACGGTCATGCCGCAACCATAACAGAAGATGGGGCAATATATAGATCAAAACGTGAACAAAATCGGCAATTCCCAATATCCTCTCTGTCGCTTTCCTCGCCGACGCGGAAAATCGCTGCCAGTTTAATCATTGCTCAACCATATTGGCCAAAATCTGTGCCAATGAATTCCCTCCCGCGCCGTTGCGCCAAGTACAGAGATTTCCATGACATCCCAGCAGACCGACAGTGCCCTCAGACAGCGTCTCGATTTCATCAAACTGGACGAGGCGGCGCGCCGGTCGATGCGGGATATCAGCCCCGTCATATCAGAGCTGATCGGCGCTGCCCTCGATAAGTTTTATGCCAAGATCGCCAGGACCCCCACCGTATCGGCTTTTTTCGCCGATAAGAACCATGTCGCCCACGCCAAGAAGCACCAGCAGGATCATTGGAGCAAGCTTGCCGGCGGCGCCTTCGACGAGAGCTATGTGGACGGCGTGACCGCGGTCGGCCGAACGCATGCCCGCATCGGGCTGGAGCCGCGCTGGTATGTCGGCGGCTACGCCCTTGTCATGTCCGAACTCGTCAAGGGCATCATGGAGAAGCAGTGGCCGTCGGTCTTCGCGCGCCAGCAGGGCAAACTGCTCGCCGAGAAGCTGTCGGCGGTCATCAAGGCGGGCATGCTCGACATGGATTATTCCATCTCGGTCTATCTCGAGACGCTTGAAGCCAAACGCCAGGCTCTTGAAGAGCAGCGCGCCCAAGCCCAATCCGACCAGGCGCTTGCGCTCGAGCAGCTGCGCCGCGGCCTGGAGGCGCTGTCGAACGGCGATCTCGAGGCTACCCTGCCGTCCGACCTGCCAGGTGATTTCCGGCAAATGGCCGAGGATTACAATCGTGCCGTCAAGGCGCTTCGCCAGTCCTTTGCATCGGTGCGGGACACGTCCGGCCATATCATGAACGGCGCCGACGTCATTTCCAATGCGACCAACGACCTGGCGTTGCGCACTGCCCAGCAGGCGGCGGGCGTCGAGGAGAGCTCGGCCGCCCTGCAGCAGCTTTCCGTCAGCGTCGGCCAGACGGCCGCCAATGCCGAGAAGGCTTCGGACGCCGTACGCGAGACGCAGCAGAAGGCGAAGAATTCGGGTGAGCTCGTCACCAGCGCCGTTTCGGCGATGGCCGGCATCGAGAAATCCTCGACGGAGATTTCCAAGATCATCGGCGTCATCGACGAAATCGCCTTCCAGACCAATCTTCTGGCGCTGAACGCCGGCGTCGAGGCAGCGCGCGCCGGCGATGCCGGCAAGGGTTTTGCCGTTGTCGCCCAGGAAGTGCGCCAACTTGCCCAGCGCACGGCCGAGGCTGCCAAGGAGATCAAGAACCTGATCTCGCAGAGCTCGACCCAGGTCAATGAGGGTGTCGGCATCGTCTCCAGCACTGGCGAAGCGCTGAACGACATGATCGGCCGCATCGACATCATCAACCGCTTCGTCGCCGATATCGCCGCCGCCGCTCGCGATCAGGCGACCGGCGTCAACGAGGTCAGCGTGGCAATCCGCAGCATGGGCGAGATCACCCAGCAGAATTCCGGCATGGTTGAGCGCACGTCGGCGGAAACCGGTCGCCTCAAGGACGAGGTGGACCAATTGATCGAATTGCTGCGCCGCTTCCGCGCCCGCTCGGAAGGCCCTGCCGTCGTCGCGGCTCGCCGGGTGGCGTGAGGCGAATATGGCGAAATTCCGGGCGGGGATGCAAAAAAGCGCCTTCCCCGCGCGCCGGATAATTCCATAGCGGGAAAAGATGGGTTATGGGAACGCCCATGACCATCAAGCCACTCATCATTCTTCCCGACCCCGTTCTTCGTCAGCTCTCCAAGCCGATCGAGCGTGTGGATGCCGACCTGCAGCGCCTTGCCGACGACATGCTGGAAACCATGTACGACGCGCCGGGCATCGGCCTTGCCGCAATCCAGATCGGCGTGCCGCGCCGCATGCTGGTCATCGACGTCTCCCGCGAGGGCGAGGAAAAGCAGCCGCAGGTCTTCATCAATCCGGAGATCGTCAAATCGTCCGACGAGCGCTCAGTCTATGAGGAAGGCTGCCTGTCGATTCCTGATTATTATGCCGAGGTCGAGCGGCCGGCTGCCGTCTCGGTCAAGTATCTCGACCGCAACGGCAAGGAACAGACAGTGGAAGCCGACGGGCTGCTCGCCACCTGCCTGCAGCACGAGATCGACCACTTGAACGGCGTGCTTTTCATCGACCATATCTCGCGGCTGAAGCGGGAGATGGTGATCAAGAAGTTCACCAAGGCTGCGAAATCCAAGGCGCTCTGATAACGCAATGAGAATTGGTCGGGAACGGCGCACTGCTCGCCACCCGCAGGACCAGAGATTTCGAGGGGCTTGATCTCAAGCTCGTAAACCCGTTTGAAGACGGCTGATCCTCAACTGGCGAGATAAAATGTCTCTTCGCATCATCTTCATGGGAACCCCGGAGTTCTCGGTTCCGACCCTGCGCCTGCTCGTCGATGCCGGCCATAGCATCGTCGCCGTCTATACGCAGCCGCCGCGGCCGGGGGGCCGGCGCGGGCTCGATCTGCAGAAATCGCCGGTGCATCAGGCGGCCGAACTGCTCGGTCTGCCGGTCTTCACGCCGGTCAATTTCAAGGATCCAGAGGAGCACGAGAAGTTTGCCGCGTTCAAGGCCGATGTCGCCGTTGTCGTCGCCTACGGGCTGCTGCTGCCGGAGGCGGTTTTGAACGGCACCCGCGAGGGCTGCTATAACGGCCATGCCTCGCTGCTGCCGCGCTGGCGGGGTGCCGCACCGATCCAGCGGGCGATCATGGCCGGCGATGCAAAGACCGGAATGATGGTGATGAAGATGGACAAGGGGCTCGACACCGGCGCTGTCGCGCTGACCCGCGAGGTCGAGATTGGCCCGAACATGACGGCAGGCGAACTGCACGACCGACTGATGCAGGTCGGCGCCAAGGCGATGGCGGAAGCCATGGTGAAGCTTGAAATGAACGACCTGCCACTGACGCCTCAGCCGGAAGACGGCGTGCTTTATGCCGCCAAGATCGACAAGGCCGAGACGCGCATCGACTTCGCCAGGCAGGCGCGGGATGTGCACAACCATATCCGCGGTTTGGCGCCGTTTCCGGGCGCCTGGTTCGAGCTTGAGATCGGCGGCAGGCCTGAACGGGTGAAGGTCCTGGGCTCAGAGCTGGCTGAGGGGCAGGGGACGGCCGGACAGTTGCTGACCGACGATCTGGTCGTCGCCTGCGCCTCTGGCGCAGTGCGGCTGACACGGCTGCAAAAAGCAGGCGGCAAGCCGCTCGCCGCGGCCGATTTCCTCAGGGGCACGCCGCTTGCGGCGGGCACGAGGCTTTCCTGATGCCGCGTTTCCGCATGACCGTCGAATATGACGGCGGCTCCTATGTCGGCTGGCAGCGGCAGGAGAATGGGCCCTCGGTGCAGGGGGCGATTGAGGCGGCAGTACTGTCGCTGACCGGCGAGACCGTGTCGATCCGCGGCGCCGGCCGCACCGATTCCGGCGTCCATGCCATGGGACAGGTGATCCATGCCGATCTTTCCAAGGCCTGGTCGCCTTACAAGCTGCAGAACGCGTTGAATGCGCATCTGAGGCTTGCCGGCGAGCGTGTCTCCATTCTCGACGTCGAGGCGGTTCCCGATTTTTTCGATGCCCGCTTTTCGGCGCTGCGGCGCCATTACCTCTATCGCATCGTCAGCCGCCGGGCGCCGCTGGCGCTCGAAGCCGGCAAGGCCTGGTGGGTGCCGAAGGCGCTCGATCACGAAGTCATGCACGCCGCCGCCCAGAAGCTGGTCGGCCGGCATGACTTCTCCACCTTCCGCTCCGCCCATTGTCAGGCGAACAGCCCGGTGCGCACGCTCGACCGGCTTGATGTGACGCGCAGCGGCGAACTGATTGAAATCCGCGCCACCGCGCAGAGCTTCCTCCACAACCAGATCCGTTCCTTCGCCGGCACGCTGAAGCTCGCCGGCGAAGGCAAATGGACGCCCGAAGATGTGCAGGCAGCGCTGGAGGCGCGCGACCGCAAGGCCTGCGGCCCGGTGGCGCCGCCCGAAGGGCTCTATTTCATGCAGGTGGATTATCCCGAGGTGATCACCGACCGGCGCAGGCCCGCCGATGAAAACGACGATGATCTGTCGTAAAGCCTCCGCCGAGGCTGGTCAGGCCGGATAAATGCCGAGGAAGTGCTGCAGATATTCCGAAAGGATCATCGACGGCACCAGCAGCACCAGCGTCAGCGCCCCGACCATCAGCGCGTGATCGTGGCAGATCATTCTGAGAATGCGCGCCAAAGCGAAGACTTGCGCCAGCATGAAGGCGAGCAGCAGCAGCGAGACGAGGCCGACGGTGCCGGGCAGGAAGAACACCAGAGCCAGCAGCAGACCGTTGATATAGGAGAGCGGTACGCCGAGCCAGTTGACGCTGACGACGACGGGGGCGAAGCGCTCGCCCATGCGGAAGGCAAGCAGCAGCAGTCCGGCAAAGACCAGCGGCACGAACCAGTTGGCGACCTCGACGAGGCCGAGCCTGATGTAGAAGGCAAAGTCGACATCGGCCTCCGGCGGCATCGACCGCAGGAAGGCCTGTCGCCACCAGAGCCAGGAAATGCCCATCGGCGGCAGGCACCAGGCCATTGCCCAAAACGATCGGTTGACGCCGCGCTCCGACAGATCGAGGAAGCGGAAGCCGCGCGGATCCATCCGGATCAGCAGCCAGAGGCCGGCCAGGTAATACTGGACTTCCCTAAGACCCGGCATGGGCGAACCAGCGGTCGATGAAAGTCTCGTAGATCGCCGTCAGCGTCTCCAGATCGGCAACAGTGACGCGTTCGTCGACCATGTGCATCGTCTGGCCGACCAAGCCGAACTCGACGACCGGGCAATAGTCCTTGATGAAGCGCGCATCCGACGTGCCGCCGGTGGTCGAAAGCGCCGGGGACCGGCCGGCCACACTTTCGACGGCAGACGACAGCGAAGCGATCAGGGCGTTGTTGCGGGTCAGGAAGACATGGCTTGGCCGGTCGGCCCAGACGATATCGTATCTGACCGGCTCGCGGCCCGGACGCAACTGGCCATGGCCGGCGGCGGCTTCGAGTCGGCGCAGGATTTCGGCGCGCAGCGTTTCGACGGTCCAGCTGTCGTTGAAGCGGATGTTGAAGCTTGCCGATGCCTTGGCCGGAATGACGTTCGTCGCAGGATTGCCGACATCGACCGTCGTCACTTCGAGGTTCGACGGCTGGAAATCGTCGGTGCCGCCGTCGAAAGGCGGATCCATCAGCGCCTGCGTCAGCTGCAGCATGCCGCGCACCGGATTGTCGGCAAGGTGCGGGTAGGCGGCATGGCCCTGAACGCCGTGTACGATGATCCTGCCCGACAGCGAGCCGCGCCGGCCGATCTTGATCATGTCGCCGAGCCGGTCCGGATTGGTCGGTTCTCCCACAAGGCAGGCGTCCCAGCGTTCGCCGCGCTCCGCCGCCCATTGCAGCAGTTTGATCGTGCCGTTGATCGCCGGGCCTTCTTCGTCGCCGGTGATCAGGAAAGAGACCGAGCCGGCCGGCGGCCCGTGTTTTTCGATATGGCGGGCGACGGCGGCGACGAAACAGGCGATGCCGCCCTTCATGTCGACGGCGCCGCGTCCGAAGAGCTCGCCCTTTGATATCTCCGCGGCAAAAGGCGGGTGCGTCCAGGCAGCTTCATCGCCAACCGGCACGACATCGGTATGGCCGGCAAACATCAGATGCGGTCCGTCGCCGCCGAGGCGGGCATAGAGGTTCTCGATGTCGGGTGTTCCCTCTTCGCTCGCCTTCACTTTGTCGACGTTGAAGCCGAGCGGTGCGAGCATCGCTTCCAACGCCGTCAGCGCGCCGCCTTCGGCTGGTGTGACGGAGGGGCAGCGAATCAGCGTCTGCAGATTGGCGACGGGATCGGTAGCGGTCATGGCGGTCGAACTATCCGGCGGGAATGGCAAAGACATGGCAAGGCGAGGCCGCCTCGCCCAAAAAGACGTCGCCTGTTTACCGGATCAATGCCCCGGTGTCATCAATCTCTGAGCAGCTCGTTGATACCGGTCTTTGAGCGGGTCTGTTCGTCGACGCGCTTGACGATGACGGCGCAGTAGAGGTGTGGCGCCGGCTGGCCGTTTGCCATCGTCGCATTGGCCGAGGCCATCGAGCCGGCGACGACGACCGAATAGGGCGGCACCTCGCCGTACATCACCTCGCCGGTGGCGCGATCGACGATCTTGGTCGACTTGCCGATATAGACGCCCATGCCGAGCACCGAGCCTTCGCGGATGATGCAGCCTTCGACCACTTCGGAACGGGCGCCGATGAAGCAATTGTCCTCGATGATGGTCGGGCCGGCCTGCATCGGTTCGAGCACGCCGCCGATGCCGACGCCGCCGGAGAGATGCACGTGTTTGCCGATCTGCGCGCAGGAGCCGACCGTCGCCCATGTGTCGACCATCGTGCCTTCGCCGACATAGGCGCCGAGATTGACGAAGGAGGGCATCAGGATCGCATTCGGGGCGATATAGGCCGAGCGGCGCACGACGCAATTCGGCACGGCGCGGAAGCCCGCGGCGCGGAACTGGTTTTCGCCCCAATTCTCGAACTTCGAGGGAACCTTGTCCCACCAGGTGGAGTTGCCGGAGCCGCCCTTGACCACCTCCATGTCGTTGAGGCGGAAGGACAAGAGCACCGCCTTTTTCAGCCACTGATTGACCGTCCAGGCGCCGTCGGCGCCGCGGGTCGCGACGCGGGCCTTGCCGGAATCGAGCAGATCGAGCGCCGCTTCGACCGCATCACGGACCTCGCCCTTCGTCGACACGTTCACATTGTCGCGATTGTCGAAGGCAGCTTCGATGGTCTTTTCCAGGGATGCGAGGTCGGTGGCGCTCATGAGAATTCCTTAAACTTCGATCTTTATCGTGGAGACGGCGGAGTCTCCGGAGATGCGATCGGCGTGGGTTTGTCCTGCTCTACAGCATGCACCCGTAGAACGGAATGATTTTTCGAACAAGATCATACCTGGTTTCAAGGCGTTATAGCGACATATCCGGTTTCACGGCCGGCAATACTGAAAGGCATTTCGACATGGCAAAGGGACGAAACGGCGGTTCGCGGCGCAAGGATGGCGTATGGGACCCGTTGAAGAGCAGCTCGACCGACAGGCAGCGCGCCGAAGCCGTGCCGAAGACGCCGCAGACGTTGTCGCCGGCCTATCGCCTCGCCTATGTCGACGAGGATTTCCTCTGCCGCGAGGAGTTGCGGCCGATCCGGCTGCAGCTGGAGCTCTTGAAGACCGAGATGATGCTGACCGAACGCGGCATCCGCTCGACCGTCGTCATGTTCGGCGGCGCCCGTATTCCCGCCCCCGGCCAGAGTGCCTGGGCGGCGCGCAACGACATCCAGCGCGCCAATCTGGAGGCGGCCTCCATCTATTATGACGAGGCGCGCAAATTTGCCCGGCTCTGCTCGAAATATTCGGCGGGCTTCGACTTTCAGGAATATGTCATCGTCACCGGCGGCGGCCCCGGCGTCATGGAGGCGGGCAATCGCGGTGCGGCCGACGAGGGCGCACCCTCCATCGGTCTCAACATCGTGCTGCCGCACGAACAGGCTCCGAACGTCTATGTCACGCCGGAACTCAGCTTCAACTTCCACTATTTCGCCATTCGCAAGATGCATTTCATGGTGCGCGCCAAGGCAATCGCGGTCTTTCCCGGCGGCTTCGGAACGCTCGACGAATTCTTCGAATGCCTGACGCTGATCCAGACCGGCCGCATGGAACGTCTGCCGCTGATCCTTTTCGGCGAGGCCTTCTGGCGCCGCATCATCAATTTCGAGGCCTTGGCCGAATTCGGCACGATCGCACCCGACGATGTCAAGCTGATCAGCTTCGTCGACACCGCCGACGCCGCATGGAAGATCGTCCAGGATTTCTACGAACACTCGTAAGACACGTCTCTTTCCCCGTCGCAACGGGGAAAGAGCAAGGGCAATGGTTCGTCCGCCCTTACAGCAGCGGCCGATCCGGCATGTCGTCGATCGAGATGACGCCGTCCTTGTCGCGGTCCATCCGCGTAAACAGCTTGTCGAAGGCGGCGACCGCCTCCTGTTTGGAAATCTGGCCGTTTTCGTCGGTGTCGATCCGATGCATCATCATCGAGGCGTGCATGATGTTGCCGCCGTGGCGCATCCAGCGATGACCATCATGGCCGTCGCGCGGCGGCCGCCCGGATTCGCTGTCCGGCATGTCGGGCGCGGCGTTCGCGTCCTTCTCGTCGCCGGCGTCCTGCTTGTGCTGATCTCTCATCGCCTGCAGCTGCGTCTGGCGGTACTGGCGGATTTCGCCGGGCGTCAGCGACCCGTCATTGTTGGTGTCGATCGCAGCGAAGATCTTGTCGAGGCCGCTGCTCGCCTCCTCCTTGGAGACCTTTCCGTCCTTGTTCGCGTCGAACTCCTTGAGCATGCGGACATAGGTGATTTCAAGGAAGGCGTCGCGGCCCGGTCGGTCCATGCCGGCATGATGCGGGCGCGGTCCGTCGCCCGGTGCGGCAAAGCTTGCCCCGGCTGCGACGCCGAAGATAAGGACGGAGGAGAGCGCTGCCAGTATCGGCTTGTTGCGGTACATCGTATTTCCCTTTCGTAAGGTGTCCCCTCACGAAAGACGCTACGGCAGCGGGCCTCAAAGACCCAGTTAAACATCGGTAAGTTGGGTGAAACTTTCGTAACCTGGCGGTCAGCCGCCGGATCTGGTCACCTTGCCGAGAAATGCAACGAGGTCGTCGGTGACGAAATCGATGTGATCCTCGTCGCCGCTGGTCTTTTCCCACCATTCGACGACGGTCTCTTCCAGATTGCGCGGCACCAGCAGCACGGTCTGCATGCCAAGCGCCTTCGGCACGGTCAGATTGCGCGGCAGATCCTCGAACATCGCCGCCTTGTTCGTTTCGACGCGCTTTAGCGCCGCAAACTTGTCGTAGGTCGCCTGCGCCGGCTTCGGCACGTAATCGGCGGCGACGATGTCGAAGATATCGTCGAAATGCTCGAGAATGCCGAGCGCTCCGGCGGTCATTTCGGCATGTTTGACGCTGCCATTGGTGAAGATGAATTTGCGCCCCGGCAGCGCCTTGATCGCTTCTCCGAGTTCGGGCTGTGGCATCAGCGCCGAATAGTCGATCTCATGGGCCTTTTCGAGGAAGTCGTTCGGGTCGATGCCGTGATGGATCATCAGGCCCTGCAACGTCGTGCCGTGGTCGAGATAATACTGCTTCTGCAGCTTGCGCGCTTCTTCCCGTTCCATCTGTAACAGCGCCGCGACATAGGCGGTCATGTTCTTGTCGATCTGCGCGAAAAGATTGATGTGATGGGGATAGAGGGTGTTGTCGAGGTCGAACACCCAGTCTGTCACGTGTTCGAAATCGGCTTTTTCAGGCGTACGGTCGATCTTGGTCATGGCCGCCCTTATCGCACGGCTGCTCGCCCAAGGAAATCGACAAGAAAAAATAGACGCCCGATTTTCGGCGGACGCGGCCGGCGTTGGATGTTAGAAAGCGCACATGCTTTTCCAACGCCCCGACGACGATACGCTCTATGATGCCCTGATTGCGCGCAGCGCCGATTATGAGGGCCAAGCCTATGTCTGCGTGAAGACGACGGGCATCTTCTGCCGCCTAACCTGCCCGGCGCACAAGCCGAAGCGGGAAAACACGTTCTTCCTCGAGACGATTGCCGCCTGCATGCATTCCGGCTTCCGCCCCTGCCGGCGCTGCAGGCCGCTGGAACAGCCCGGCAGGGAACCGGTCGTCGATCTGCTGCTTGCCGCGCTCGACGACGAGCCGGAGGTTCGCTGGTGTGAGGATGAGCTCGTGCGCCGGGGCCTTGATCCCTCGACCGTGCGGCGCGCCTTCAAGCGGGCGCTCGGCATGACCTTCCATGACATCGTCCGCTATATCAGGCTCGGAGAAGCGGCCCGGCAGCTGGCGGATGGGGCGCGTGTCATCGATGCCCAGATCGACGCCGGGTACGAATCGTCGAGCGGTTTCCGGTCGGCGTTCCAGCGGCTCGTCGGCAAGGCGCCGGAGCTCTCGCAGAATCGCGAGCTGCTCTTTGCCGATTGGTTCGATACGCCGCTCGGACCGATGATCGCGGTCGCCGACAAGACACACTTGCATCTTCTCGAATTTCACGATCGCAAGGCGCTGCCGAGCGAACTGGCAGTGCTGCAGAAGCGCGTCCGCTCCTCCGTCGCGATCGGCCGCACCCTGGTGATCGATCAGATCGAGGCGGAGATCCGCGATTATTTCGAAGGTCGGCTGACCGTCTTCAGGACGCCTCTGGCGCTTGGCGGCACGCCCTTCGAAAAGCATGTCTGGGCAAGCCTGATGGAGATCCCCCTCGGGCAGACGCGCGCCTATGGCGATCTCGCCAGGGAGATGGAGAGGCCGGAGGTCGTGCGTGCAGTCGGCCGCGCCAATGGCGCCAACCAGCTTGCCATCATCGTGCCCTGTCACCGTATCCTCGGCGCCGATGGTTCTTTGACCGGTTACGGCGGCGGGCTCTGGCGCAAGCAATGGCTGCTGCGGCACGAAGAGAAGATCAGTACGCAAGCAAGGATAGAGGAGACAGCATGAACCAGACTGAAAACGCCAAGGCATTCGCCGCGCTTCACCGGAAGGGCGATCCGATCGTGCTCTACAATATCTGGGACGCCGGCACGGCAAAGGCCATTGCCGATGCCGGCGCCAAGGCGCTTGCGACGGGAAGCTGGTCGGTCGCCGCCGCCCACGGCTTTGCCGACGGCGAGAAACTGCCGATGTCGGTGCTTGTGGAGACGGCCAAATCCATCTCCGATGCCGTCGACCTGCCGCTTTCGGTTGATTTCGAAGGCGCCTATTCCGCAGATCCTGACAGGGCGGCCGCCAATGTCGCCCAGCTGATGGAGGTCGGCGCCATCGGCATCAATTTCGAGGACCGTGTGGTCTCGGGCGACGGACTTTATCCTGTCGAGAGCCAGGCGGCCCGCATCCGCGCCATTCGCGCCATGGCCGACGGCAGGGACATCGCCTTCTTCATCAACGCCCGCACCGACCTTTTTCTGGCCGAGAGCGATCTCTCCAAACATGCCGGCCTGGTGGATGAGGCGATCGAGCGGGGCAGGGCCTATGCGGCAGCGGGCGGCAGCGGCTTCTTCGTGCCCGGCCTGATCGAGCCCGCCTTGATCGAAAAGATCTGCGCGGCATCGTCGCTGCCGGTCAACATCATGATGCGGGCAGGCGCCCCCGATGTGAAAACCCTGGCAAAGCTCGGCGTCGGCCGCATCAGCTATGGGCCGGGACCCTACCGGTCGATGATGGAAAAGCTGAAGCAGGCGGCGGCGGCGATTTATAGCCAGCTCTGAAGCCAATACGCTCGAGGGCCGCATCCGCACGAAAGGTTGCGGCCCGCAGCGACATCGCGTTTGCGCTCAAGAGCGGAAGCGCAGATTGCGCCGCGTCAGCTGGTCGACCGAGGTGCAGCCCATCAGCTTCATGTCGCGCTCGATCTCGGTGCGCATCGTCTCCAGCGCACGTTCGACGCCGGGCTGTCCGGCAGCGGCGAGGGGGAAGAGATAGTAGCGGCCGAGGCCGACGGCCTTCGCGCCGAGCGACAGGGCCTTCAGAACATGCGTTCCCCGCTGCACGCCGCCATCCATCATCACGTCGATGCGGTCGCCGACGGCATCGACGATCTCGGCGAGCTGGTCGAAGGCGCTGCGCGAGCCGTCGAGCTGGCGTCCGCCATGATTGGAAAGCACGATGCCGGTGCAGCCGATCTCGACCGCGCGCTTGGCGTCCTCAACCGACATGATGCCCTTCAGGCAGAATTGCCCGCCCCAGGCCTGCACCATGTCAGCCACGTCGTTCCATGACATGGAGGGGTCGAGCATTTCGGTGAAGTAGCGGCTGATCGACAGCGCGCCGCCGTCCATCTTGACGTGGTTTTCGAGCTGCGGCAGCCGGAACGCCTCATGCGTCATCCAGTCGATCGCCCAGGACGGCTTGATGGCAAACTGCATCATGCCGGCGAGATTGAGCTTGAAGGGAATGGCAAAACCGGTGCGCTTGTCGCGCTCGCGGTTCCCGCCGGTGATGCTGTCGACCGTCAGCATCATCGCCTGCACACCGGCATTTTTCGCCCGCGCCATCATTTCGTGGTTCAGCCCGCGGTCCTTGTGGAAATAGAACTGATAGACCTGTGGCCCGTCGCTGATCTGCCTGGCCTCCTCCAGGCTGATCGTGCCGAGTGAGGAGACGCCGAACATCGTGCCGTGTTTTGCCGCTGCCGCCGCGACCGCCCGTTCCCCCTGGTGATGGAAAAGCCGCTGCAGCGCCGTCGGCGAGCAATAGACCGGCATGGCGAGCTTCTGCCCCATGACCGTCACCGACATGTCGACCTCGGCCACGCCGCGCAAGACGTCGGGCACCAGATCGCAAGCCTCGAAGGCCGCGCTATTGCGCCGATAGGTCACCTCGTCATCGGCGGCACCATCGATATAGTCGAAGATCGGCCCGGGAAGACGCTGTTTGGCCATGCGCCGGAAATCGTGGAAATTATAGCAGTCTGTAAGGCGCATCTTTTGCTCGACCCGTTTATATTTCGGGCCGCAACCTAAAGCACGATTCGAAATCTTGCCAAGGCTAGATCGTGCGTTTTGCGACCTGTCGGAGCGAATATCGTCGCTGCGGAGGCTTGCAACCACGCTGACGATCAGCCGCGGCATCCTCCGACCTCCCTCATCCGTGTATGCCCCGCAGGGGCCTCGAAGGTCGGGCCGGCCTCCATCTGCCCCAACCTGGATGCCGCCACGGACATCAGGCGGTGTCCATCGAACCTTGTGGCGGATGCCGGTTGTCAGCAGCTTCAGAGACTGCGACGCGCCTCAACCCTCTTCTTGGCGCGATCATGTGTGGAAGTTTGATCGCCGAAGCAAGGCCGAGCCCGGCCAGCAGCCGTATGAAATGCCAACCGAGGTCCACTTGCCCCGGTTCGACGCCGAGCCGGGCTGATTCCGGAAAGGCGTGGTGGTTGCCATGGAAGCTCTCGCCGAAGGTCACCAGCCCGAAATGCGGCAGGTTATAACCCTGCACCGCGACATCGTCGACACTCCAGCCCTGATGGCCGGCTCGATGTGCGAAATGACCGACCAGCCAGTGCCCGGTCAGCGAGACTGATATCCGCACCGCAATACCCCAGACCACACACGGCAGCCCACCGAGCGCGAAAAGCACGAATGCCAAGGGAATCTGCTGCCCCATCCATGTCGCCTCCAGGAAGCGATAGAAGTGGTCGCGTCGCTCGCGATCATCGAGGACGAAACGTGGCGGGTGGTCCAGCGCCACCATGCAATGCATCTGCCAGAAGGCATCCAAGAAGAAAGGTTTCCGATGGGCAAAGAGGTCATGGCAGTCTCGCTGCCGTTGCGCCCAGTCGCGAATGTCGTGCGCGTAGATCATGCCGAAGGGACCGGCCATTCCGACCAGCGTACCGAGATAGACGAGGAAGCGCTCGATCCAGAGAGGTGTGCTGAAGGAGCGGTGGATGAGCAGCCGGTGCATGCCGACCGAATGACCGAGGCAGATCGTGACGGCAGTCAGGACGATAAAGACGGCAAAAGCGCTCCAGCTGAAGGTCAGCGGCCCGCCAATAGCGGCAATCACGGTCATGGCGGTGATCCAGATCGACTTTCCCGGAACCCAGACGACTTTGCCCTTCAATGAATCGCTGCTGTCGTCGATCATCCGTCCGGTGGAAATACTGCTCATGGCAAACTCCTTCCGACCGGGCGCATTCTGTCCTTGAACATCACCCGCTAATTCATTAATTAAGCAATTACCTAATTACTTTGCGCCAATGAAAATAATTAAGCAATACATTAATTGCTTAATTCATGGATCGACGCGATGATGCCGCAGCACGGAGACGGGACTTGGAAGGCGAGACTTTCGATGACATTGCAGAAGGCAGCTCTGTCGGCGCTGCCCAGCGGGTGTTCCACGCGCTTTCCAGTGCGCCGCGCCGGAAGATCCTTGCCTATCTCTCGGCCTGCGGCCTGACTGCCGGCGAGATCGCCGACCGCTTCAGCATGTCCAAGCCTGCCGTTTCGCAGCATCTGTCCGTCCTCGAAACTGCGGGGTTGATCAGACGGGAGAAACAGGGCCAGTTCGTCCATTATTCTCTGATCGAGAACAATCTCGTCAATACGCTGAACGGCTTCGTGCAGGAGGTCTGCCCGGTCGGTCGGCCGATCAAGAAGGAAAGCAAGGCGCGCGCCCGCGTGAAGGAGGCGCCTTGAGCGCCGGGCAGACGCCTGCGTCCTCCGATGGGCTAAAAAGGGCGCGACGATTGAGCGCCTGCTAGCGGCTCCGATTTGCGCCCGTGCGCGGCGTGTAAAAGATGCGCCCTTCGTTCCGCTGAGGGGCGCAGCCTTGATCAGGGAACGATCAGCGTTCCGATGCCGTGCTCGGTGAAAATCTCGAGCAGGACGGAATGGGCGGTCTTGCCGTTCAGGATGACGACGCCCTGGACGCCGGCCCTGATCGCATCGATGCAGGTCTCGACCTTCGGGATCATGCCGCCTGAGATCGTGCCGTCGGCGATCAGCGCATGCGCTTCGGCGACGGAAAGCTCCTTGATCAGCTGACCTTTCTTGTCGAGCACGCCGGGCACGTCGGTCAGGAACAGCAGACGGGTGGCGTTGAGCGCGCCGGCTATGGCGCCGGCGAAAGTGTCGGCGTTGATATTGTAGGTGGCTCCGTCGCGCCCCGGCGCCACGGGCGCGATGACCGGGATCATCTCGGAGCGGGCGAGCAGATCGAGCAGCGTGCGGTCAACCTCGACCACTTCGCCGACGAAGCCGAGATCAAGCACCCGCTCGATGTTGGAATCCGGATCTTTAATGGTCTTGCGCGCCTTTTCGGCGAAGACCATGTTGCCGTCCTTGCCGCAAAGGCCGATCGCCCATTCGCCGGTCTGGTTGATCAGCGCGACGATCTCCTTGTTGATCGAGCCAGCGAGCACCATCTCGACGATCTCGACCGTCTTCTGGTCGGTAACGCGAAGCCCGCCTTCGAATTTCGATTCGATGCCCATCTTGGTCAGCATGGCGCCGATCTGCGGGCCGCCGCCGTGAACGACGATCGGGTTGACGCCCGACTGCTTCAAAAGCGCGATATCGCTGGCAAAGGCCTTGCCGAGCTCGGGATTGCCCATCGCATGGCCGCCGTACTTCACCACGATCGTCTTGTTTTCATAACGCTGCATGAAAGGCAGCGCCTGGGCGAGAAGACGTGCCTGGATTTCGCTTTCGGACTCGTTCATGGGGACCCCGCAGGAGTTGATCGCGGGCCTTTTATCGCAAGTTTCTGACAGAGGGAATAATCCAGAGGGCAATAGTTTTTCGTATCTGGCGCGGAGCCGGTGGCCCTGACCGTCCGGCATACGTGAGCATGATATGAGGAACTGCATGCAAGGCGATGAGATTGCAGACCTGATCGGCCGCGTCGCGCTTGGCGACCGCACGGCCTTTACGGCTCTCTACAACCAGACCGGACCGAAACTTTTTGCGATCTGCCTGCGCATCTTGAAGGATCGCATGGAAGCCGAGGAGGCCCTGCAGGAAGTCTATATCAGCATCTGGCAGAGGGCCCGAGGCTTCCAGGCAGCCGCGGGTTCGTCCTCGGCATGGCTCTCGGCGATTGCCCGCAACCGGTCGATCGATGCGCTGCGGGCGCGCAAGCCCGTCGCCGACGAAATCGACAGCGCCTACGATCTTGCCGATGCCGCACCCGACCCGGAAAGGCAGACGGTGACGAAGGATGAAGGAAGGCGGATTGACACCTGCATGGAAGAGTTGGAAGCTGATCGTGCGGTCGCGGTGAAACGGGCTTATGTCGAAGGGCTGAGCTATCAGGAACTGGCGGATCAGTTCGGCGTTCCGCTGAACACGATGCGGACCTGGCTCAGGCGCAGCCTCTTGAAACTGAGAGAGTGCATGGAACGATGACATCGCCCGACAAAAGCAAGGGAGACCGCTCCCGCGACGAGGTTCTCGCCGGCGAATATGTGCTTGGCGTCCTATCGCTGCAGGATCGCCGGGTGGTGGAAGAACGCATGCGCCACGATCGGCCCTTTGCCGCCATCGTCAGCCGCTGGGAAACCAACCTTTCCGCCTTCAACGACGAATATGACGGCGTCGCGCCGAGCCGGGAAACCTTCAAGCAGATCGAGTCTCGGTTGTTCGGCGATGCCGGAAAGCCCGGATCCTTTTCGCAGGGACTGTGGAATTCGGCGGTCTTCTGGCGCTCACTGGCCTTCGCCTGCATCGTCGTTGCCGTCAGCGCCGTCATCTTCGCCTCCGGCCTCGTACCCCAGCCGCAGGGGCCGGCACCGCTGGTCGCCGAACTTTCGGGCCAAAACAACGCCATCAATCTCCGCGCCTCCTACGAGATCCAGAGCGGTCGGCTGAAGATCGTGCCGGTCGCAGCCGGCAAGCCGGAGGAGAAGTCGCTGGAACTCTGGCTGGTGCCGGGCAGTGGCGTGCCGAAATCGCTCGGCGTCTTCCAGCCGGGCGAAAGCGGCGAGCTCGTCATTCCCGCCGAACTGCGCAAGAATCTTGCCGACGGCGCAAACCTTGCCGTCAGCCTCGAACCTTTCGGCGGTTCGCCGACGGGGCAGGCGACCGGTCCGGTCATCGCGAGCGGCACGGTGCACCGGCCATAACGCTGGCTAGAACGAAAATCATCTCTCCTGCCTGAAACTCTTCGGCGCTGCCTTTCGTAGTTCGAAATGTCGGGACGACGCTCAGGCATAAAGCCGGCGGACAGTGCCCGGCCAGAGGAGAAAATCATGACCAAGAATTTGTTGCGCGGCCTCACCTTCGCGGCTGCCATTTCAGCCGTGGCCTTCGCCGCTTATGCGAAGAACCCCAAGGTCGGCGGCGCTGCGATGTTCGAAACCAAAAACATCGTCGAAAATGCCGTAAACTCCAAGGATCACACGACGCTGGTCGCCGCCGTCAAGGCTGCCGGTCTCGTCGGCACACTCGAGAGCAAAGGGCCCTTCACCGTTTTTGCGCCGACCAACGAGGCTTTCGCCGCCTTGCCCAAGGGCACCGTCGATACTTTGCTGAAGCCGGAGAACAAGGCGACGCTCACAAAGGTTCTGACCTGCCACGTGGTGGCGGCCGACGCGATGGCGAGGACCGTCGCCAAGATGATCAAGGATGACGGCGGCGAACACGACATCAGGACGGTCGGCGGCTGCGTGATCAAAGCCAGGGAGGATATGGGCAAGATCACGTTGACCGACGAAAACGGCACTGTCGCCCATGTGACCATCGCCGATGTCAAGCAGTCGAACGGCGTCATCCACGTCGTCGACAAGGTTCTGCTGCCGAAGATGTAAGTGTGTGTATCGGCGGAGGGCGCGCTCTTCGGGCGCGCTCCAAACTACCTGCGAATGGTGCCCAGCGTCTAGCGGTTCCGCTAGCTAATGGAGCGGCGGCGCCGCTGATATAGCTATTGGGCCGCTTCGACTCTTGGGAACGCGAGCGAGACACTCATTCCCCTGCCGGGGGAAGAGCTGACTTCGACCTGGGCGCGGGCGTTCTGTTTCAGGGACTGGATGATCATGGCGCTCAGTTTTCCGGGGTTCGGCCAAGGCACATTCTCAGGAAGGCCGACCCCGTTATCGGCGACAGTGATCCTGCATCCGGTGTCGCTGACGACACAACGCAGCATGATCTCTCCGCCATCTCGCCCTACGAAGGCATGCTTGAATGTGTTGGTCAGGAGCTCGTTAACGACGAGTCCGGCAGGCATTGCCACGTTCACGGAAACCGGCCAGGTGTCCACCTTCATGTCGATTCGGATCCCTTCCACAGCGTGGGCGGCCATGACCGACGCGGCGATCTGGCTCACATAGCTGCCGAGATCGATCATCGCGCCTTTGTCTTCGTCCGACAGTGCGCGGTAAAGCAGAGCCAAGGCTTCGATCCGACCCGCAAGACGTGCAAACCGCTCGCTCTCCTCGTTCTTTTGAGCATTACGCGCTTCCATTCGGATCAGCGCCGTTATCATCTGCAGATTGTTCTTCACACGATGCTGAAGTTCTCGCAGAAGGACATCCTTCTCGGCCAGCAGCTCGCTGAAGCTCTGGCCACCCGTCACCTCGTTGCGGGCAGCGAAGGCGACCAGACGGAAAAGCGGGACGTCATCATCGTTGACGATCGTGTTCGACCACACGTCGATAGTCACATCGCTTTCCGGTTCTGCCACGAGCGAGAAGGCGCCAATATATTCCTCCGCCGTGGTCACAGCGGCTGCAAGCGTTGTCTCCCCGGAGACTGCACTGCAATTCACCTCGATGTCCGTCCAGCGTTTCCCCTCCACCTGTCTGGCGGTCAGCGCTGTCAGCCGTTCGAATTCGAGGTTTACGTAAATTAGCTTTTCACAGGTGCCGAGCTCGGAGACCGCCACTGCAAATGGGACATGATCGAGAAAGTGTCGAAACCGATCGTCATCGAGGGCTTCGGCAAGATGGGGCAGGTTGCCGACGCCTTCTGGCGAAAGGGCTTCGTCTTTGCTGTCAGTCATGGATGGTTTCTCGCGGACGCCGCTGCGCTTCAACAGCATGAGATCAAGCGTTGCTTCAAAAACTGCGATGGCGCAAGCACAATCGATGTCGCACGTCTAAACAGCCGGTGTTCAAATGCTGCAACTGTCAGGGATCTCGATGCTCTGCAGCTGCCGTGAACGCGGCGGTCGACGTTACTGGTCGGCAGGCCTCTGTTGGCCGCAAGATCATGCGTCAGCGTCGGTCGCGAGCTTACGCCCGGTCAAAAGTGAACGAGGTCAGTAGCGTGGTGACAAAATTGCTGGCCCTTTCTTTGACCAGAACTTCCGTCCACTCGTCCGTCCCGCGCAGCCGCAAATCCGTATAAATACTGTCTACGGCTGCCTCCTCTATGCGCTTGATATGCGACTTGAACGACGCCTCGCCGCCGCCATGATACATGTCTCGGATCACCATGCGCAAAATCTCCTGGATGGCGATCTGCCATGCTGTATTGATCGACTGGAGTTCCTTCGTATCCTCTGCCATTGCGGTGTCCTTTGATATGAGTGAACTGTCAGCACGGTTCTGCCCGTCCTGTTGCCGCTTTTTGAACCCGCGAATACTTCCTCTTGAAAGTTGCGTCGGACGGTGCGATGCGGTGCGGTTCGTGCGCGAGAACCGGCGCAGATCGGCATGTCTGCGGGTAGCCGCATAGGGCTCGCAGCGACCTTTTTCCGGTGATCAGAAGGCTTTGGCGCGTTTCGCAAGGAGAGCAGACATGGCCGAGGCGCGATCGTCGCGTTGCTTCGCCAGCCGTGCTTCCCGCAATCGCATCGTCTTTGCCTGTTGCGACTGGGCGTTGGATTCCAGCTCTTCCATCGCCTTGTTCTTCGCGAAAAACTGGGACTGGATGTTGCCGAAGGCGATCTCCGCCCGTTGACGCGATTTGCTGTATGTTTCTGTCATTTCTTCTCCGATATTGAAGGGCTCGACTGCGAGCGAAAACAAAAAGGCCAGGCAGATTGCCCGGCCTTAAATGAATCGGTGCTTCCGGCAGTGCCAGTACATCCGTGGTCAAAGGGAAGCAGATACCGATTTAAGCCTTCTGGAGATTGCAAGCGGACATTTTGCCCGACTTGTGGTCTCGCTCGAGATCGAAGCCGATCTTCTGGCCTTCGATGAGTTCGCGCATTCCAGCGCGCTCGACGGCGGAGATATGAACGAAGGCGTCAGCACCGCCATTGTCGGGCTGAATGAAGCCGAAGCCCTTGGTGGAGTTGAACCATTTAACTGTGCCAGTGGTCATGATGAACCCTTTCATAGCAATATTGAGAAACCGCAAGGCGTCAACGCGATGCGGATGGTGGTAACGATTTTTGAAAGGAAGTTCGTTCAGGCCGCGGTGCTAATCGCGCGATAACCAAGCCAGCAAGCAAAATTCGATAAGCACTATATAGGTCGCCTATTCCGGCGCGTCAACCTTTAGTTTTTCTGTTTGATGGTAAAATAAACTTTTAGCTGTTTCAGCGAGTGCATGGAGGTCGGATCGTTATTTCCAGTTTGCTATCCCGACAGTTTCCGCGATCGCCTGGCGTAAATCATCGAGTCCGTCGCCCTTTTCGGACGAGGTGGACAGCACATAGGGATAGGCGGCCGGGCGCTTGCGGATCTTCTCCGCCGTTTCAGCAAGAAGCTTCGGCACGGCCGGCGCCTTGATCTTGTCGGTCTTGGTCAGCACCACCTGGTAGGAGACGGCCGCTTTGTCGAGCAGATCAAGCACCTCCTCGTCGTTCTTCTTGATGCCGTGGCGGCTGTCGATCAGCACGTAGACGCGCTTCAGCGTCGCACGGCCGCGCAGATAATCGAAGACGAGTTTGGTCCACTTGTCGACCTGCTCCTTCGGCGCCTGCGCGTAACCATAGCCCGGCATGTCGACGATTGCCGTCGGCGGTAGGTCGCCGGCCTCGCCGGAATAACCGTCCGGAACGAAATAGTTGAGCTCCTGCGTGCGCCCCGGCGTGTTCGATGTGCGCGCCAGGCCCTTCTGGCCGACCAGCGCATTGATCAACGACGACTTGCCGACATTCGAGCGTCCGGCGAAGGCGACTTCAGGCGGTCCTTCCGGCGGCAGGAAGTTGAGCGACGGGACGCCGCGGATGAAGATCCATGGGTGGCCGAAGAGCGGCTTTTCGGTTTCGGGCATGCGGGCTCGGCAATCTCGGGGTTCGGTCTTCTGTCGGCTTCGTGGTTTTACGGGCGGATGTCAAGCTTTCAGGCGGGCAGCGTCTTGCGTACGAGGCGGCCGGAAATGAAAAGCCCCGCCGGAGCGGGGCTTGTGGGCATCATTTCGACGGCGCCGTCTTTCGTCGGAACAGACCCTTCAGATTGTCGAAGAGTTCGATCTTCACGCCGTGGCGCTTCATGATCACCGACTGCTGGATCACCGAGAGCGTGTTGTTCCAGGCCCAGTAGATGACGAGACCGGCCGGGAAGCTTGCCAACATGAACATGAACACCAGCGGCATCCAGTTGAAGATCATTGCCTGCGTCGGATCGGGTGGCGTCGGGTTCATGCGCATCTGCAGGAACATGGTGACGCCCATGATCAGCGGCCAGACACCGAGATGCAGGAAGGTCGGCGCCTCGAAGGGCAGCAGGCCGAACAGATTGACGATCGTCGTCGGATCGGGCGCCGAAAGGTCCTTGATCCAGCCGAAGAAAGGCGCGTGCCGCATCTCGATGGTGATGTAGATCACCTTGTAGAGCGAGAAGAAGATCGGGATCTGCAGCGCCACCGGCCAGCAGCCGGCGATGGGGTTGATCTTCTCGTCCTTGTAGAGCTGCATCGTCGCCTGCTGCAGCGCCATGCGGTCGTCGCCGAATTTCGCCTTCAGCTCCTCCATCTTCGGCTGCATGCGCTTCATGTTCGCCATCGAAGCGTACTGCTTGCTGGCGAGCGGGAAAAACAGCGCCTTGACGACGATCGTGGTGCACAGGATCGCCACGCCGAAATTGCCGAAGAAGCGATAGAAGAAGTCCATCAGCTTGAACATCGGCTTGGTGATGAAATAGAACCAGCCCCAGTCGATCAGCCGGTCAAACTTGGGGATCGAATAGGAGGCCTCGTAGCCGTCGATAACAGGCACTTCCTTGGCGCCGGCGAAAACGAGGTTCTTGAGCTCGATCGACTGACCTGGCGCAACTGTGAAGGCGTCATCTTTGTAGTCGGCCTGATAACGCGGCTGACCGTCAGAAAAATAAGAGAATTTCGCCTCATATGCAGCGCTCTGCGGCGGAACGATCGTCGCCGCCCAGTATTTGTCGGTAATGCCAAGCCAGCCGCCGGTGGATTTCGCCGGCGACACGGCTTCTTTCTCGACGGCGCTATACTTGCTTTCGATCAGGCCGTCGTCGCCGATGACGCCGATAAAGCCCTCATGCAGGACGTAGACGGACGGCGTCGTCGGCTTGTTGTAGCGCATCACGCGGCCGTAGGAGGAGAGCGAGGCGGGCGCCTGGCCGGTATTTTCGATCTTGTCGACGACGGTGAACATGTAGCGCTCGTCGACGGAAATCGTGCGGGTGAAGGTCAGGCCCTTGTCATTGGTATAGGAGAGCGTCACCGGTGTCTTCTCGGTGAGTTTGGCGCCCTCCGGAGCCGTCCACAGCGTCGACGGACCAGGGACGGTGCCCGTGGCGTCGCTGCCGATATAGCCGAGCTCCGTGAAGTAACCATCCTTGGTTTCGGCCGGGCTGAACAGCGTGATGGTCGGGCTCGAGTCGTCGACGGTCTCGTGATAGCCCTTGAGCTTCAGATCGTCGAGCCGGGCGCCGGCAAGGTTGATCGAGCCGGAAAGCGCAGCAGTATCGATGGCGATGCGCGGCGTCTTTTCGAGCGCCTGCTCGCGCGTCGCCGTCGCGGCCGCCTGGCCGGACGGGGCCGCGCCGGTCGTCTGGGCAGGTGCCTGGCCGCCGCCTGCCGCAGGCTGCTGCGTCTGCTCGGTCTGCTGTTGCGCCTTCTGGGCTTCCTGCGTCTTGCGCTGGGCTTCGATGCGCGGATTCATATAGAGAAACTGCCAGCCGAGGACGATCAGCACCGAGAGAGCGATCGCAATGAAATAATTGCGGTTGTTTTCCATCATACGTTCCTGGGGCGTCCGTCTCCGGAGCGCCGGTGTTTCGGCCTGGTTTCCACGCGAAGCTTCAGCTCCGCGGCCAATTCCTGGAAGGACGCATCAAGTACGTCCCTGCGCGCGACAACCACATAGTCGTGTCCGGGCTGCATTGCAAATCCCGCATGAAGCCGCACCGCCTCTTTCAGGCGGCGGCGCATACGGTTCCGTTCGACCGCGTTGCCATGTTTTTTGGTGACTGTAAAACCGACGCGCGCCTGGCTGTCGGGTTCCTTCCGGTCGAGCACTTCGAGCAGGAAGAGGCCGCCGCGGCGTTTTTCGCCTTCGCGCGCGGCAAGAAACTGCGGGCGGCTTTTCAGCCGCCCGACAGTGTGTTTCTTCTCACTGGTCGTCAATTCGCCCGCCATCTCTTCTCGGGCAACCCGGCCTTAAGCCGAGAGACGCTTGCGGCCCTGCGCGCGGCGGGCAGCGATGACCTTGCGGCCACCCTTCGTGGACATGCGCGCACGGAAGCCGTGGCGACGCTTGCGAACAAGCTTGGATGGTTGATAGGTACGCTTCATTTATTTAAACACCGCGGAGTGCGGCCCTTCTTGAATTTGCATGATGCAAGGAGCGTTGTTTTTCGAACGGGCGGGCCATGAAGGCCTTGGGTGACCGGACGTGCGGCGGCTTATACGGATGAAGGCCGCCAAAGTCAATTATATCAGATCATTTCACTGGTAATGCTGATCGGCGCTTGGTTTTCGCACGCAAGTGTTAACAAGTTTGCTTTGCTCTGGCAGGTTGTGCTTTGTCGCAGCCGCGATAGAAAATCATGATTTTCAGCGACTTGCGTTCGGGGCGGGCGCCGGCATCGCTCATTCTCAGTGACATAATCGTAAATATTAGAAATCCAACTTTAAGGAATTTCGCCGATAGTCGGCTCATCGGCTGGGAATTTGCTTTCCAGGCAGTTTGGGGTAGCTAGGAGGCACTGCATTGAAGATCCGCGGGAAAATTAATTTGCTGGTTTGCGTGATGGGCGCGGTGGCGCTTCTGATCGGCGCAACGGCATTGTCGGCCATGCACGAATACAGCCGCAACCTCACGGCCTACGAGCAGGCCGCCGCCCGCGCCTATGCCGGCGAGCGCCTCAACCGTTTCGTTACCGCGGTCGTCATGGAATCGCGCGGCATCTATGCGGCCAAGACGATCAAGGATACGCCGAATTTCGCCAAGGGCATCACGGCCGCTCTCGACGAGATCGATAAGGTCATCGCCGGCTGGGCGCCGCTCGTTCCCGAAAGCGAGAAGGCCGATTTCGCCAAGCTCGTCTCCCGCGCCGCCGAATTCCGCACCTTCCGCACGGAAACGGCCCGCCTCGGCACGGAAGTCGGGCCCGAGGCCGCCAGCCAGCAGGGCAACAATGAGGCCAATCGCGCCAACCGCAAGGCCTTCCAGGCTGAAATCGACGCGGTCGTCGCGACCGACAAGGCAGCGCTCGAAGCCGTCAACGCCGAGATCGAAAGTTTCCGCTCCTGGGTCCTGATGCTCGTGCTCAGCATTACCGGCATCGGTATCGCGGTCGGCATCGGCATGGGCTTTTATATCGGCACCAGCCATCTGAGCCGCCCGATCAAGCGTGTCACCCACGCGATCAAGGAGGTCGCCAACGGCAATTTCGACGCCGAGGTTCCCTTTGCCGGCCGCAAGGACGAAATCGGCGAGATGGCCGCCGCGGTGGCGGTCTTCAAGGAGAACGGCCTTGCCGTCAAGCGCCTGAACGCCCAAGAGGCGGCGATGCGCGCCAAGAGCGATGACCTGCAGTCGAGCATGTCCGTCGTCGTGGCCGCGGCTGCGGCCGGCGATTTCAGCCATCGCATCGACAAGGATTATCAGGACGAGAACCTCAATCAGTTCGCCGGCAATATCAACACGCTGCTGTCGAGCGTCGATGCCGGCATCGGCGAGACCCGCCGCGTCATCGCAAGCCTTGCCGAAGGCGACCTCACCCAGACGATGAACGGCAATTTCCAGGGCGCCTTCGCCGAGCTGCAGCAGAACGTCAACAACAGCTTCGTAACGCTGCAGGCGACGATGCGCGAAGTGCGCGAGACGACCGAAGCGATGAACGGCAACACCGCCGAGTTGCGCAATGCCAGCGACGACCTCTCGAAGCGCACCGAGCAGCAGGCGGCAGCGCTCGAACAGACCTCTGCGGCACTCGACGAGATTACCGCCGTCGTCCAGAACTCGACCGAGCGGGCGCATGAAGCAACCGTCATGGTGTCCGAAGCCAAGGAAAATGCCGGCCGCTCCGGCGTCGTCGTCCGCAACGCCGTCGAGGCCATGGGCCGCATCGAGCAGGCCTCGCGCGAAATCAGCCAGATCATCAACGTCATTGATGAGATCGCCTTCCAGACCAACCTCCTGGCACTGAACGCCGGCGTCGAAGCCGCCCGCGCCGGCGAGGCCGGCAAGGGCTTCGCGGTGGTCGCGCAGGAAGTGCGCGAACTCGCCCAGCGTTCGGCGACGGCCGCCAAGGACATCAAGGCGCTGATCACCAAGTCCGGCGACGAGGTGCAGGTCGGCGTCAAGCTCGTCCAGGCGACCGGTGAGGCTCTGTCCGAAATCGGCACCCGCGTCATCGCCATCAACGACCATATCCATTCGATCGCCACGGCCGCGGTCGAACAGTCGACCGGCCTCAAGGAGGTCAACACCGCCGTCAACCAGATGGATCAGGTGACCCAGCAGAATGCCGCGATGGTGGAGGAAACCTCTGCCGCCACGCACCGGCTTTCGGCCGAAGCCAATGGGCTGGTACATCTCATCGCCCGCTTCAAGCTGTCGGATGCGGCGGCGCCCGTGGCGCTTGTGCGCAACGAGCCGCACAGGCAGCCGGTTGCCTCGCCCGCCCGCCGGGCGATCGCCAAGGTCGCCCGCGCCTTCGGCGGCAGTTCCGCCCCGGCCGAACAGAGCTGGGAAGAGTTCTGATTTTCCATAATAGAAGACTTTTCCAATGCCTGGCTTTTGCCCCTCACCCTCACCCTCGCCCTCTCCCCGTAAAATGGGGCGAGGGGACGTGCCCCACGAGAGGTTGGCGACGGACGGAGAGATCACGGCATATTCCCTTCGCCCCGCGAGTGGGGAGAAGGTGCCGGCAGGCGGATGAGGGGCTGCCCCTTGCGCGAACCAGAGAGCTACTGCACCAACATAACGAAAGCACGACGCCGCCCCCGGGCGGCGTTTTGTTGTGACGAGGTGACGCTGCTCGCAAAGATTTGAAAGCGGAGCGTCTTGGTCTAATATAAGAACCCTACGGTGAGGGCGGCGAGCGCTGCCGATCGGGCGAGATGACCATGCCGGTTCGAGACCAGGGCGAAGATCCTTCGGCTGACATCCCGGCGGCCGGCGAGGCTGCCAAGGGGCGGTGTCCGTCCGGCTTGTTCGGCGGGCTGTCTGGCAAGCTGCTCTGGCTCACCGTCGTCTTCATCATGCTCGCCGAGATCCTGATTTTCTTTCCCTCGGTCGCCAGCATGCGGATGCGCTGGCTGCAGGACAGGCTGAACACGGCCGCCGCCGCCGCCATCGTCATCGACGGGCTGCAGCCGATCGAGCTGCCGCGCGCCCTGCAGAAGGAAACGCTGGAGGCGACCGGCACCAAGGCGATCGTGCTGCGCAAGGAGGGCACTTCGCGGCTGCTGGCGACGACCGACATGCCGACCTCCGTCGACGAATCCTACGATCTCACCGACGTGCCGCCGCTGACGGCGATCCGCGACGCGCTCGATACCCTGATCTTCGGCGGCAGCAGGATGATCCGCGTTTACGGCCCCGTCGGCGAAAACAAGGTCGGCGTCGAGGTTGTCATGAAGGACCGGCCGCTGCGCACGGCGATGTTTGCTTATTCCCGCAACGTGCTGCTGCTTTCGGTGCTGATTTCGCTCTTCACGGCGACGCTGATCTTCTTTGCGATCAACCGCATTCTCATCGGCCCGATTCGCCGGCTAACCGGCAGCATGCAGCAATTCTCCTCCGATCCCGAGAACCCGGCCCACATCTATATCGGAGACGGCGGCCGTGACGAGCTGGCGGTGGCCGGCCGCAATCTCACCTCGATGCAGATGGAGCTGCAGAAGACGCTGAAGCAGCAGAAGAACCTTGCCGCTCTTGGCCTCGCCGTTTCCAAGATCAATCACGATATGCGCAATATCCTGGCTTCCGCGCAGCTGATGTCGGACCGGCTCGTCGATGTCGATGATCCGATGGTCAAGAGCTTCGCGCCGAAGCTGCTGCGCACCATCGACCGCGCCGTCGGCTATACGACGGAGGTGCTGTCCTACGGCAAGGCGAGCGAATCGGCGCCGCGCCGCCGCCATGTTCGGCTGTTGGCACTCACGCAGGACGTCAGGGACATGCTGGCGATCGATCCGCAAAGCGGCATCGAGTTTGTCGAACAGTTCGCTGCCGATCTCGAGATCGATGCCGACGGCGAGCAGCTTTTCCGGGTCATTCACAATCTCTGCCGCAACGCCCTGCAGGCGCTGACATCACCGGGCGAGGGCGGCCCCGGCGCCATCAGGCGCATCACCGTCTCCGCCCAGCGTGTCGGCAGCGTCGTCAGCATCACCGTGGACGATACCGGCCCCGGCATGCCGCTGAAGGCGCGCCAGAACCTCTTTGCCGCCTTCCGCGGCTCGGCCCGTTCCGGCGGCACCGGCCTCGGCCTGACCATCGCCCGCGAACTGGTGCTCGCCCATGGCGGCACGATCGCGCTGGTGGAAAAGCCGACGGTCGGCACCCAATTCCGCATCGAGATCCCCGATCGCCCGGTTTCGCTGGACGATTACCGCAACCGGACGCATGGCGAGAAGTGACGGAATTTCAGCCGGCGCGGCCGCAAGCAGGCAAAGACGCGATTTTTTTCGAAATGCTCTTGCAATGTCCGAAAGGACCCTTTAGAGGATCGCCCACGCAAGCGGCACCGCCGCAATTTGCACGCACCCGTAGCTCAGCTGGATAGAGCACCAGACTACGAATCTGGGGGTCAGGAGTTCGAATCTCTTCGGGTGCGCCATTCTTCCCAAATGCATCAGCAAAGTTCCAGGCGCCCGAAATCGGTGCCGCTCCAATCAGCGCTTCGCTCCTCGCTTCGCCTCCTTGGAGGCGTGAACAATAGCTGGGGCGGCCGCCTCATTCCTTGATGGGAATCCCGGCTTCGATCGCAGCCTCGATGAACGCCTGCCGCGCCTCTTCCCGGCTTCGTTTCCCAGATATGACATCGGCGCAAACCGCACACGCTCTGTCGAGCGCAGGCCCCTCTTCGGTCGGCCAGTCTTCGATCAGCGCCCATGTTGCGGCCTGGGTCGTCTGGATGACCGCCCATTGATCCGGCCCTTCAAGGGCAAGCGTCACCGGCTTCTTCCATAGGGTTTGCATAATGCAGGATCTCCGCTGCGCCTTCTCGGCCACCTGCTCGCCTAAGGCAATTGTTCCGGCGTGTCGAGATGCCGTCTGAACGAGACGTTTTCCGGAGCAGTGAGCTGCTTACTGAAACGCCGGCATATTTATTTCCGGCCGCCGCTTCTCGTCGGCCGCTGCCGTCTTTGCCGCAAGGCAGCAAGGCAAAGCTATTGAGCGTTCGGATGCTCTCTCTCATAGGCTTCCCTTTCTTCCTTCCCGAACACGGCGGAGTAAAAGCCGCTGCAAACCAGATATGAGCACGCATCCGGGTTGCCCGTTTGCCATCCGGGCTGGCAGAGGACGACGCGATGGAATTTGGCATTGCAAAGCCCGTGGTTTGCCAGAAGCCGCGGATCGTTTCCGAAATACGCGCTTATGGCTTGCTCGCGAGTCCATGCAGGAACGACCTTCCAATCAGCGGCGCCGCCCTCAGCGCTCACATTGCCGGTCGCGCAGAACGACCAATTCGATATCGTGATCGGTTGATCGCAGGGAAACGCCTGGACGGCGCTTCCCAGCAAGAGCGAAATCAATGCCAGCAATCGGCTGCTGTAACCCACCATGAACTTTTCCCCCATGCAGATCATTCGCATCCTGCCCTCCAAACGGTGATCGGGTCTAATCCGAATCCTAAGATTATTTTCCTAGTTCTTGAAACGTTCTTACGCTAGATTGCACGCTGTTGCAACCATGGAATGTTGAATGTCAAAGAATTTTGTAGCGATTGGCGCAGTGGGCGCTTGGCCGGGTCTTTCCCTCTGCATGCGGGAAAAAACCAGTTCTTCTGCTGCTTGCCGGAAGGACGTGCTCGCAGCCGGGGCGAGGGGCTGATGGCGGAATTCAACTCTCGTGACAAGAGCCGCACCAGTTCCGGCAAGACGCGATCGCTGGTGCGCAAACACACCGCGCCGCCGAGCGCCAGCGATGACGGCAGCCTGCGATGGCAATGGTTGACGATCCAGCTACTGGAATCGGCGGCCTTTACCACCTTGAGTGCGAATGCCTGCCGCGCCTTCTTCCGCATCGTCATCGAGCACCTCTCGCATGCCGCGTTGCAGAATGGCAGGCTTGTCGTGACGCATCACCAGTTCGTCTCCTACGGCGTCACCGGAGAATATGTCGCCGATGCGCTCGACGAGCTTGAATATAAGGGGCTCGTAAAGGTCCGCCGCGGCCGGGCCGGAAGCGGGGTCGCCCATCCCAACCTGTTCACGCTCACCTTCGTCGGCGACCTTGAAGGCGCGCCGCCGACCGACGAGTGGAAGCGGTGCACGGCGGAAAGGTGCCGGAAATGGTCCGAGACCGACCGCAAAATCGCCGCCGACAAACGCGGCCGCCTCGGCCGGAAGAAAAAAACCTCGCTTCGGGATCCCGAAATCCGTCCGCTTCGGGATTCCGAAATTCGCCGCGCTTCGTAAGCTTTTCGGCTGAGCGGAAACGCAATGATTTCAACGCCGCGGCCTATTTCGGGATTCCGAGGTGCTATATAGATTTTGGTGGGGGTTCCCGCGGTGGAGCGTGACGACCGTCCTCGGTCGGCAGCGGCATTGGTTTTCCCGCATGCTTAGCTTCGCGCAACCTTCCTGATGTATTCGCAGGCCTGATGATCTCGGAGGAATGCATGACGGTGGGAATTTTTCGGGTCCTGGCGATCCTCGCGACGATAGCCGCCCTTGCCGGCTGCATCGACCATGCCAACGAGCCGGTGCTGCTGGCAGTCGGCTTACCGGTCAATCCGCCGTCCGTTGCGCACAGCCTTTGCATGACTGACGGCAATGCCATGTATGGCGAGGCGAAGCGCCAGTATGAGCTGCGCGCCCAGTTGACCGGATATGCGCAGGCCGATGCGTTCGAAGCGGAAACCGTGGCGCGCGCCGCCGCCCATCGCCAGTATGTCGCCTGTCTCTCGGCCCAAGGTTACCGGGCATTATACGCGAATTGAAAACAGAGAATTCGCATTCTTGACCAGCGCCGGATCGCGCCATTCTGCTGTTACAGCTTTCACGTTTTCTCGCGAAAAACTCACGCCGGATCGCCTGCAATCACGAGTTTTGGAAGTTTCGCACGCGCTGGGAAGCGCGCCCTTCGTGTCGGCATTTTCTCAGGTTAAATCCACGAAGGAGGGTTTAACATGAAGATCTTCAATTTGTCCGTTCCGCCATTGCGTTCAGTGTACTTCTCGCCCTTGCGCCGATCGGCCAAGCTGAAGCCGCTCCCGTTCAAACGGTTCGACCGCCCGATATTTCCGAAGCAAAAACCGTGCAATATAAGCCGCATGCCGGTCTCTGGCAGGGCTATCGAGGTTTCCGAACGGAGCGCCCCGGCACCCACCGTCACTCCGATGGCTACTGGTACCCGCTTGCCGCCTTCGGCGATGAGGCCGGCGCCACCGACTCCATCGTCCGCCAACCCGCCGACAGGCCGGTGGCTCCGACGATGTGCAACCCTACGTTTTCGGGGTCGATCGGTCCAGCATGCCCTGTGATAACGGCTATTGAGCCGGCAAATGAAAAAGGCGGCGCGTGCCGCCTTTTTCCTGTTCGGGCGCCGCTCACATGTTCGTGACCTCTATTGCGTCGCGGTAGATTGTGACAAATCCGCTTCCTACCTCCTCGGCGTAAATCACCCGATCCTCCCAAGGAGATGACAATATGACGACGTTCAAGAGCGGCCTGGCCGCCGCGGTCCTGGGTGCGATGCTTGGCCTTGCCACCTTCGCGGCGCAAGCGGCTCCCCTCCAGTCGAGCGCGACGCAGCAGGGTTCGGTCAAGCAGCAGGTTGTCGAGCATGAGACCCGCCTGCAGCACGACAGGAGCACGACCGGTTCGATCGGTGAAGGCAACCCGAAGGGCATGGCCTCGCCCTCCATGATGAACCCGAAGAAGCCGCTGAACATGGATTGCAAGCTCGGCTTCAATCCGACCAGCAGTTCCGGCTGCAACTATTAACGCGGCGCTTTGCGGTGGCGACCAGGCCATCGCGGTGAGGGGCGGCTTCCCGGCCGCCCTTTTTGCCGCAGACGAGGGCGCTCGCTATGTCATAGCTGCATAGATGCAAAAATGCCGGACGCCAGTGGGAAAAGAGGTGGGAAATGCCGGCTCACAAGGGCGATTGACGTCTCTGCCTTGGAATTGCCATGCTAGCCGCGATGGTCGCATTCATAATCAATTGAATTTCAGACAGGTGGGACAGTCATGACCGCAAAGGCTGCATGCTCGGATTTCCTGCATTTTTTCCGCTCCTGGATTAGCAATCCGCTTCGGGTGGCCGCCATCGCGCCGTCGGGTGATTCACTTGCCAGGATCATGACCAGCGAAATTGCGGCGCTCGACGGGCCGATCATCGAGCTCGGCCCCGGCACGGGCGTCTTCACCCGGGCGCTGCTTGCCCGCGGCATCAGCGAGACGGATCTGACGCTGATCGAATACGGCCCGGAATTCATCGATGCGCTGCAGGCGCGGTTCCCGGCGGCGCGCATATTACAGATGGACGCGGCCCACCTTGCCCAGGCCGATATTTTCGAAGGCGAACCGGTCGGCGCCGTCATCAGCGGGCTGCCGCTTCTGTCGATGTCGCCGCGCAAGATCGCCTCGATCCTTGCCGGCGTCTTCACCTATATGCGCCCGGGCGGAGCCGTCTATCAATTCACCTATGGTCCGCGCTGCCCGGTGCCGCGGCCGATCCTCGATCGCCTCGGCCTGAAGGCGGTGCGCATCGGCGGTACGGTTCGCAACCTCCCGCCAGCCTCCGTCTACCGGATCTCGCGCCGCAAGCCGCTGGAACTCTCGCGCGAGCGCCTGAGATACCGCGAGGCGGACATCGAAGTCGCCGCCTTTTCCGGCGAATCGGCCGGCTGAACGCGGCAACGGCTGAGCGGAAGCGACAGGCTTCGTCGCAGCCCGGCCGATATTCCGGCGCACCGCAGCGGCGCCGGTCGAAGGACGATGTTTTCGGCCCCTCCCTGTTATCCCGTCGGGGTCGTCCTATATGTGCAAGCGTCGCCACGGCCGCATGTCCGATATCGCCGCGGCGGCCGGGTCATCACCATGCCGGGCATCACCAGACCCGGCAGACATTCAGAACTGGATCCATCCTCGCCAGCCCGGCATCCCGGCCCTGGCGAAGCGGGCGGCTTCGGCCATTTCATCGACATTGAATGATTTTAGTGACGAAGGGAGGAAAGATCATGTTCAGTCACAACGCAGCCAAGTCAGGAACCTTCAGGATCGGCGGCGAGATCGAGGTCAATCGTCTCGGCTTCGGCGCCATGCGCGTTACCGGCAAGGGGATCTGGGGCGAGCCCGATGACCATGCCGAGTCCATGCGGACGCTGAAGCGCCTGCCGGAGCTTGGCGTCAATTTCATCGATACGGCCGATTCCTACGGCCCCGATGTCTCCGAATGGCTGATCAAGGAGGCGCTGCATCCCTATGACGCGGGATCCGTCATCGCCACCAAGGGCGGCCTCACCCGCCATGGTCCCGACATCTGGCTGCCCGTCGGCCGTCCGGAATATCTGATCCAGCAGGCGCATAAGAGCCTGCGCAATCTCGGCGTCGAGCAGATCGATCTGTGGCAGCTTCACCGCATCGATCCGAAGGTGCCTGCCAAGGAGCAGTTCGACGCGATCAGATCGCTGCTCGATGCCGGCCTCATCCGCCATGCGGGCTTGAGCGAAGTCTCCGTCGCCGAGATCGAGGCGGCCTCGAAGCACTTCAAGGTCGCCACCGTCCAGAACCGCTACAACCTCGTCGATCGCACCAGCGAAGACGTGCTCGATTATTGCGCCAAGCACAATATCGGTTTCATCCCCTGGTACCCGCTCGCCGCCGGCGATCTTGCCAAATCAGGCTCGCTGCTCGATACGATCGCCAGGAAGCACAATGCCGCTCCCAGCCAGGTCGCGCTCGCCTGGGTGCTGAAGCGCAGCCCGGTGATGCTGCCGATCCCCGGCACCTCGAAGGTCAGGCACCTGGAAGAAAACGTCGCGGCGGTGGACATCACGCTGTCCGATGAGGAGTTTACCGCGCTGGACGCCGAGGGCAGGAAGGTCTTCAAGGCCGCTTGAGGAGTGATGCAAGCGGCGGCCCCCTCACCCTAACCCTCTCTCCGCTCGCGGGGCGAGGGGACGTGCCCTGGGAAAGGTTGGCGAGGGACGGAGAGGTTGCCGCATATCCCTTCGCCCCGTTTACGGGGGTCCGAAGGACGGGACGAGACCCGCGGCTCGACCCAGGCAGAGGTGCCGGCAGGCGGATGAGGGGCTGCCGCCACTGCCACATCTTTCAGCAAATTTTGACCACCCGGTCAAAGATGCCGCAAAATGAGGCGCGCACTGCCGCTTGAAGTGGCGAGCATTGCGCTCATTGCATTGCTGCATTGCGGTAATTTCGCTATTCCCGATCAAATGAATGGGGTATCACTATCTTCGTAAGCAGCGCACTCCTCCTCCCAAGCGCTCTTACATCGGACCGGCAACACTCCTCCTCCCAGTTGTCGGTCAGGATCGAGAGCCTGGCGCACCTCCTCCCGCGCCAGGCTCTTTTCTTTTCCCCTCATGCCATTTCGCCGGCGCTGCTTTGCCGTGCACAATTTGACTCGACAGCCTTCGCCGGACTATTTGAACCTGTGCCGTCTGTCCGGCGCGTGAACCGGTTGGAGTTAGTCATGATCGGCAGATGGCGCGGCTCGCATGCGGCTCTGACAGGGCTTCTGGTCGCAACGATGGTGCTCGCCGGCTGCGGCGGCCGACCGGTCGGGGTGATGCAGGCGGCCGGCACCGTGCCTCCGGGCACGTCGAAGGTCGATCTCCTGGTGGCGACGACGCGCGCTGCCGATGACAACCCGGCCGTGCTTTTCTCCGGCGAACGCGGCACGGGGCTTGCCGTTAACGCCGTCGATGTCTCGATTCCGCCGGAAGCCAACCGCACGGTCGGCCAGGTGCAATGGCCGAAGCGCCTGCCGGCCGATCCGCTCCGTGACTTCGTCACCGTTTCCGTCGATCCGCTCGAGGGCGAGCGGGCAGGCGAGAGCTGGCTGAAAACCCATATGCCGAAGAGCCGCCGCGTGCTCGTCTTCGTGCACGGCTTCAACAACCGTTATGAAGACGCGGTCTATCGTTTCGCGCAGATCGTCCACGATTCGCATGCCGACGTTGCGCCCGTCGTCTTCACCTGGCCGTCGCGCGCCAGCATCTTCGATTACAATTACGACAAGGAAAGCACCAACTATTCCCGCGATGCGCTGGAAGAGCTGCTGACCCGCACCGCCGCCAATCCCGCCGTCAGCGACGTCACCGTCATGGCCCATTCGATGGGCACCTGGCTGACCGTCGAAGCACTCCGGCAGATGGCGATCCGCAACGGTCACGTCGCTTCGAAGATCAACAATGTCATCCTTGCCTCGCCGGATCTCGATGTCGACGTCTTCGGCCGGCA
The DNA here is from genome assembly GCF_017948245.1 of Rhizobium sp. NLR16a. Lineage (NCBI taxonomy): Bacteria > Pseudomonadati > Pseudomonadota > Alphaproteobacteria > Hyphomicrobiales > Rhizobiaceae > Rhizobium > Rhizobium sp. NLR16a. The sequence continues at coordinate 3,676,608 of NZ_CP072865.1, read as the reverse complement.
GTTCATGAGCCTCGGCAAGGACCGGCCGCATTTCACCATCTTCGTCTCCAGGGATGATCGGGCGCTGGCGCTGTCGCGGCGCATCTCGGGCAATATCGACCGGCTCGGCCAGATCGATCCTTCCGCCGAGCCTTACCGCAGCAAGCTGGAGGCGGCCGGCATCACCGTGCTCGATCTCACCAAGCTCAAGGGCGGCGACCGGCTGAACCACGGCAAATTCGCCGAAAGCCCGGAAGTGGTGAAGCTGATCGGCGACCGGCTGATTGCCGGCCAGACGATCACCGATTCCAATGTCGGCCTCGGCGAGGCCGTCGGCGCGGTGGCGATGGGGGCGGCTCAGACGGCCGGAAGTGCGGTCAGCGTCGCCGTCAGCACGCCGATCGCAATCTTCGATCCGCGCACCCGGCGCAACTACGATGCGCAGCTGAAGCGGCTCGGCCAGTCGATGGACAACACCGTCGGTTCGGTCGGTGACAGTGTCGGCGCCGGCCTGCCCGAAAGCCAGTAAGAATTCCGCGGAGTAATTCCAGCAAAAGTGCACGGCGGTTTCGCGTTTCGGAATTGCGTAAATCCAAAAGGTTAGAGCGGTTCCGCGTTTCCGTGAAAAACTGAACCGCTCTAGGCAGCATCGCTGATCTGATATATCAGGTTTGCGAACGGCGATACTGTATGCCGTGCGGGTGGGTTGATCGCATGACGGATGAGACGAAGAAGAAGGTGGCTGTCGTCGGCGCGGGCGTGATCGGCGCCTCGATCGCTTTCGATTTGCAGCGGCGCGGATTTCAGGTCACGCTGATCGACAAGGGTGAGCCCGGACGTGGCACCTCTTTCGGCAATATGGCGAGCATCGCGCTCGATTTCGCCGCCGGCTCCGGCCCTTCGACCTGGAAGAAGATCCCCGGCTGGCTGCTCGACCCCGAAGGCCCGGTCTGGCTGCGGCCGTCCTATGCCGCCAAGATGCTGCCCTGGTTCCTGCGCTTCCTCGCCGCCGGCCGGCCTTCGCGCTTGAGGGAGATCGAGGATGCCGGCATGAGCCTGTCGCTGCGGGCGCTCGCCGATTTCCGCGAAATGCTGAAGGCGATCGGCGCATCCGATCTGCTGACCGAGGAAGGTTGCCTGGCGATCTACGAGACGGAGGCTGAGTTTACCGCCGATCGCGGCCACCTCGCCATGATGCAGCGCTACGGCCTCGAATTCGAGGTGTTGAGCAACGGCGCCATCCAATATTATGAGCCCGCCCTGTCGTCTGTCATCGCCAAAGCGGTGCTGCTCCCCGACAATAAGTCGGTCCGCGATCCCTACAAGCTGGTGGTCAAACTGACCGACGCCGCCCTGGCGGCCGGCGCAACCTTCGTCTCCGGCACCGTGAGGAATATCGAGCGCAAGGGCGATGGCAGCGTCGTCGTCCTCCTCGACAATGGCAGCCGTGTCGAGGCGGCTTCCGTTGTGCTTGCCGCCGGCGTCCACACCCGTTTCCTGGCGGCCAAGCTCGGCGAACCGATCCCGCTGGAGACCGAGCGCGGTTATCACACGCAGATCATGAAGCCCGGCATTTCCATGCGTTACTCGCTGATCTGGCCGCATCGCGCCTTCATGGTGACGCCGACTGCCGGCGGCATCCGCGTCGGCGGCAATGTCGAGCTGGCCGGGCTTGACGCCGCTCCCGATTTCCGCCGTCCGCGGGTGCTGGTGCGCCACGCCCAGCGCGCGCTTCCCGGGCTGAAGGCCGAGGAGACGACGGAATGGATGGGTCACCGCCCGGCCTTGCCCGATACGATCCCGATCATTTCGCCGTCCTCGAAGATGCCGGGGGTTTTTTATGCCACCGGCCATGGCCATCTCGGCCTGACATATGCCGCGACGACAGCGCGGTTGATCGGCGATATGGTGAGCGGAGCAAAACCGTCGGTCGACATGACCCCGTTCCGGATAGACCGATACTGAGCAATTCCAGGAAAAGTGTGAAGCGGTTTTCCGTTCGGAATTGCGTTAAAACAAGTTAGAACCGCGTCGGCGGCATCAGCCGTCACGTCCGAACTGGAGTTTCGAGATGAGATGGAAGCGCACGATCCAGCTGCTGGACGTTCATGCCGAGGGCGAGATCGGTCGCGTCGCGATCGGCGGCGTTCCGAAGATCCCCGGCGATACCATCGCCGCCCAGCTGCATTGGCTGAACACCGATCCGAAGGGTGACGAGCTTCGCCGCTTTCTCTGCCTGGAGCCGCGCGGTGCTCCGATCGGCTCGGTCAACCTGCTGCTGCCGGCGAGGCACCCCGACGCCGACGCTGCTTTCATCATCCTGCAGCCCGACCAGGCACATGCGAGCTCCGGCTCGAACTCGATCTGCGTGACGACGGCCTTGCTCGAATCCGGCATCGTCGAAATGAAGGAGCCGGAGACGATCGTGACGCTGGAGACCGCGGCCGGTCTCGTCAAGGCGGTGGCGACCTGCCGCGACGGGCGCTGCGAGAAGGTGAAGCTCACCATGGTGCCCTCCTTCGTCCATGAGCTCGACATCGGGATCGACACGCCCCATTGGGGAAAGATCAAAGCCGATCTCTGCTATGGCGGTATCTTCTATGCCCTCGTCGATGTCGGCCAGATCAATCTCACGATCGAGAAGGCCAATGCGGCCGGCCTCGTCCAGGCCGGCATGATCCTGAAAGAGCTGATCAACCGCGACCTTAAGGTCGTCCATCCCGAAATCCCGGCGATTTCAGGCGTCGCCTATGTGATGTTCCGCGATATCGAGCCGGACGGCACGGTGCGCACCTGCACCACCATGTGGCCAGGCCGGGCCGACCGCTCCCCCTGCGGCACCGGCAATTCCGCCAATCTCGCCACCCTTTATGCCCGCGGCAAGGCCAAGGTCGGTGACGTCTTCACCTCGAAGTCGATCATTGGCTCGGAATTCGAGGTCGGCCTGCAGGCAGTGACCGAAGTCGCCGGCCGCCCGGCGGTCATCCCCACCATCACCGGCCGCGGCTTCACCTTCGGCCTCACCCAGGTCGCGCTCGATCCCTTCGACCCGCACCCCGGCGGCTTTGCTTTGACGGATGTCTGGGGGCCGCAAGCTGGGGAGATTTGAGCGGCGTCGAACCGAGGAGATTGGGCAAGCCGGCCCCTCATCCGGCTGCCGCCACCTTCTCCCTGTAAACGGGGCGAAGGGACCATGCCGCGACCTCTCCGTTCCCCACCAACCTCTCGCAGGGCATGTCCCCTCGCCCCGTTTACGGGGGGTCCGCAGGACGGGTCGAGACCAGTGGCTCGACCCAGGTAAGGGCTAGGGTGAGTGGCAGCCATTATGCGCAACCGGACCGCAATGACCTTGGACCGAGGCTCCCAGCTTGATTTAAGTCCGGCCGCTTGGACGGCCCTGGAAATGCTCGACCGTTTCCGCAAGCTGCACCCATCCATGTTTCGATTGCTCGAATACCGATAGTTCAGGCGGCGCAAAGGCCGGGTCGGCAAGTGACCCGATCGCCACCCCGATCCAAAGTGGCGCGGCATCGGCCTTCCAATAGACGGTCGACCCACACGTTGGACAGAAATGCATGCGGACCTGACGACCGCTGTCGGCGGTCCGAATGAATTCCGTAGACGTTCCAGATATTTCGACACAGTCAATCGAGTAGAACGCATTGGCGCTGAACGGTGCACCGGTTCGCCGCTGGCAGGCATAACAGTGACACAGCGCAGTCAATCGTGGTGGTTCGCTAAGCTTCAATTGGAGAGCGCCACAGGCGCATTGGGCATCGGCCATGGAAACTCCTTCCGCTTGCGCGGTGAGATACGTTGACATTGTGGGCTGAGGAGCAGGCCGGAACCGAGACTCACTGCGGTCGGCGTTGCGCAAGGGCCGAGACCTGATGCAGTTTCAGGCTCGCGAATACCAGCGTAAATCGGCAAACTGCCGAAGTCTAGAGCATGTCGCGCAATTGCGTGCAGCGGTCTTGCGCTGAAGACAGGCGAAAACAGAAGATGTGCAGCATGACACGCGAGCCCACCTGACCATTTGTTTAATACTGGCCGCTCGTCTTTCGAAACAGTGCGACAAGACTTCCAAGCCAGCCTCGACGACCCGTCGGCGCATCAGCGACGTTGCGCTATCCTGGCGCTGACCTGATCTGCGGCAAGGCTCTCGGCCGGCGCCGGCCTGCCAAGCAGGTAACCTTGGCCGATATCGCAGCCGAGATCCTGAAGCCGTTGAAGTTGGCTTTCCTCTTCGATGCCTTCGGCCGTTATCCTCACGCCGAGGCCCGCGCCGAGAGCGATAATGGCCTTGATCACCTTGTCCTGCTTGTCGTTGGTTTGGAACGAAGCGACGAAACTCCGGTCGATCTTGATCTTGTCGAACCGGTAGTTCGAGAGCTGCGAGAGGCTGGAATAGCCCGTGCCGAAGTCGTCGAGAGCAATCCGGACGCCGGCGTTCACCAGATCGTCGAGGACGATTCGTGCGGTGACGGCATCCTGGATGATGGCGCTCTCCGTCACCTCCAGCTCGATCCTGTGCGCGGGCAGGCCGACATCGCCCAATATCTTCAGAATCCTGAGGCCCAGCAACCGGTCGCTCAGCTGGATCGGAGACAGGTTGAACGACAGAACCAGATGATTTGGCCAGGAAAGCGCATCGCCACAGGCACGGCGCAGCAGTTGGTCCGTCAGGTCGACGATCAGACCGGCCTCTTCCGCCACGGGAATGAACTCGTTCGGCGGGATGAATTCGCCGGATGCCGTCTTCCAGCGCGCCAGCGCTTCGAAGCCGATAATTTCCTTCGTCTTCAGGTCGACGAGAGGTTGGTAATAAGGAACGATCTCAGCGTTCCTGATGGCGGCTCGCAGATTCGCTTCCACCCGGATCCGCTTCGCCAACTCCTCCTGCATCGAAGGGACGAAGGGCTTCACCAGATTGCGCCCCTGCTTTTTCGCCACATACATCGCACAGTCCGAATGGCGAATGACCTGGCTTAGATCGTCGCCGTTTTCAGGATGGAGCGCGAGTCCGACACTGGCGCCGAGATCGACGGCGACGCCATTGAATGTGAAGGGCTTGCTGATCGCGTTCACGATGCGGTTCCCCAAAGCGACGAGATCGGCATTTCCGGTGCGCCGCGCCAGAACGACGAACTCGTCGCCACCGAGGCGGAAAACGCGCTCACGCGGAAAGAGGGAAGAAAGCCGCTGAGCGACGGCCTTCAGCACCGCATCGCCGTGATCGTGCCCGAGGAGGTCGTTGATCTTCTTGAAGCCGTCGAGATCGATGCTGAACACGGCATAGCTTTCGGGCGCCCGTTGATCGATCATCGATTGCGCGCAGACGGACTCCAGAAATCTGCGGTTAGGCAATTCGGTCAGCGTGTCGTGACAGGCAATCCAGTCCACGTTCTTTTCGGCCTGCAGCCTGCGGTTAACCTCTATCGAGAGATCCCGGATCCTCAGCGCCGAGTAGATCAGCCCGAGAAAGCCGGACATGTTGAGGGCAAGCAGCGCGTGGTCCAGCGGAAAGTCATCATGCTTCTCGATGAACTCATCCAGCCCCTCATGCCATTGGAAGCGCCAGGACAGGCAGAAGAGAAGCAGGAAGATCAGGAGCCAGGCCAATATCTCCATCTGCGGTCTGGTGGGTCGGATGCGAGGCATATGAACAGGCTCCTGGTGTGTGAAGAGCCATCATGGCCAGCCAGCAGACCGCATCGTCCGCGACAGTTTTCCATCGGCAACCCCGTCGCCGTAGGACGGCATCGACGGGATAGAAGGCCGCCACAACTCATTTGGGCGGAGTGAAAGCGTCGGCAATTCGATATCGGTTAGCTGCGCGGCATCGAAAAGTCCGGAATATCAGTGTGGTCTTCGAAGGTTAACCGCGCGTTTCCGGGTCCGAGACGTGGACGGTTCGCTGCGCGCAACGGATATCTTCGTCGCAAATTGGACGCGGCTCATTGCGCTCGACGCCGAAACCGACGTGCTACATCTTGGCCATCAAAGGCCCGTCGGGGAGAGGGGGGGTGATCCGGCTCGCCGAATTCAGGCGGCATCCCGAATGTCGAAGCGGGTCACCTTGCCGTCCCGGAACCGGAACATGTGCCCGACCGTCTTCTGTCCTTGAAGGGGTTGGCCTTGCAGGTCACGGACCGACTGCCGGACGTCGGCGATGATTGCGCCGTCCGCTGTCCGGTGAAAACCGAAGGGCTCGACGTGGGGATCGATCATCGACCACTGACGCGTCCAATATTCCCGCACCGCCTCGCGCCCATGGACGTGGCCGCCATCCATGCCGTTGGCCCAGACGACATCTTCGGCCAGCGCTGCCAGCACGGCGTCTATGTCCCGTGAGTTGAAGCGCTCGTAGATGTGTTGGAGAATTTTGACATCGCCGTCCATTGCTCTCTCCTTTCAGAGGTGCGGGGTTGCGTTTCGAGCCCGCTTCGCGACGAACCATCTCCTTCATTTTGCTCTAAGCGGTCAACCGGTTCAAAGCTCCGCCTCGCGCAGCAGCCCGTTCAGGCGGACCGCCCATTCCGTGTTGCCAGCTCTGAACGGACCGAGCGCATCGCCGGCTGGTTCGGGAAGGTCGCTTGCCGCGGCGGCAAAGCGGTGCGCCTGCTGGCGATCTCCCAAGGCCCGGTGGCAGCACGCCTGAATGCGCAGCAGCGCCGGCCAGTCAGGCCGCGCCTTCAGCGCCGTGCGCCCGGTCTCGAGCGCGCCGTCGACGTCGCCGGAAAAGAACCGTGCGAGCATCAGCAGGCTGAACCAGACGCCGTTCTGCGGATCGTGCGGGTTGAGTTCGAGGCCGTGCGCCAAGGGCTTCAGCGCGCCGGCCGCATCGCCGCAAAACAGGCGAGCCATGCCGAGGACGAGATGCCCCAGGGCGAAGCTCGAACCGAGCTCGATCGCCCGTTCCGCCGCCAGGATCGCCTGCTCGGGTCTGCCCGTGTAAACCGACACGATCGCCAGCGCATAGTGTGAGTACGGATTTCGCGCGTCGAGGTAGATGGCCCGCAGCGCCGCATCCAATCCTTCCTTGCCGTCTTCCGCAGGGTTATCAGTCCAGCCGTAGGCGATCAGGCCGGCATTCACCCGCGCCCGCCAGATCTGCGCTTCCGGAAGCATGGGGTCGAGCCCAGCCGCGTCGCGGAAGAAACGGCGTGCGAGAAGGTGGGTGGGCTGCGTGACCTTGTGAAAATTGAACGTGCCTTGCCGCACGAGATCCCAGGCCGTGATGTTGCCGGTATGGGGAGCAACCGGAAGCCCGTGGCGCAGCAGCAGCTCGGGTTCGACCGCCGCTGCAATCCGCTCGGCGATGGCGTCCTGCACGGCGAAGAGCTCGGCCAGCTGAAGATCGTAATGTTCGGACCAGATCGTGGCGCCTTTCGCGGTGTCGGCGAGGTGCACCGATATGCGGATCCGATTGCCGCTCTGGCGGATGGCCCCATCCACCAGGAAATCGACGCCGAGGTCGCGCGCGACAGACTGCGGATCCTTCGAGCCATTCCTCCTGCTGAAACTCGCCCCCCGTGAAGCGACGCGGAACCATCTGAACCGGGCAAGTGCCATGATCAGGTCGTCGGCGACACCGTCGGCGAGATATTGTCTTTCAACATCGCCGCCCAGATTTTCGAACGGCAGGACGGCAATTCCCGGGATCGGACCGGCCTCGGCATGCCGGCCGCTATCGGCGCCGTCAGTGCGGCTCTCCACCTCACCGGAAAATCTGTAGCCGACCCGAGGGACCGTGACGATCCATTCGCCGCCGTCCGATGTGGGTCCGAGCAGCTTGCGAAGGGCGGCAATCTGAACGGAAAGATTGCTTTCCTCGACGGCCAATCCCGGCCAAACGGCGTCCATCAGGGCGGACTTCGAGACCACACCGCCCTGTGCCGAAAGCAGTGCGGCGAGCAGCGAGGCGCCGCGGGCGCCGATGGCGACAGGCCTGTTGTCGCGGAGAAGACATCCGTTCTCGGCAATGAACCTGAGGTGACCGAATGCAAGGGGCTGCGTGTTCATGGCCGCAATGATACGCCGATTTCGCAGCTTTTCGGAATTTTTCGGCTCTGCTTCAGGACTTGCGCCGGCTGAGCGCGCAGAGTGGCGCCATCGCAGCGGTCGAAGTGGTGAGAGCGATGACGAACCAGGCAACGCAATCGAAGAAATCCGAACCATTCCTTGCGAGCGTCGTGCGCGCCGGCGGCAGCCATGTCGCCAGGCAGGGATCGGTCTATTGTTCCGGCGTCTCGGCTGAAAGCACCGGCTCAACCATGCTGTGGCTCGGGACGATTTCGCTGCCCGCGGGGCGGCGAACCGGCGCCCACCGCCATGAGGGACACGAGACGGCGCTTTTGATGACCGCCGGTCGGCAGATCGAGATCTGGTCGGGAGCAGCGCTGGAACGGTGTGAAACGGTTCGCCCCGGCGATTACCTGTTCATTCCGGCCGGCGTTCCGCATGTCGCCGTCAACCGCAGCAGCGAAGACGCCGAATTTCTCGGCGCTCGCAACGACCCCGCAGCCAATGAGAGCGTCGTTCTCATGCCGGAGCTCGACACGATCGTCCCCTGATGCATGTCGCCCGGAACCCTGCAACGGCTCCGGGGCGCAAAACCGCCGCAGGCTTTTGCGCGGCATGCTCCAACCACACCGGGAGGTGCATTATGGCCATCATCGAACAACGTCTGGCCGAAATGGGTCTGGAATTGCCCGAGCCTTTGAAGGTTCGCGAGGGGCTGCGTTTGCCCTTCGCCTGGGTTCGCCTGCGCGGCACGCGCGCTTACATTTCCGGTCATGTCGCGTGCAACCGCGATGGAACACTGGCAAATCCCCTTGGCAAGGTGGGCGCCGAGGTTTCGCCGGAGGAGGGCTACGCGTCGGCGCGGCTCGTTGCGCTCGCCCATCTCGCCAGCCTCAAGCGGGTCCTCGGAGACCTCGATCGGGTCACGGCATGGCTTCGCGTCTTCGCCATGGTGAACGTTGCTTCTGACTTCAACGAAACGCCGCTGGTCACCAACGGCTATTCGGATCTGATCCTGGCGCTGTACGGGCCTGATGTCGGCGCCCATGCCCGCTCGTCCATCGGCATGGCCATCCCCTTGAATGCGCCGGTGAACTGCGAAGCGGAAGTCGAAATCGACGGGTGACGGAAGCGCACCGACGCTTTAGTAGACGAACGGATCGACCTCGCCCGGCTGGGCGCCTGCCTCCTTCGGATAGATCACCCCCTTGCGCAGGATGATGTTGGCATAGAGCCTGGGCTCGCTGGTCTGGATCAGCGCATGGGCGGCCCGCACCCGACCGTAGAAATCCTGGCCGACCAGCGGCACCACCTGGCGATGCGGCTCGTGGCGGGCGCAGCAGTCGATCATCTCCTCATGCACCGGATCGAGCTTGTCGCGCTCGGCCTTGACAGTCGAGCGGAAGATCGCTTCCGGCACGAAATCGTCGATCGGCAGCACGCTGAGCACGGCGTCGAGCACCGGGATGAGGTGGTGGCCGTCGAGCCGGATCAGCCGGCGGGCATCTTCGACTCCGGGATAATTGCCGTCGACGATGGCGATTTCGTCGCCGTGGCCCATGGCCCGAAGTGTGAAAAGCAATTCCGGGCTCAAGAGCGGATCAAGTCCCTTCAGCATGGTCTACCTCCTTGAAGAGTACGTTCTGGTCGGTGAGATAGCGCGCAAAGATCGGCAGGCTGGCGCCGCCGATGGCGCGTGCCTGCGCGCCGACCGCGCCCTCGATGATTTCGGGCATGACGACGCCCTGCAGGTCGAGCTTGGCGGCTTCGTCGATCGTCGCCTGCACGATGCGGCTGCGCACCCAATGGGGAAAGCCGCCGTCGATGACGGCGGCGCTGAAATCGACGATCGAGGCGGCGGCGACGATCGCCTGCGCGAGCGCCTTGGCGGTGTCCTGGATCCATGCCTCCATCGGCTCGCCGAAATCCACCCAGTCGTCGGCCGAATACCAGAGCGGCTCGGGATCGATGCCGCGCTCACGCAGCATGTTTTCCAGCACGAAGATCGAGGCGATTTCGAGCAATTGCTTGGTTTCGCCGTTCCTGTCGCGCACCGGCAGCGGCCCGATTGCGCCCGCCGTGCCGGTACGGCCGGAAAAGATCGCCGAATTCAGGACGATGCCGCCGCCGATGAAGGAGCCGATGAAGAAATAGACGAAGTCGGGATAGGACGGGCCGACGCCGAAGACGAGTTCGGCGCCACAGGCGCTGGTCGCATCATTCTGCAGGAAGACGGGATGGGAGACGCGCGCGGCGATATCGGCCTGCAGGTCGACATCCCGCCAGACCTCCATGGCGCCCGGCGGCGCTCCGACCTCATCGGCCCAGTTCCAGAGTTCGAAAGGCGCGGCGATGCCGAGGCCGGCAATGCGGCCGCGCTGCTTTTCGTCGAGCTGGTCTTCGATCTCGCGGATGCCCGAGGTGACGAAGGCGAGGATTTCATGCGGCAGCGGATAGGCATAGGTCCGGTGCAGCTGCATCCGGATGCGGCCGACGAAATCCATCAGCACCAGATCGGCGCTGCGCCGACCGATCTTCAGGCCGAAGGAATAGACGGCGTCGGGATTGAGATGCATCGGGATCGACGGCTGGCCGACCCGGCCGCGCACCGGCGCCCCGCGCGACAGCAGCCCTTCCTTTTCCAGGACCCGCATGATGACCGAGACGGTCTGGGCCGAAAGCCCGCTGCGGCGCGCGATATCGGCCTTCGACAGCGCGCCGTAAAGGCGCACCAGCGACAGCACGAGCCGTTCGTTATAGGCGCGCACCCTGACCTGGTTAGCACCACCGGCCGGATTTAAAATTGGCGGCGGGACCGGTGTGTGTTCCGGTCCATCCAAAGACGACATGGCCGCTCCTCCCGAGCGTTCGCCTCCTTCTCCTCATCGAAGGCGATTTAAAAACATGCAGCAGCTCAAGGCGGTACAGCGTCCTTCGCGTCTGAAACGCGCTGCGCTCGCTGTGCACCCTAATTCGGTCGAGCATGCCACATCGAATTAATAATTCAATTGGATTTATTTATTGACAAGCGGATTTCTTTCGCTCTTAATTGCCATTGTCAAGGGCACGGGCGGCTTTGGAGCGACAGCGACTGAGCGAAGTGTCATATTTTGAAAATTCCGGCCCGCAGAGGCGGCGCCGGCAAACTCTGGGAGGAGTTCATGAAGAAATCAGTTCTCGCTTTTGGCGCGCTCGCGCTCGGTGTCGCTTTTTCTGCTCCGGCGATGGCGGCTGACGTTTCCGCCTGCCTCATCACCAAGACCGACACCAATCCCTTTTTCGTCAAGATGAAGGAAGGTGCGACGGCCAAGGCCAAGGAACTCGGCGTTTCGCTGAAGTCCTACGCCGGCAAGATCGACGGTGACAGCGAAAGCCAGGTCGCAGCGATCGAAAGCTGCATCGCCGACGGCGCCAAGGGTATTCTGCTGACGGCCTCCGACACCAAGGGCATCGTGCCTGCGGTCAAGAAGGCCCGCGACGCCGGCCTGCTGGTGATCGCGCTCGACACGCCGCTCGAGCCGGCCGATGCCGCCGACGCCACCTTCGCCACCGACAACCTGCTCGCCGGCAAGCTGATCGGCCAGTGGGCCAAGGAAACGCTCGGCGACAAAGCCAAGGACGCCAAGGTCGGCTTCCTCGACCTGACGCCGTCGCAGCCGACGGTCGACGTCCTGCGTGACCAGGGCTTCATGATGGGCTTCGGCATCGATCCGAAGAACCCGGACAAGATCGGCGACGAAGACGACAAGCGCATCGTCGGCCATGACGTGACGAACGGCAACGAGGAAGGCGGCCGCAAGGCCATGGAAAACCTTCTGCAGAAGGATCCGAGCATCAACGTCATCCACACGATCAACGAGCCGGCCGCTGTCGGCGCCTACCAGGCGCTGAAGGCCGTCGGCATGGAAAAGAACGTGCTGATCGTCTCGGTCGACGGCGGCTGCCCGGGCGTCAAGTCGGTCAAGGAAGGCGTCATCGGCGCCACCTCGCAGCAATATCCGCTGCTGATGGCATCGCTCGGCATCGAGGCGATCAAGAAGTTCGCCGACTCGGGTGAAAAGCCGAAGCCGACCGAAGGCAAGTCCTTCTTCGACACCGGCGTCTCGCTCGTGACCGACAAGCCGGTTTCCGGCCTCAAGTCGATCGACACCAAGGAAGGCACCGACAAGTGCTGGGGCTGAGCCCGATCTATTGAAAGAGCAGACGGCCGGGGCTTGATCCCCGGCCGTTTTGGACGGACGATGTGCCGTCGCCCACCGGCTAAGCAACGAACGGATGAACAGGGGTGACGGCCTCCGCGCGGGTTCGGCGCGCGGATGCGGAGGAGGAACCATGACCGGAGCACAGGAATTCGAACGCGTCCTCGACGGCAGCGACAAGAACGTCGCCTCCTTCGAGCACCAGGGCGTCCCGCTGATCAAGCGTGCCCAGCATTTTCTGCACTCGACACCGGCCGCCGTGCCGCTGATCGTATTGGTGCTGGCGATCATCATCTTCGGGATAGCGCTCGGCGGACGTTTCTTCTCGTCCTATACGCTGACGCTGATCCTGCAGCAGATCGCCATCGTCGGCATTCTTGGCGCCGCCCAGACGCTGGTCATCCTGACGGCCGGCATCGATCTTTCGATCGGCGTCATCATGGTGATCTCGGCCGTCATCATGGGCAATGTCGCCATCACCTACGGCATACCGACGCCGATCGCGGTGATTGGAGGCCTGCTGGTCGGCGGCCTGTGCGGCCTGCTGAACGGCTTCCTCGTCGCCTTCATGAAGCTGCCGCCCTTCATCGTCACGCTCGGCACCTGGAATATCGTCATGGCGACGAATTTTATCTATTCCGCCAATGAGACGATCCGCGACACCGATGTCGACGAACAGGCGCCGCTGCTGCATCTTTTCGCCGCGAGCTTCAAGGTAGGCAGCGCCGTGCTCACCCTCGGCGTTATTGCCATGGTGCTGCTCGTGCTGCTGCTCTGGTATGTGCTCAACCACACCGCCTGGGGCCGGCATGTCTATGCGGTCGGCGACGATCCGGAAGCCGCCAAGCTCTCCGGTATCCAGACGAAGAGGGTGCTGCTCACCGTCTATACACTGTCGGGCGTCATCGCCGCCTTCGCCGCCTGGGTCTCGATTGGCCGCAACGGCTCGATTTCGCCGTCCTCGGCGGTGACCGATTATAACCTCCAGGCGATCACCGCCACCGTGATCGGCGGCATCTCGCTCTTCGGCGGCCGCGGTTCCATTCTCGGCACGCTATTCGGGGCCATGATCGTCGGCGTCGTGTCGATGGGCCTCAACATGCTCGGCGCCGATCCGCAATGGAAAGTCCTTTTGACCGGCGTGCTGATCATCGCCGCCGTCGCCATCGATCAGTGGATCAGAAAGGTTTCGGTATGACCATGGCTGTCGAACCCATTCTCACCGCCCGCGGCCTCGTCAAGCGTTATGGACGCGTGACCGCGCTCGACAATGCCGATTTCGACCTCTACCCGGGTGAAATCCTTGCCGTCATCGGCGATAACGGCGCCGGCAAGTCGTCGCTCATCAAGGCCATTTCAGGTGCGGTCACCCCCGACGAGGGCGTGATTACGCTCGAAGGCCGGCAGGTGCAGTTCCGCTCACCGATGGAGGCGCGCGAAGCCGGCATCGAAACCGTCTACCAGAACCTTGCTCTGTCGCCAGCGCTGTCGATCGCCGACAACATGTTCCTCGGCCGCGAGATCCGCAAAAAGGGTCCGCTCGGCTCGCTGTTCCGCATGCTCGACCGGCCGGCCATGGAAAAGCTGGCGCGCAACAAGCTCTCCGAACTCGGCCTGATGACCATCCAGAACATCAACCAGGCGGTGGAGACGCTGTCCGGCGGTCAGCGCCAGGGTGTCGCCGTCGCCCGCGCCGCAGCCTTCGGCTCGAAGGTCATCATCATGGACGAACCGACGGCCGCGCTCGGCGTCAAGGAAAGCCGGCGCGTGCTGGAGCTGATCCTCGACGTGCGCGCCCGCGGCCTGCCGATCGTGCTGATCTCGCACAATATGCCGCATGTCTTCGAGGTCGCCGACCGGATCCATATCCACCGTCTCGGCCGGCGCCTGACGGTGATCAATCCGAAGGAGTACACCATGTCCGACGCCGTCGCCTTCATGACCGGCGCCAAGGCGGTGCCGACGGAGCCCGTTGCGGCATGAGCGTACGCATCGACGACATCGCCGGCGAGGTGCTTTCCCGCGCCGGCGATGCCAAGCGTTTCCTGATCGCCGTCGCCGGGCCGCCGGGGGCGGGTAAATCGACCATGGCCGACAATCTGGCGGCGGCGCTGAAAGCCAAGGGCGAAAGCGCCGCAGTCCTGCCGATGGACGGCTTCCACATGGACAATGCCATCCTGATCGAGCGCGGCCTCTTGGCGCGCAAGGGCATTCCCGAGACCTTCGATGTCAGAGGCTTCCTCGATATCATCCGCGCCGTCCGCCGGGCCGACCAGGAGGTTCTGGCGCCGGTCTTCGACCGTTCCCGGGAACTCGCCATCGCCTCGGCCCGGCCGATCGATCCCAAGGACCGTTTCATCATCGTCGAGGGCAATTATCTGCTCTTCACGCAGGGCAAATGGGCCGAGCTCGACGGCATCTTCGATTTTTCGATCATGCTGGCGCCGCCGATCGCGGTGCTCGAGGAGCGGCTCTGGGCACGCTGGCGCGGTTACAACCTCGATGAGGAGGCCGCCAGCGCCAAGGTTTACGGCAACGACCTACCGAACGGCCGGCTGATCCTCGAAAATCGCCGCCCGGCCGATGTGACGCTGGAGATCGCGCTGGCATAATGTCGCGGCGATCGGCTTGACGACCATGCCGGCCGAACTTGTGCAGCGGTGGGATGGCGACATGCAGGAAATTGCGTTGGAGCGCCTCGCATGAATCAATTTCAATGCGACGCGCTTTAGTGCTATCAGGCCGCAGACGCATCGCTTCGGAGGCCTGCCATGCAATCGATCACCATCCGCCGTCCCGACGACTGGCACCTGCATCTGCGCGACGGCGCCATGCTGGAAGGCGTGATCGCCGATACGAGCCGCACCTTCGCCCGCGCCATCATCATGCCCAATCTGGTGCCGCCGGTCGTCACCACCGCGGATGCGAAGGCCTATCGCGAGCGCATCCTCAAGGCGTTGCCGGACGGCCACCGCTTTCAGCCGCTGATGACGCTTTATCTGACCGAACACACCAGCCCCGACGATGTGGCGGAGGGTGCGAAGAGCGGCCTCATCACCGCCGTCAAGCTTTATCCCGCCGGCGCCACCACCAATTCGCATGGCGGCGTGCGTGACATGGAGAAGGCGATGCCGGTGCTGGAGCGCATGGCTGCGATCGGTCTGCCGCTCTGCGTCCATGGCGAGGTGACGACGCCCGATGTCGATATTTTCGACCGTGAGGCCGTCTTCATCGACACCGTGCTCGATCCGCTGCGCCGGCGCCTGCCCGAATTGAGGGTGACGATGGAGCATGTGACGACCGCAGACGGCATCGATTACATCAAGGCGGCCAAATCAAACCTCGCCGGCTCGATCACCACCCACCATCTGATCATCAACCGCAACACGATCCTCGTCGGCGGCATCCGCCCGCATTATTACTGTCTGCCGGTCGCCAAGCGCGAGAACCACCGGCTGGCGCTGCGCGCCGCCGCCGTCAGCGGCGACAAACGCTTCTTCCTCGGCACCGATTCCGCCCCGCATGTCGATCCGCTGAAGGAATGCGCCTGCGGCTGCGCCGGCATCTACACCTCGATCAATACGATGAGCTGCCTTGCCCATGTCTTCGAGGAGGAGGGTGCGCTCGACAGGCTCGAAGCCTTCGCCTCGCTGAACGGGCCGGCCTGGTACGGGCTTCAGCCGAACGAGGAACGGATCACGCTGTCGAAGCAGGCCGAGCCGGTCGTCTTTCCCGCCAAGATAGAAACCGGCGCCGGCCCGGTAACGGTCTTCGATCCGATGTTTCCCCTGCATTGGCAGGTAGTGACGTAGGGGGTGCTTCCGCCTTTTTCTATTTTAAATAGAATATTCATGTAAGTGGCGCGCAGACGTTAGACGCCTAACATTTTCATTGTGCAATGCATCATTTGTTAACGGGTGCATAAGACATTTTTCTCCGCGGAACCCCACGTTGCCAATTATCTGGCGCGCCACCGCTGCGGAGACTGAAGAAGCATGATGCTTGACTACAACTCCCTTTTGCTGGCGCTCGGCGTCTCCGCGGCCTGCCTTGCCGTCACATTGATGGGAAGCTGGCTGGTGCGCCGGGCCGAAACCGTGCTGCTCACCGCCACCATCGGTCTGGTCCTGGTCGTCAGCGGCATTTTCGTCTACAGCGCCTATGTGAGCAGGCCTGATACAGGTTTCGCCATTGGCAGTTTCATGCTGTTCCATGCCGGCTTCGCCACCATCTGGGGCGCGGGCAAACAGTTCCTTACCGGCCGCCTGTCGATCGTTGCCACTGCCATCCGGGCCCTGGCGGCGATGACCTTCTCGATCGTGCCGATGGTTTCCGGATATGACGGTTTAGCCTTCATCGCCGACAATCTCGCCATCGCCCTGCTGCTCTTTGCCACCGCCCGGCAATATTGGCTCGCCCGCGCCGAAGCCCCGGCGCCGCTGCTCGGCATCGCGGCGCTCTATACGCTGACGGCAATTTCCTTCGTTCTCTGCGCCGCCGTGCTGATTGCCGATGGCAAGCTGGTGCTCGGCAAGGCGCCCAGCAACTGGGCGGAGGATCTGAGCCTTGCCGTCTGCATCGCCGGCATGACCGGCATCGGCGCGCTGTCGCTGGCGCTGCATCAATGGCGGCTCGCCGCCCGCCATCGCCTCGAGGCGATCACCGATCCGCTGACCGGCCTGCTCAACCGCCGCGCCGTCTTCGACGAGTACGGCACGCGCCCAATGGGATCGACCACCGCCATCATCGTCTTCGATATCGACCATTTCAAATCCGTCAACGACCGCTATGGCCATGCGAGCGGCGACCGCGTGATCACCGTCTTCGCCGAGGAACTCGCCGCCAATTGCCGCCCTGGCGATACCGCCGCGAGGCTCGGGGGCGAAGAATTTGCGCTGGTGCTGAAACAGGTCATGCCAGGCCGGGCCGAACTGACGGCTGAGCGGATCCGCAGGGCCTTCGAGGCGCGAGAGATTCCGATCGACGGTGAGGTGTTGAGATGCACAGTGAGCGTCGGCGTTGCGCCCGGCCGCTCGCAGCCACTGGATTTCGACACCATGCTGAGTGCCGCCGATAAGGCGCTTTACGCCGCCAAGCGCGCCGGCCGCAACCGCGTCGAGCTTGCCGCCCACCTGCAGGCGGTGCCCCTCGAGGCATCGCGCACGGCGTCTTGATCCGGGACGACGCGTCTCATACGATCGCCCTTGGCCGGATGCGGCCAGCCGCCCGCGACGCATCAGCGTTATGGTGAATGCATCCAGAGATATCCTTCACATCCCTTGCCGTTTGGCGATCGATGGCGAACGGGTCAGCAGACGCGGGCACTGATCGTCCTGTTTGCCGCCGACGGAAGGATTCACTATGCGCGATTTTCGCGATGCCAAGCTCATGGCAAAGACATTGCGGCAAGCCCTTGCCGACCGCAATATTTCTCTCACCCACAGCGAGACGCTCGAAATCGTCGCCCGGCAATTCGGGCTCGAGCAATGGAATATCCTCTCGGCCAAGATCGATGCGGCGGGTTCAGGCCGCGCCGCCATCGGCATCGAGCCGCCGATGCCGATCTTCCGTATCTTCTCGGTCGAAAAGGCGATGGAATTCTATTGCGGTTTCCTCGGCTTCACGCTCGACTGGGAACATCGCTTCGGCGAAAACTTCCCGCTCTATTGCCAGGTGTCGCGTGAGGGTATGGCGCTGCACTTGAGCGAACATTCCGGCGACGCCAGCCCCGGCGCCAAGGCCTTCGTCCGCGTCGCCAATGTGCGCGCCTATCACGCCGAACTCATCGGCAAGGATTACCGCTATATGAAGCCCGGCGTCGAGGAAGCGCCCTGGGGGCTGGAGATGACCGTCATCGATCCCTTTAGTAATCGCATCGTCTTTTGCGAGCAGAAATAACCGAGGAGACAGTCGGTCAACTCCTCTTTCGGAATGCTCGAACTGTTTGAAGGCTGACCGTTGCAGAATGTATCTGTGGCGACGGTCACCACACGCGATGCCGTTGCCGCGAAGTCATGCCATATCCGCACCCTCATTCCTGTCCTCGGGCTTGACCCGAGCACAGGAATGGGGATGGGGTGAGCGTCCGTTTCCAAGGCGAAAGGAAGGCAGCAGCACCCTCCAACGTCCCTCATCCTCGAGGCTCTCGGATGAGGCCTGCGCCCCTGCTAAATCATCATCAGCGCCCGCACAAAAGCGACCGAGGCAAGCAGCGAGGCGATGGTGCGTACATGGTTCCACCACGTCCAGTCCCGGAGATAGGCCGTCCAAAGCGCCGCCGCTTCCGCGCCGCCGCCGCTGACCTTTTCCAGTGCGTCGTTCATCGGCACGTTGAAGATGATCGTCGAGAGGAAGGAGGCAAAGACATAGAGGGCTGCACCCCCCAGCATCAGCGCGGACGCCCCGCCGCGCCAGTTGATCAGCGCCAGCACAGCAATGACCAGGCAGAGGATCGCCGTCGGTACGAACAGCGCCATGAAGGGCGAGCGGACGATCGTCACGTTGATCGAATTCATCGCGGCAATGCCCTGTTCCGCCGGAATGCGCGAGAAGGCGGTCATGATGAAGGTGGAGAAGGCGAAGAAGATGCCGGCGACCAAGCCGCTGCCGATCGCCGCGGCGACGAGGGAAAGAATGAGGACCATCTGCATGTCGAAACTCCTTCCTGATGAAACAAGAGAAACTCTCTTGTTTGTAAAATCGGATAAACTCTCTTATTTTCTTTGTCAACAGGCAAAGGAGAGAACATGTCGGGGCAGCCGGCGGCAACGCGCAGACGTCACCAGGACCATAGCGGCCAGCCGCGACGCATCCCGCGCCAGCAGCGCGGCCGCGAGCGTTTCGAAAAAATCCTCGCCGTCGCCGCCGAACTGATCGAAAGTCATGGCAGCGACGGCCTGAAGATGAGCGAGATCGTCGAAAAGGCGGGCCTTTCCTTCGGCGCCCTCTACCAGTATTTCCCCGACAAGAGCGCCATCATCCGGACATTGGCCGAACGCTTCAACGAGGAGGGCCGGCGCTGTGTCGAGGCGGAACTGGCGAAGGTCGTCGACGCCGCGGCCCTGCCAGGCGCGCTCGCCAGGATCGTCGACGAATATTACGCCTTCTTCCGCCGCGAGCCCGTGATGCGCGACATCTGGCACGCGACCCATACCGACAAGCTGCTGCAGCAGGTCGACGCCGAAGATATGGAATTCCATGCTCAGGCGTTTCTCGCCCTGCTCGTGCGCCTCTGGCCGGATCGGGACCGCAGCGAACTTCAGGCGATCGCCCGGCTGACGATGCAGCTGCTTGCCGCCGCCGTGCGTTATGCCGTTTCGCTGGATGCCGAGGAGGGGGCCCGAACGATCGCCCTGTTCAAGACGATGCAAGGGCCCGATATCGGCCGTCTCTTGCTGGAATAGCTCGCCTGCGTCTGGAAACGGTGGGCGCTTGCTGCTATTGCCGGAGACGCAAAACCGATGGAGAGCCCGATGATCCAGACCGCATTTCCCGACCGCGCCCTGATGGCCGAACTGGTGGCCAAGATGCTCTGGGAGATCAAGGCGGTGCATTTCAATGCGGCCCAGCCTTACAAGCTCTCTTCCGGGATGGCGAGCCCGGTCTATATCGATTGCCGCAAGCTCTTGTCCTACCCGCGCATCCGTTCGACGGTGATGGATTTTGCCGCCAGCACGCTCTTGCGCGATGCCGGTTTTGAGCAGTTCGATTGCATCGCCGGCGGCGAGACCGCCGGCATTCCCTTCGCCGCCCTGCTCGCCGATCGCCTCGGCCTGCCGATGATCTATGTCCGCAAGCAGCCGAAGGGCCATGGCCGCAATGCCCAGATCGAAGGCAATATGCCGGACGGTTCGCGCGTGCTCGTCATCGAGGACCTGACGACGGCTGGCGGCAGCATGTTCAAGTTCATCGACGCCATTCGCGCCGCCGGCGGCATTGTCGATCACGGCATCGCGCTGTTCTTCTACGGCATTTTCGGCGACCAGCGTTTTGCCGACGGCAAGGTCAGGCTGCATCACATCGCCACCTGGCGCAGCGTCCTTGCGGTTGCCAGGGCAGAGAAGCTTTTCGACGACAAGACGCTTGCAGAGGTCGAGGCCTTCCTCGACGCGCCGCTGGCATGGTCGGCGAGGAATGGTGGAGTCAGTGAGCTTTCGCTCTAATCGGTTGACAAAAGCTCACTTAAGCGCTTGATGAAGATAGAAATGCTGTTGGGAGGAATCCGATGATTTTGTGCTGCGGCGAAGCCCTGATTGACATGCTGCCGAGGGACACGACGCTTGGCGAAAAGGGCTTTGCGCCCTATGCCGGCGGCGCGATCTTCAACACCGCCATCGCGCTCGGCCGCCTCGGCATTCCCACCGCCTTCTTCACCGGCATTGCCGACGACATGATGGGCGAAATCTTGCTGGCGACGCTGAAGGCGAGCAACGTCGATTACAGCCCATGCGCCATCACTCCGCGGCCCTCGACGATCGCCTTCGTCAAGCTCGTCAACGGCCAGGCGACCTATGCCTTCTATGACGAAGGCACGGCCGGCCGGATGATCACCGAGGCGGACCTGCCGACGCTTGACGATGATTGCGAAGCACTGCATTTCGGCGCGATCAGCCTGATCCCGAGCCCCTGCGGCGAAACGTACGAAGCCTTGCTCGACCGCGAAGCCGCCCGCCGCGTGATTTCGCTCGACCCCAACATTCGCCCGGGCTTCATCAAGGACAAGCCGGCGCATATGGCCCGCATCCGGCGCATGGCGGCAAAGGCCGACATCGTCAAATTTTCCGACGAGGATCTCGACTGGTTCGGGCTCCAAGGTGACCACGACGCGCTCGCCGCCCATTGGCTCGCCCACGGCGCCAAGCTCGTCGTCATCACCAAGGGCGCCGAAGGCGCGTCCGGCTATACCAGGGATCGCAAGGTGACGGTGCCGAGTGAACGCGTTGCCGTCGTCGACACGGTCGGCGCCGGCGATACCTTCGACGCCGGCGTGCTGGCCTCGCTGAAGATGGACAATCTGCTGAGCAAAGAACAGGTCGCCTCGCTCGACGAACAGGCGGTGCGCAACGCCCTGACGCTCGGCGCCAAGGCGGCCGCCGTCACCGTCTCCCGCGCCGGCGCCAATCCGCCATGGGCGCATGAGATCGGGCTTTAAGGCTTAAGCGAGCATCGGCCCCTCATCCGCCGGCACCTTCCTCCCGCTTCCGGGGCGAAGGAAATGTGCCGCGACGTTCCGATTTCCTCTTCTCCCCGTGGGGAGAAGAGATATGCGGCAACGTTTCGATCCCCTCTTCTCCCGTCGGGGATCCGAAGGACCGGTCGGCACCGATCGATCAAGAAACGATCCGGGAGTCACCCCCCGGTTGAAGCTCTGGAGCGGTCACCAGATCCCGCAGGAAGGTTTCGCACCACAGTGAGACATCGTGCGAGAGCAGGTGTTCCATCATCATGCTCCAGCGGTCGCGGCGCTCCTCGAGCGACATGGCAAGGCCGCGGGCAAGCGCATTGGCGGTGCCCTCGACATCATAGGGATTGACCAGCAGCGCGCCCCTCAACTCCCGTGCCGCACCGGCGAAGCGCGACAGCACCAGAACGCCCGGGCGATCCGGATCCTGGGCGGCGACATATTCCTTGGCGACGAGGTTCATGCCGTCGCGCAACGGCGTCACCAGCCCGATCCTCGCCAGGCGGTAGAGGCCGGCGAGCACGTTGCGGCTGATCGATCGGTTGACATAGCGGATCGGTACCCAGTCGACCGTTCCGATGCCGCCGTTCACGCGGCCGGCCTGTTCGGCGACCATCTTCTGCATATGCTCGTATTCGGGGACCTCCGATCGCGATTTCGGCGTGACCTGCAGATAGGTGACCTTGTTCTGGTAGGCGGGATTGGTGGTCAGGAAGCGTTCGAACGCTTCCAGCCGCTGAATGATGCCCTTCGAATAATCGAGGCGGTCGACGCCGATGATCATATCCCGGCCTTCGATGCTGCGCCGGGTCTTTTGCACCATGACATTGTTTGCGGCTTTCTCGGCGAATTCGGCGAATCCAGCAGTCTCGATCCCGATCGGATAGGCGCCGGCCTTGAAAATCCGCCCGTGGGAATCGAACAGCCCGTTTCCGAGGTCGTCGCCGATGCCCTCCCGTCTCAAGTAACCGGCGAAGTTCTGGAGGTCGTAATCGGTCTGGAAGCCGACGAGATCGTAATGGGAGAGGCCGCGCATGATCTCTTCATGAACGGGCATGGTGACGAGAATATCGGCCGGCGGCCAGGGAATGTGCAGGAAGAAGCCGATCCTGTTCTTCAGCCCCATTTGCCGCAGTTCGGCGGCCAGCGGAATCAGGTGGTAATCATGAACCCAGATGATGTCGTCCTTCTCGATCATCGGCGCCAGCCGGTGCGCGAAGAAACGGTTGACGCGGAAATAGCCGGCCATTTCCTTCCGGCCATATTCGGCGAGGTCGAGGCGGTAGTGACAGATCGGCCAGAGAACGCGGTTTGCAAAGCCGCGATAATATTCCTCGACATCGGTGTCGGTGAGATCGGTCAGCGCATAGGTGATGTTGCCCTTCTGCAGCAGCGAGAGCGGGCCAGGCTCCCTTTCTCCGCTCGACTCTCCCGACCATCCCATCCAGATGCCGCCGCGCGCCTGCAGGGCTGCCTGCAGCGCAACCGCGAGGCCGCCGGCCGCGGCACTGCCATCCTTGGCTGGCATGGGGACACGATTGGAAACGACGGTAAGACGGCTCATGAGCTTCCTTTAGTGATGATGAAACGTGAAAACGCTCTGTGCCGGGCGCCTTGGAGAGCCTTATGGACGGGGCAGGGACGATCCGATGCTGGCGCCGCCATCGAAAGGACACGTCCGGACGCGAGTGGCCCATGTATAGGCTTCGGAAAACGGTGAAACGGGGTGTCGTCCCCGGTTTGATAGGCCATGTCGTCGGAAGTACCCTGCGCACAGATTTTGCTTGAATCTAGGGCGACGACGGTGGATTGAAAGAATTCTTTCTACAATTTTCTATTAGCGGAACGTTCAATCCGGTTTCGCACCAACAGCCCATCGACACCGATGCGCTGGCCTGGCCGATATCAGGTCATCATTTGCGGCCGCATGACGCTGTCGTCCGATCCGCCCCGGGCGCGTGAATTTCCTGGTAATGCTGAAGCCGGCCTCCGCTCCTTGCCAGCCGCCGGCACCGCCCTTCAGACCCGCTTGCGGGGCGAAGGGATATATACCGCAGCCTCGCGCCTCCCTCTTCTCACCGGCGAGGAGGATACGCCGCGACCTCTCCGTTCCCCTACTCCCTCGCCCGGTTACGAGGCTCCGCAGGACGGGTCGAGACCAGTGGCTCGACCCCGAGGGTTAGGGTGAGGGGCGAGCCCGGCTTTCGAAACTTACTTCGCAAGCTTCGCCAGCGCCGCAACCAGCCCCTGGGTGGAGGAATCGTGGCTCGCCGCACTCTCTTTGCCCTCGACGACGGGCAGCAGGCCCGTTGCCAGTTCCTTGCCGAGTTCGACGCCCCACTGGTCGAAGGAGTTGATGCGGAAGAGCACGCCTTCGACGAAGACGCGATGTTCGTAGAGCGCGATCAGACGGCCGAGCGCATAGGGGGTCAGCTTGTCGTAGACGAAGGTGATCGACGGGCGGTTGCCCTGGAAGACGCGGTGCGGCGCGATGAAATCGGCCTTCTTGTCGTCCATGCCCTTGTCGGTCAACTGCTTCTTGGCTTCCGCGAAGGTGCGGCCCTTCATCAGTGCTTCAGACTGGGCAAGCACGTTGGAGATCAAGAGCTGGTGTTGGTGGCGCAACTCCGACTCGAAGGCATTGGCGGCGATCATGAATTCGGCCGGGATGATGCTCGTGCCCTGATGGATGAGCTGGTAGAAGGCGTGCTGGCCATTGGTGCCGGGTTCGCCCCAGACGACCGGGCCGGAATTGCCCTCGACCGGCGTGCCGTCGATGGTGACGCCCTTGCCGTTCGATTCCATGTCGAGCTGCTGCAGATAGGCCGGGAAACGCGACAGGCGCTGGTCGTAGGGCAGGATGGCGCGGGTGGGATAGTTCAGCACATTGCGGTGGTAGAAGCCGATCAGGCCGAGCAGCATCGGCAGGTTTTCGGTAATCGGCGCCTTACGGAAGTGGTTGTCGACCGCATGCGCGCCGTCGAGGAACTTGCCGAAATTCTCAGGCCCGATCGCGATCATCAGCGGCAGGCCGATCGCCGACCAGATCGAGTAGCGGCCGCCGACCCAATCCCAGAAGCCGAAGACGCGGGCGCTGTCGATGCCGAAGGCGGCGACCTTGTCGAGCGCCGTCGAGACGGCGGCGAAGTGGTGCTGCACGGCCGATTCGCCGAGCGCCTTCGCGATGAAATTGCGCGCCGTCTGCGCATTGGTCATCGTCTCGACGGTCGTGAAGGTCTTCGAGGCGACGATGAACAGCGTCGTTTCCGGCTGCACCAGCTTCAGGATGTCGGCAATATGGGCACCGTCGATATTGGAGACGAAATGGGCGCGCGGGCCGTCATGGAAGGGGGCAAGCGCCAGCGTCGCCATGACGGGGCCAAGATCGGAGCCGCCGATGCCGATATTGATGACGTCGGTGATCGTCTTGCCGGTGACGCCCTTCAGCGTGCCGGAGCGGATGTCGTCGGCAAACTTGCCCATGGCGGCAAGCACGGCGTTGACGTCAGGCATGACATCCTTGCCGTCCACCAGAACAGGCGTATTCGACCGGTTGCGTAGCGCCGTGTGCAGGACGGCGCGGTCCTCGGTGAAGTTGATCGCCTTGCCGGAGAACATCTCCTCGCGCTTCTTCTCGACGCCGCCTTCTTCGGCAAGCCTGACCAAAAGCTTGAGGATCTCGTCGTTCACCGCCGTCTTGGAAAAGTCCATCAGCAGATCGTCAAGCGAGACGGAAAAGCGCGAAAAGCGCTGCGGATCGGCGGCGAAGGCGGCGCGGAGATCGGTCGCCTTGGTGGCATCAGCGGTGCTTTTCAGCTGTTCGACGATGGCGTTCATGGGAGGCTCCTTTTGAGGCGGAAAGGTTGCGGAAACTATTCGCTTTCTCAGGCGCAAATCAAGTTCAGCCGCCGCTCCAAATATGAAAAATCATCCGCGGCGAGCGGAGGGCTTTAATTTCATCAGATCGTCAAATTTAGCCGCGCAGGTCCTTGCGCAGGATCTTGCCGACAGGCGACTTCGGCAGTTCGGCGCGGAATTCGATGAAACGCGGGCGCTTGTAGTTGGTAAGATTGGCGATGCAATGGGCCCTCACCTCCGCCTCCGTCAGGGTCGGATCCTTTCTGACGACGAAGAGCTTGACCGCCTCGCCGGAATGCCCGTCCGGCACGCCGATCGCCGCCGCCTCCAGGATGCCGGCATGCATGGCGGCGACTTCCTCGATCTCGTTCGGATAGACGTTGAAGCCGGAAACGAGGATCATGTCCTTCTTGCGGTCGACGATCTTGGTGTAACCGCGCTCGTCCATGAAGCCCATGTCGCCCGAGCGGAAATAGCCGTCTGATGTCATCACCCGCGCCGTTTCCTCCGGCTTCTGCCAATAGCCGGCCATCACCTGCGGCCCGCGGATGCAGATCTCGCCGATTTCGCCTGTTGGCAGCGAACGGCCCTCCTCGTCGCGGATATCGAGTTCGGTCGAGGGAAGCGGCAGGCCGATCGAGCCGGTGAACTCGGGCGAATCGAAGCGGTTGGCGGTGGCGACAGGCGACGTCTCGGAAAGGCCGTAGCCCTCTGTCACCGCCGTGCCCGTTATCTTCAACCAGCGTTCGGCAACCGGGCGCTGGACGGCCATGCCCCCGCCAAGCGACATGATGAGAGAGGAGAAATCGAGCTTGGCGAATTCGGCGTTGTTCATCAGCGCGTTGAACAGCGTGTTAAGGCCGGGGAAGATATGAATGTTCGACCTTCCGAATTCCTTGACGAGGCCGGGAATATCGCGCGGGTTGGCGATCAGGATATTGTGGGCGCCGAGCGACATGCCCATCAGCGAATTCACCGTCAGCGCGAAGATGTGGTAGAGGGGCAGCGCGCAGAGGAAGTTCAACACCTCCGGTTGTTTCTTGCGCTGGAAAGCCGATCGCAGCCAGAGCGACAGCTGCAGCTTGTTGGCGAGCAGGTTCTGATGCGTGAGCACCGCGCCCTTGGCAATGCCCGTTGTGCCGCCGGTATATTGCAGGAAGGCGATGTCGCCGGCCGCAAGCGTGACCGGGCGGAGACTTTTCCTTGCGCCTTCGCTGAGCACCTGACCGAAGCTCTTATGCTGAGGGATCGACCAGGAGGGAACGAGCTTCTTTACCTTGCGCACGACGAAATTGACCATCAGCCCCTTCGGCCCCAGCATTTCGCCGAGCGAGGTGACGACGACATGGCGCAGGTCGGTCTTGTTGAGGACCTGCTCGACGGTACGGGCGAAATTCTCCAGCACGAAGATCGCTTTGGCGCCGGAATCACGCAGCTGGTGTTCGAGTTCGCGCGGCGTATAGAGCGGATTGACGTTGACGACCACCAGGCCGGCCCGAAGGATCGCATAGGTGGCGACGGGGTTCTGCAGGACATTCGGCATCATCACCGCGACGCGGTCGCCTTTCTCGAGGCCGATGCTCTGCAGCCAGGCGGCGACCTTGCGCGTCTGGCTTTCGAGCTCGCGGTAGCTCATCGCCCTGCCCATGCTCGAAAAAACCGTCCGGTCGGCGTAACGGGCGCAGGATTTTTCCAAAAGCTCGGCAAGCGAGGCATATTCCAGCGGCGGCAGTTCGGCCGGAACCATATCGGGATAGGTGGCAAGCCAGGGCTTGTCCGCTTTTGCTCCGTTCGGATGGACGGAAATGCTGCTCATCGTGTCTCTCTCTCCCTTGCGGCCGCCGCGCCGGTCGAGCCCTGGTCGACCGGCTCTCATTGACCGGAAGCATCCTCCATCTTCCAGTCCGGCAGCTTATGCCATTGCCTGAACGGTTCAAGCCGAATGAAGCTATACTAACCTTGACGTAAACGTCAACAATCAGGCCCGGTGCGGTCATGGAAAGGCAGGGAACTTTGAGTCCGCGTTGGCGTTGACCTTTCATACCAACCATGAGGAAACACCAAAGGAGGTTCAAATGTTGAATCAGGACACCGACGCCAGCCGCCGTGACCCGAACGCCAAGGAAACGCATTCGCTGATCGCCAGCGACCGCGTCGAAGGCACCCGCGTCTATGGCGCCGATGGCCGGCATATCGGCTCGATCGAACGCCTGATCATCGGCAAGCGCGACGGCCGCGTCGCCTATGCCGTGCTAAGCTTCGGCGGCTTCCTGGGCATTGGTCATGACCACTATCCGTTGCCTTGGGAAAAGCTGAATTACGACACCCAGCTGGACGGCTACCGCATCGACCTGACCAAGGAGCAGATCGAAGGCGCACCCAGCTATTCGGACGATGACGACACCTGGTACAACGACAATGGCCGCCGGGTGTATGATTATTACGGCGTGCCGCCCTACTGGATGTAACCTCGTTCGATGGACCGAGCTGGAAGGGCCCCGTTGGCAGCGGGGCCTTTTGGTGTGTGGTGACCGTCGCCACGCCCCCTGTGCCAGGGTCGGCGCTCACCCTAACCCTCTCCCCGTAAAAACGGGGCGAGGGGACGGATGAGGGGCTTTCACCGACCCGCGAGTAGATCATTGGCCGATCGCAGCACCGTGCCGATAGCAATGTCAACAGCCTCAATCACCTTCGCCGTCCTCACGTCAAACACATGGCTCTCCCCCGGCAGCAGCGTCACCAGCATCGAATCGACGACCGCATCCGGATCCAGCCGATCCGCCATCAGGCAGAGATCCTTGAGAAAATTCTCGGCCTTCACCTTGACCGCGTAACCATCCTCTATCGCAGTCACATCGACGCTCAGCCGCGGCGCCGGCAGGGCAAGGTCGATATCCTCGACGAAATAGTGAAACGCTCGCCGGTCGAGCATGTCGACGACAACGACCTCGTCCTTCGGTAAATCCGGCCTGACGACCTCCTCGGGCAGCGGAAACTCCCTGGCCTCGAAGCGGTCGCAGAGCAGCCGCCAGAATTCGAATTCCGCAAGCACGCTGCCATCGAGCCTCAGGCGTTTGCCGCTGATCTTGGCTCGCCAGAACAGCGTCCTCTCGTTGACCGCCACCGCTGCCAGTCCGCCGTCGCGCGGCTGGATCGTTAGCAGGCGCGGGTCAAAGGCCGCCTTCAGCGCAAACCAGAGCGGCTTGCGGCGTCCGGCCGAATCGAGGGCGGCCCAGGAGGTTACCGGCCAGCAGTCGTTGAACTGCCAGACCACCGCGCCCTTGCAGATTGCCCGGTGCGAGCGCATGTGCTCGATGCCGAAGCGGATGGCGCGCGCCTGGTTGAGCTGGGTGGCGAAGTGCCAGTCGTCCATCGTCCTTGGCACCGGCAGATGGCCGGCCAACCCGCGGATCAGCTTGTCATTGCCCTGCGTCGCCTTCTGGTGGTGGAAGACGCCGTTCGATTGCGGCGTCAGCGGCTGATCGTGGACGCTCTCTTCGATCGTCGCCCAATTGGCCGGCGCCTGCCAGCCGAATTCGGAGCAAAAACGCGGGATGTAGTTGCGGTAGACCTCGTAGCCGACATCGTTCCAGACGTCCCAGATATGTTTGCAGCCATGTCCGTCGGCATTCGGCTCGATCTCCATCGAGCCGGAATAGGGGCTGCCGGGATAATAGGGCCGGCGGGGATCGAGTTCGTCGCAGAGCTTCGGCAGCAGGTCGAGATAATAGCCGAGCCCCCAGCTCTCGCCCGCCTTGACGATCGGCCGCCAGCCCCATTCGTCGAAACCCCAGATATTCTCGTTATTGCCGTTCCAGAGGACCAGCGAAGCATGCGGCATCAGCCGCACGACATTGTCGCGCACCTCCGCCTCGACCTCGCTTCGAAGCGGCTCCTCCTCCGGATAGGCGGCGCAGGCAAAGAGGAAATCCTGCCAGACCAGCATGCCCATGCGGTCGCAGGCTTCGTAGAATTCGTCGCGCTCGAAGATGCCGCCGCCCCAGACGCGCAGCATATGAATATTGGCGCTCCTCGCCTCTTCGATCCGGGCAGCATAACGCTCGCGCGTCACCCGCGAGGGAAAACAATCGTCGGGGATCCAGTTGGCGCCGGCGATGAACAACGGCACGTCATTGATGACGAAGGTGAAGGCCGAACCGTACGCATCTGCAGCGGTATCGAGCCTGAGCGAACGGAAACCGAGCTCGCGCTCAAAGCTGTCGAGCCGATCGCCGCTGGCCTCATCGATCAGCGTAAGCGTCAGCGGATAGAGCGGCTGGGCGCCGAGATGATGTGGCCACCAGAGCTGCGGCGAGGGCAGCGTGATCTCGAACGAAACCTCGTCTTCGCTGGCGGCGATCGTAACCGACGTCGTCACATCGCCGATCTCGGCGACCAGCCGGAACGGCCTGGAATTGCTGTGGCGCGCCAGTCTTGCATGCACCGTCACCAGCCCGTCGCCGCCGGCAAGCGTGGCCGACGCCCGTGTCTCGGCGAGCCGCGCCCCATCCCAGCTCTCCAGCCTCACCGGCTTCCAGATGCCCGCCGTCACCAGCGTCGGCCCCCAGTCCCAGCCGAAATTGCAGGCCATCTTGCGCATCAGATTGCCCGGCCCCGGATAGTTGTTGGGCCGGTAGCCGTAATGTTTTTCCATCTCAGCGCCATAGGCGTAGGCGGAGCGGAAGGTGACGGAGAGTTCGTTGGCGCCGGTCTTCAGTAGACCTGAAACATCGAAACGGTAGGTGCGGTGCATGTTGAATGTCCGGCCGATCTCTTCGCCGTTGAGGCTGATGACCGCGATCGTATCCAGCCCGTCGAAGACGAGTTCCTGCACTCTGCCATCGTCGGGCGTTGCCTCGAAGCGGCAGCGATAGGTCCAGTCCGCCCTGCCGATCCAGTCATTGGTGATCTCGTTGACATCGATATAGGGATCGGGGATCAGCCGGCTGGCGAGAAGGTCGGTATGGACGCATCCGGGCACCGTCGCCGGCATCGCATCCGGCAGGTCGGGTCTTCCTGTATCGTTGCAGGTGAGCGTCCAGCCGGAATTGAGCGCGGTTTTCTCGATCATGGCGGGCTCCTGGTTATGCCGCTCGAAGCTGTGGGATTATGGTTGGATCGGAAGATCGCGCGCCGTCAGAGAAACCGGCCGTGGCGCTGCAGCACTTCGATCTTGTAGCCGTCGGGATCGCTGACGAAGAAGAACAGGCCGAACAACTTGCCGTCGCGGTTGAGCTCCACCAGCTCGCCCGGCTTGAGCCCCAGTTTCACCATGCGCTCGCGCTCGACGGCGACTTCTTCGACCGAGACGGCGAGATGGCCATAGCCTTTGCCGAGATCATAGGGTTCGGTGCGGCCCTTGTTGACGGTCAGCTCCAGCTCAAAGCCGGTCTCGGCATTGCTCAGATAGATCAGCGTGAAGGTGTCGAAATCGACACGGTCGGCAACCGAGAGACCGAAGGCCTTGCCGTAGAACTCGACCGAGCGCGCCTCGTCGAGAACGCGGATCATGGAGTGGATCATCTTCGCCAAGGCGGCCTCCCGTTCAATCGATCACCGCAGCCTTGGTAGCGGTCCTCTTACGCCGGGCGCAAGCCGATTCTTCGCGTGATCGCCGCTTCGACGAGGCCCATGGCGTCATAGATCAGTACCGCCATCAGCCCGACGATCAGCCCGCCCTGCAGGATGAAGGCGGTATTGTCCGATATCAGCCCGGCGATGATCACCTCGCCGAGACCCTTGGCGGCAACCGTCGAGCCGATCGTCGCCGTGCCGATATTGATCACGGTCGCGACCTTCAGCCCTTCGAGGATCAGCGGCAGCGCAAGCGGCAGCTCGACGCGCGTGAGCCGCTGCGTGCCGTTCATGCCCATGCCGTCGGCCGCGTCGAGCACCTGCGGCGACACCTGCTTCAGGCCGGCGACGGTGTTTTCGAAGATCGGCAGCAGGCCGTAGAGGAAGAGCGCGATCAGCGTTGGCATGGCGCCGAAGCCGGTGGCGGGCACGGCGAGCGCCAGAACGGCGACCGGCGGGAAGGTCTGGCCGGCATTGGCGATGGCGCGCGACAGCGGCAGGAAATCCGCGCCGCTTTCCCGCGTCACGAAGATGCCGCCGGCAACGGCGAGCACGGCGCTGCAGACGATCGATCCGATCACCAGTTGCAGATGTCCGAGCGCCAGCGAGACAAGGCTGTTCTGCGTATAGACAGCGGGCGCATTGTTGCTGGTCAGCGGCGTCAACAGGAAGGAAAGCCACTGGGTCCTGAAAAGCAGGATCAGCAGCAAGCCGAGTGCGGTTAGCCGGAAGAGATTGGCGACGACGAGTTTCATGCCTTGCGGCCCAGTTCGAGCAGCCTTGTCATCGAGATCGATCCCACCGGCGCCTTTTCGCCATCCTGCACCGCCGCCTCGTCGACCCCCTGCCAGATCATTTCGGCGAGCGCATCGCGAAGGCTGAGCGACTGCGGCAGGGCATAGGCGAGGCCGCTCTTGGCCGGCTCCATGCTCTCCTTCAGCGGCAGCAGCGACATCAGCTTCAGCGCCCGGTCGGAGGTGCCGGTCAGTTGCTGCACGAAGGGATCGGCCGGTTCGGTGAGGATCTTTTCCGGAGTCGAGCATTGCAACAGTCGGCCCTGGCTCATCACGGCGATCTGGTTGCCGAGATGGAAGGCCTCGTCCATGTCGTGGGTGACGAGGATGACGGTCGTGCCGAACTGCTTCTGGATCGCCAGGAGATCATCCTGCGCCTTTCCGCGGATGACGGGATCGAGCGCACCGAAGGGCTCGTCCATCAACAGCAGTTCCGGTTCGGCGGCGAGGGCGCGGGCGACGCCGACGCGCTGCTGCTGGCCGCCGGAAAGCTGATGCGGATATTTCTCGGCGAACTCGGCCGGATCGAGGTTGAAAAGCCCGAGCAGTTCCTCCACGCGGGCGGCTATGCGCCTGGAATCCCATTCGAGCAGCCGCGGCACTGTGGCGATATTCTGCGCCACGGTCCGGTGCGGAAACAGTCCGTGCCCCTGGATCGCATAACCGATCCGGCGGCGGAGCTCGGTCACCTCGACATCCATCACATTCTGGCCGTTGACGAAGATCTGGCCCTCGCTGATCGGCACCAGCCGGTTGATCATCCGCATCAGCGTCGATTTGCCCGAGCCCGACGTGCCGACGATGACGGTGATCTCGCCCTTTTCGACGTTCATCGAGACCTTGTCGACGACGGTGGCAGCACCATAGCGTTTGGTGACGTTCCTGATCTCGATCATGCTCATGCGGCAGGTCCCCGGATGCTGTCGATGACCGCATCGAGGATGACGGCCGATGAGAAGGCGAAGAAGACGGTCGGCACGGCGCCGAGCAGGACGAGGTCCATCGCCGTCTGGCCGAGCCCCTGGAAGATGAAGATGCCGAAACCGCCGCCGCCGATCAGCGCGGCAATCGTCACCATGCCGATTGCCTGCACCAGTACGATGCGGATGCCGGTGAGGATGACCGGAAAGGCAAGCGGCATGTCGATGCCAAAGAGGATCTGCCGGCGCGTCAGCCCCATGCCGGCGGCGGCATCGCGCACCGAGGGGTCGACGCCCTGCAGGCCGACGACGGTATTGGCGACGATCGGCAGCAGCGAATAGAGCACGAGTGCAATCAAGGCAGGCGCCGTGCCGATGCCGCGAATGCCGATGGCAGCAGCAAGCGGCACATGGGTGGCGAGATAGCCGAGCGGCAGCATCAACAGGCCGAAGAGCGCCAGGCTCGGGATCGTCTGGATCAGGCTTAGGCCCTGCAGCACGACGGCCCTGAGCTTCGGCACCCAGAAGCACAGAATGCCGAGCGGCAGGCCGAGAGTGATGGCGATAACGAGCGAGCCGAGCGCCAGCAGCAGATGTGAGAATGCCTCGGTCTCGAACTGTGCCGACCGCGTCGAGAATTCCTTCATGATCGAGAGGCTGTCCAGCAGGCCGGAGGCGAGAAAGGCGAAGAGCAGCGCCGCGTAGACGCCAAGCGCTGCCACCCGCATCCAGGGCGCCAGCCGGATCTTGACCAGCGCGTCCGATATGATGAGCCCGATCACCGCGAACAGCACCCAAAAGCCGCCGCCGGGCGTCATGCGCGCCACCGTGCTGCCGGGCGGCGTCGCCGCGGTCGAGACCAGGCCGATCGCAGCGATCAGTGCGGCAAGGCAAAGGGTGGCAATGACGAGCCGCGCCATGGCATTTCGGAGAAACAAGGTGGCGAGGGCGGTCAGGACGAGAAGGGCGGTCAGGATGATGACGGAGGGCTGGGGAAGAAGCTGCATCAGCAGCATCGGCTTGCCGGCGGCGATGCGGTTCGCCTTGACGTAGATGAAGGGCATCAGTGCCGTCGCCGCAATGCCGCCCGCCACCAGAACCACGCCGAGCCGATCCAGCCTGCGGACCGTTGAGCTTTCTTCCATCAATCCAACCCTGTCTGGCCGACCCTGTCGTCAGGGGAGGCTCCGCCCGCGACGGGGCGGAGCGGCAATGATTACTTCAGGAAGCCTTTTTCCTTGAGATAGGCTTCGGCAACAGACTTTGCCGGCTCGCCGTCCACCTGGATCTTGGCATTGAGCTTGCGCAACTCGTCGGCGCTCAGGCTCTTGAAGATCGGCGAGAGGATTTCCTCGATCTTCGGATTGGCCTTCAGCACCTCTTCGCGGATGATCGGGGTCGGCGCATAGACCTGCTGCACGTTCTTGTCGTCTTCGAGAACGGTGAGCTCGGCCGCTTCGATCGCGCCGTCGGTGCCGTAGACCATCGCGGTGTTGACGCCGTTCGTCTGGTCGGCCGCCGCCTTGATCGTCGCCGCGGTATCGCCGCCGGAAAGAACGACCATCTGGTCGGGCTTCAGCTGGAAGCCATAGGTGGTCTGAAAGGCGGGCAGCGCGCCGGCCGAATTGACGAATTCGGCGGAAGCCGCAAGCTTGGCAGCGCCGCCGCCGGCGACCCATTTGCCGAAGTCAGTCAGGCTCTTCAGCTTGTTCGGCTGGGCGACGTCATTGCGCACGGCGAGCGCCCAGGTGTTATTAGCCGGCGACGGCGTCAGCCAGACGATCTTGTTGGCCTCGTAGTCGAGCTTCTTCGCCAGCTCGTAACCCTGGTCGATGTTCTTCCAGGCGGCGTCATCGGCCTTGTTGAAGAAGAAGCCGGCATTGCCGGTATATTCTGGGTAGATGTCGATTTCGCCTGCGGTGATCGCCTTGCGCACCACCGGTGTGGCGCCGAGTGCGATACGGTCCTGCGTCTTGATGCCGTTGGCTTCGAGCGCCAGTGCGATGACGTTGCCGAGCAGCGTGCCTTCCGTGTCGATCTTCGACGAGACGACGACGTCGGCGGCCTGAACCGCGCCCGCTGCGAAGGCGGAGAGCGAAACGGCAAGTGCGAGTTTCTTCAGCATTGAATATCCCCTTTTAAACACCGTGATGAGGCCCAAGCCGGCAAGGCTTGCGCGCAGGAAATCCGCCGGCGAAGGCGGTAAGGCCGCCATCATCCGAATTGCGTGCGTCATGGAAATAGCGTGCCCGCCCGAAAAATCGATGCAAGCCCCCTCCAGTATTTGCGGTCGCGCCGACGATTATGACGGCGAACCTCTTTCCGCGCGCGGAAATGCATTCCCTTTTCCAAGGCCGGCGCGATTTGTTTTTGTCCCCTTGCGTGTTCCCACGATGGTCCGGTGCTCGTTTGCGGGAATTCCGCCGCCCGCCTTGTTATGAAGGTGACGATAGCCCCGCTCTCCCGGGGCAGGGATATCTTTTTTCGCGAACACGTCATATCGTCCGGTTCTTCCAGCGCTTTCCGGAGCCCGCCTTTTGCATCTCGGCGCCCTGTTCATAACGCACCACGTCCTGACCTCAGGTTCAGTCCGCGAGACCGCGCGCCGCTTCCAGCTGTCGCCGTCCACCGTGTCTGCGGCAATCCGTAATGCCGAGACCGAACTGGCGATGAAACTGACGGAACGCGCTTCCGGCGAACTGGTGATGCTGATCGCCGCCGGCGGGTTGCTCGAAGGCCTGCAGCCGATTACCGTCGCGATCGGCGAACTCGGCAAATTTGCAGGCCACGACGCCAGCGGGACGGCCGAGGCCTGGGCGTCGCGCATCCCCGTCAAGGTGGTTGCGATCGAGCGCTTTCTCGAGGTGGCCGACCAGGGCAGCATCAACCGCGCTGCCCGCCGCCTTCACTTGGGGCAACCGCAGCTTTCGCTGCAGCTCGCCAATTTGGAGCGATTTCTCGGCCGCCGCCTGTTCGAGCGGCAGGCGCAGGGCTCGGTGCTGACGGAGGAGGGCAGGCGCGCCTACCAGATCTTCATGGCGATCAGCCAGGCATGGAACGATCTGAAATCGGCCGCCGACGAGCGCTACCGCCGCACCGCGCGGTCGCTGCGCATCGGCTCGATCATCCCGACGGGATCGGAAAGCTGGGTGGCGCGCTGCCTGGGCCTGCTGGTCTCCGAATGGAATGCGCGCCGCAGCAACAACGCGATTTCGCTGGTCTCGATGACCGCCGACGACCTGCTCGAGGCGCTGAAGAGCGGCCGCATCGACGTCGCCGTCCTGGATTCGGTCTTCGGCCTGGAACATTTCCGGCATCGCGAATTGCTGCAGACCGACATGGTGGCGATCGCGCCGCCGCAAAGCACCCAAACCACAGTCGCCGAACTCGTCGCCGCGCATGCGATCTGCACGCCGAGCCCGCGCACCGGTCTCGGCCACGCCGCCATGGCCTTCAGCGAAGCGAGCGCACCCGACCGGCGCTTGCGCAGCCGGGATATCACCGCGGCGGATTCGCTGCCTGTCATCGTCGATCTCGTCGCCAATCACGGCTACGTCTCCTTCCTCGGCCGTGTCAGCGCCATGCCGATCGCCGACAAGGTGCGCATCGTCGATCTCGACGAGCATCTGCCGATGTCCTATCACGTCGCCTTCAACCATCGAAAAGCCGCTGCCGATGCCTGCGAGATGATCATCGCGGCGGCCGCCAAAATCACCTCGGAATCTGCCGCGCCCATCACAAAGCAGGTCGACGGGGCCAGGGAGACGGCAGCGTGACGATTTTACTGGAAGTCTGCGTCGACAGCGCCGCGGGCCTTGCCGCCGCAATCGAAGGCGGCGCCGGCCGCATCGAGCTGTGCTCGGCGCTGGAGCTCGGCGGTCTGACGCCGCTGCCGAGCCTGATGCGGATCGCCGCCCGGGCGCCGATTCCGGTCTATGCCATGATCCGCCCGCACGCCGGCCCCTTCATTTTCGACAGCGTCGACGAGGAGGCGATGATGCTCGATATCGACGCGGTGCGCGCAGCCGGCCTCGCCGGCGTCGTCATCGGCGCCAACCGCCCGGACGGCACGCTCGACCTGCCGCTGCTCCACCGTCTGAAGGCGCATGCCGCCGGCCTAGGCTCGACGCTGCACCGCGCTTTCGACCTGGTGCCGGATGCCGATCAGGCGCTGGAACAGGCGATCGAACTCGGCGTTGAGCGCATCCTGACCTCCGGCTGCGCGCCGAAGGCGGCCGACGGCCTCGATACGCTGAAGCGTCTTTCAGAGAAAGCGGCCGGCCGCATCTCGATCATGCCTGGCAGCGGCGTCCGCCCTGCCAATGTCGGCGAAATTCTCCGTGCGACCGGAGCCCGAGAGGTCCACGGCTCCTGCAGCTCGCCGGTCGAAAGCCGCGATCCGCGTGCGGTGGCTTTTGGTTTCGAGGCGAAAAGTGCGAACCGGACGGATGCCGCGGCGGTTAGGGAGATGAGCAGGGCGATTGCGGCGGTGTGTTAGCGGTTTCTGCACTGTTGACGACAAACGGTTGCAGTTTGGAACGCGAATGGAGCGCCTGCGGCCATGGGTCCTCGGGTCAAGCCCGAGCACGATGGAGAGTGGGGGAGCCTGTGCGGCAGGTACCGCAAACCCAGTGGCTTTTGCAGTTACCGTGTTTGCCTAGGCGAGTTCCACCCAAAACCGCTCGCATTTTGCTGGAATTCCTCCGGACGTCCCGCCTCTCGCTGCAGCCGCCTCATACTCCGTCCTACTCGGGCTTGACCCGAGTATCCACGCGCAGCACTCCGCGCGCATGATACACGTCCTACCTACCCACCAACCCTGATCACCGCCTTGATCAGCCCGCTCTTCTCATGCGCCCAGCGGGCCACATCGCGCGGCGCGTCGGCGAGTGTCGTGCGGTGGGTGATCAGCTTGTCGACCGGCACCAGCCCTTTGGCGATCGAATCCGCCACGTGCTCGAAATCGGCGCGAGTGGCATTGCGGCTACCGATCAGCATCATCTCGCGCTTGTGGAACTCCGGATCGGAGAAGCGGATGTCGTCCTTGACGACGCTGACCAGCACCAGCGCGCCGCCGTGGGCGACGAAGGAGAAGGCTTTCTCCATCGACGGGCCGTAACCTGTGGCGTCGAAGACCACGTCGAAGCCGTCGCCATTGGTCTTTTCCTTGACGGCCTCGGCCGTCGCCTCGTTGGCGACGATGCCGGAGGTGAAGCCGAAGCGTTCGGCGGCCATCTGCAGCCGTTCGGCGCTGGTATCGAGCAGCGTCACGTCATGGCCGGCGATGCGCGAGAAGATCGCAGCGCCGAGCCCGATCGGCCCGGCGCCGATGACGAGCGAGCGCGCGCCGGCGCCGGCGAGCGAGCGGCGCACCGCATGGGCGCCGATCGCCAGAAATTCCGTCGTCGCCGCCGCTTCGAGGCTGAGGCCCTTGGCGGGATAGAGATTGCCTGCCGGAACGGAGATCTCCTCGCAGAAGGCGCCATCGGTATGGACGCCGAGGACCTTGATGTTGGTGCAGCAGTTCGGCTTGCCCTTGATGCAGGCGACACATTGACCGCAGGAGAGATAGGGGTTGACGATGACAGGCGTGCCGGCCGTAAGCGCCACGCCGTCGCCGGCCTCGATCACCGTCGCCGAGATCTCATGCCCCATCACCCGGGGATATTCGAGGAAAGGGTGCTTGCCCTCGTAGATGTGATAATCCGTGCCGCAGATGCCGACATGGCTGACGGCCAGCCGCACCCATCCGGGCGCCGGTGCGGAAGGTGATGGGCGTTCGACGATGTCGAGTACGCCGGGTTCGCGGCAAACAACTGCTTTCATGACGGGTCTCGCATTCTTCGTTCTTTACTCTGTGTCGTGCCAACTGCTGTTCGGTTCGGGCGGATAGCTGCCCCTCACCCTAGCCTTACCAGGGTCGAGCCACTCGTCTCGACCCGTCCTGCGGACCCCCGCTTGCGGGGCGAGGGGACGTGCCCAGCGAGACATTGGCGAGGGACCGAGAGGTTGCGGCCTGGTCCCTTCTCCCCGCGAGCGGGGAGAAGGTGGCGGCAGCCGGATGAGGGGCAGGCCGCTCTCTCTCGCTGCTCAGCTGCTCTTGCGGCGGCGCAACTGGTCGAAGAACACGATCACGATGATCAGCAGTCCGGTGATGATGCGCTGCCAGAAGGAGTTGACGTTCAGAAGGTTGGCGCCGTTGTTGATGGTGGCGAGAATGAAGGCGCCGATCAGCGGGCCGTGCACGGAGCCGACCGCGCCGAACAGGCTGGTGCCGCCGATGACCGAGGATGCGATCGCCTGCAGTTCCCAGCCGTCGGCTTGCGTCGCATTGCCGATCGCGATGCGCGAGGCGAGCAGCACGCCGACGAAGGCGGCAAAGCCGGCCGAGAGGATATAGGCGAGATAGATCATGCCCTTGACGTTGACGCCGGAAAGGCGCGCGGCTTCCGCATTCGAGCCGACCGCGAAGAGATAGCGGCCCCAGCGGCTGAGATGCAGGAAGACGAAGGAAGGCACCGCCACCAGGATGACCATCCAGAACAGACTGGGAATGCCGAGGAAATCGGCACGGGCGAAATTGCTGAAGCTCTCGTCGGTGATGCTGATCGTCGAACCGTTGGTGATCAGCAGGCCGATGCCGCGCAGCGATGTCAGCGTTGCCAGCGTGATGATGAACGGCGGCAGGCCCATATGGACGATGCCGAAGCCGTGGAAGGCGCCGATCGCCACACCGATGGCGAGCGTCAGCACGATCGCCGCCCAGAGCGGCACGCCGGCCTGCAGCAGCCAGGCGATGATGACCGTGCAGAAGCCGACGATGGCGCCGACCGACAGGTCGATGCCGGCGGTGATAATGACGAAGGTCTGGCCGAGCGCCAGAATCGCCGTCATCGCCCCCTGACGCAGCAGGTTCGAGATGTTGAGCGGCGTCCAGAAGCTGGCGGTGACGAAGCCGAGCACGACCCAGAGGAAGATCAAGAGCCCGATCAGCGTCAGGCCGAACAGGATATTCATTTTCCGGCGCGGCGGCGGCGCGACGATTTCGGTGGGGGTGGCAGTCATGAATTTTCTCCCTCTTAGAGCCTTTCCGTTTTTCTCCGAACCGCGGAAATGCTCTATCTCTTTGTTGTCTCGTGCTCAGACGCCGATCGCTTCGCTGAGCACTTCTTCATGCGTCGCCGCGTGGAAATCATGGCTGGCGACGATCCTGCCGCCGCGGAAGACGTGCAGCCGGTCGGCCAGTTCGTAGACCTCTGGCAGATAGGAGGAGATCAGGATGATGCCCGCCCCCTCCTTCAGAAGCTTGGCGAACAGCCGGTAGATTTCCGCCTTGGTGCCGACGTCGACGCCGACGGTTGGTTCGTCGAAGATGAACAGCCTGGCGCCGTGGCTCAGCCACTTGCCGATGACGATCTTCTGCTGGTTACCGCCCGACATGCTGGAGGCCGGAACGCGCCGGCTCGGCGTCTTGATGCTGAGATTGCGGATCTGATTGTCGGCATTCGCCGATTCCCGCGCATGGTTGATGACCGGCCCGTGGCTGAGGCGCCCGAAGACCGGCAGGTTGATATTGAGGCCGATCGACTGATTGAGGCAGAGCCCCTGGTCGCGCCGGCTTTCCGGCGCCAGCGCAATGCCGAGCTCCATGGCCGTGCGTTCGTTCCGGATGTCGACGCGCTTGCCCATCCAGTGGATTTCGCCGGCGCTTTTCGGCTGGCGCCCATAAAGGCCCAGCGCGAATTCGCTGCGTCCGGCGCCGATCAGGCCATAGAGGCCGACGATCTGTCCTGATTTGACGCTGAGCGACACGTCCTCGAAGCCCGGACCCGAAAGCCCTTTGACCTCGACGATCGTCTCGCCGAAGGCGATCTCTTCCTTGTGGTAGATCTGCTCGATCGAGCGGTTGATCATCAAAGCGATCAGCTCGGCATCATTGGTCTCGCCGATCAGCCGCGTGCCGACATGCGTGCCGTCGCGCAGCACCGAGACCCGGTCGGCCAGTTCGAAGACCTCCTCCATGCGGTGGCTGATATAGACGATGGTCACGCCTTCGCCCTGCAGGCGGCGGATCAGCTTGAACAGCTGCGCCGATTCCTGGCGTGTCAGATAGGCGGTGGGTTCGTCGAAGATCAGGAATTGCGTGCCGCGCATCGCCGCGCGCGCCGTTGCCACCAGCTGCTGCTGGCCGATCGTCAGCGAACTTAGAAGCGCGCCGGCCGGCAGGCCGAAGCCAAGATCGTCGAGTACCGCCTGCGCCATCTTTTCCATCTGCTTCTTGCGCATCAGGCCATAGCGGTTGACCTCGTCGCCGAGGAAGAGGTTGGCGGCGACCGTCAGGTGCGGGCAGAGCACCACTTCCTGGTGGACGGCATTGATGCCGCGGGCGATCGCCTCGTTCGGCGTCGACAGCCCGACGGGATGGCCGCACCACAGCACCTCGCCGGCCGTGCGGGTGATGACGCCGGTGAGCAATTTGATCAGGGTGGATTTGCCGGCGCCGTTTTCGCCGACGATGGCGTGGATCTCTCCGGCCAGGAAGGTCAGCGTCGCCGGTTTCAGCGCCTGCACATGACCGTAATTCTTCTGCAGGCCCTTGAGTTCGAGGATAGGCGATCCGGCGGGAATGCGATTGGCTTCTTTCAGCGTGGCGCTGTCATCGTGGCGATGACTGACCTCTTCCAGTCCGATCATGGACCTCTCCTCCTCTTGTCGCGTCTGCTCCATCCCTGCTGAACCATACCATGGATGGAAAAGGCCGCGCCGGTTTTTGAGCCGGCGCGGCCCGTCTGTCGTCTTACTTGATCTTCGGGTTCAGGAGCGCGTCGATCTTCGGATCGGCCATGTTCGCCTTGGTGACGAGGTTTGCGCCGGTGTCGACATTCTCAGGAACCTTTTCGCCCTTGGAGACGGCAAGCGCGGTCTTGATGCCGTCATAGCCCATGCGATAGGGGTCCTGAACGACGAGGCCGGCAATCGCACCGTCCTTGAGGAAACCGACCGTCTTGTCGTCACTGTCGAAGCCGATGACCTTGATCTTGTCGCCGAGCTTGTTTTCGGCGATCGCCTGGCCGACGCCCTGCGCCAGGATTAGGTTCGAGGCGAAGACGCCGACGAGCTTCGGGTTGGCCGTGATCAGGTCGGTCATCATGTTGAGGCCGGTGGTTGCTTGGCCGTCACCATACTTGTCGGCGATGACCTTCAGACCCGGATGCTTGGTCTTGATCTGATCGAGGAAGCCTTCGCGGCGCTGTTCCAGTGAGCCGACGCCGGGAAGATTGGTCAGGATGACGATGTCGCCTTCTTCCTTGCCGGTCATCTCCTTGATGGCGGCGGCAAGACCGTCGGCGGCGATGCGGCCGCCCTGGACGTTGTCGGTCGTCAGGAACGAGCTGAACGCCTTGGAGTCGGCACCGGAGTCGATGCCGATGATCGGAACCGACTTGGCGGCTTCGTCGATCGGCTTGCCGAGCGCCTTGAATTCGGTCGGCGAGATGACGATGGCGGCCGGCTTGCCGGCAACGGCATTCTCCAGAATGCTGATCTGGCCGTTGATGTCGGATTCTGCCTGGGCGCCGAGTTCCGGCACGTTGACGCCGAGATCCTTGCCGGCCTTGCGGGCGCCGGCCAGAACGATCTGCCAGTAGAAGGACGTCGTGTCCTTGACGATGATCGGGATCGTCACGTCGGCGGCAAAGGACGTGACCGGCATCGCTGTGGCGATGACGGCGGCACCCGCGAGCGCGGTAAAGGCGCGGCGGGACAGCAGGGATTTCACGATGCTCATAAAAGTTCTCCTCTCAGGATGCGTTCTCCTCCAATAAACCGGACCGCTGAACGCTGGCGGAGGGTTTTTATCGATAAAAAACATTTGCAGACAGAAGCTAGCCGAGGCGCAATCAAATTGCAAGGGCGTCAATCCAGCTTTTTTGCTACGGAAAACTCCTTCCAAGCATCTGATTTTATTCCAATACTACGATAACCTAAAATAGCTATCAGGTGAAATCGACCTCGTGCGGATGCACGACGCCCTTTTTCAAAATCAGGTTGCCATACAGCCGGAATTCGGTTGTCGCCACGATATAGGCGGCCTTGCGCGCCATCGCATAAAAGGCGAAACGCTCCACCGGCACGATCGAAAACTCGCCGGCGCGCTGGGCGACGATTTCCTGAAATTCGGCGCAGACCTCGGGCACGGCCTGCGGGTCGCCGACTACCTCCATCCGCCAGGCAGTCTCGGGTACGAAAGTGTCGAGCGGCATATGTGTCAGGATCGCCTCGGCCATCGCGGTGGCGCTGACGCCGTCGGCGCGGATGACCGGTGGGCCCATCGAGCCCGCGGGGAAATTGGCGTCTGCGATGACGATGTCGTCGCCATGCCCCATCGTCTTCAGCGCATGAAGCAGATCGGGCCCGAGCAGCGGATGAATACCTCTCAGCATGTTGTCTCCCTCAGACCCGGACCGCTTCGGCGCCGAGCGGCGGCGCAGTGAGCGTATAGGGTTCGAATTCGTCGTAGATCTCGTCGGCTAGCGGCGGCTCGACTGTCTCCATGTTGCGCGTCAGGCTCGACGGTTTTGCCGTGCCGATCAGCACCGAGGCGACGATCGGGTCGCGCAGTGGAAATTGCATGGCGGCGGCCGCGAGCGGCACGCCGTGACGCTTGGCGATTGCCTCCATGGCGCCGACCTTGGCAAGAACGTCCGCATCGGCCGGCATATAGTCGAAATGTGAGCCCGGCACCGGGCCTGTAGCGAGGATGCCGGAGTTGAAGACGCCGCCGACGACGAGCGATGTGCCCTTCTGCCGGCAGAGCGGCAGAAGTTCGGCGACCGCCGAACGGTCGAGCAGCGTATAACGGCCGGCAAGCAGGATGCAGTCGAGATCGGCATGGCGCATGACGTCGAGGCAGACCGGCACCTCGTTGACGCCGAGGCCGAAGGCAGAGATGGCGCCCGATGACTTGAGCGCGTCCAGCGCCTTGATGCCGGAATCGAGAAGCTGCTTCTGGTAGACCGCGTTCTTCGCCGCGCCATGCGTATAGACGCCGATATCATGCACGTAGAGAATGTCGATGCGGTTGAGGCCGAGGCGCGCATAGCTGAACTCGACCGAGCGCATGATGCCGTCATAGGAATAGTCGTAATCGGCGTCGAAGGAGAGCGGATTGACATAGCTATAGTCGGGAACGGTACCCGTCGGCACCGGCCTCAGCAGCCGGCCGACCTTGGTGGAAAGCACATAGGCGCCATCCGGCTGATCGCGCAGGAAATCGCCAACGCGCCGTTCCGCAAGGCCGAGGCCGTACCAGGGAGCGACATCGAAATAGCGGATGCCGCTGTCCCAGGCTGCCTGCAGCGTCTCCATCGCCTGATCGCGCGGGCAGTCGCGGTAGAGACCACCCAGGGGAGCTGCACCGTAGCTGATCTCGGTCACCTCAAGCCCGGTCTTGCCGATCCGTCTCGTCTTCATCATGCCCCCCCGGGAATTGCCTAAAAACAACAGCTTAGCATCGCAATCTAGAGCGTAGCGCCGAGATGCCAAGGCACGAATTCGTTATCGCC
The DNA here is from genome assembly GCF_017948245.1 of Rhizobium sp. NLR16a. Classification (NCBI taxonomy): domain Bacteria; kingdom Pseudomonadati; phylum Pseudomonadota; class Alphaproteobacteria; order Hyphomicrobiales; family Rhizobiaceae; genus Rhizobium; species Rhizobium sp. NLR16a. The sequence goes on along the minus strand of NZ_CP072865.1, from coordinate 3,632,514 downwards.
GTAACCGAAGATCTCGCTCTTGGTCTTCTTGCCGGAGGCCGTGTCGACGATCAGATCGAAGATCTCGCGGCCCTTGCCGCTGATCGTCGCGTCGCCGGTGGCGATCGTGCCGCAATCGATGTCCATGTCCTCTTCCATCGAGGCATAGAGCGCCGAATTGCTGGACAGCTTCAGCGACGGCGCCGGCCGGCAGCCGAAGCAGCTGCCGCGGCCGGTGGTAAAGGCGATCATATTTGCCCCGCCCGCCACCTGTCCGGTCGCTGAAACCGGATCGTAGCCGGGTGTGTCCATGAAGACGAGGCCGGGCGCGGTCACCCGCTCGGCATAGCCATAGACCGCCGTCAGCGGCGAGCGGCCGCCCTTGGCCACGGCGCCGAGCGACTTTTCCAGGATGGTGGTGAGCCCGCCGCGCTTGTTGCCGGGCGACGGATTGTTGTCGAGCGAGGCGCCGTGCAGCGCGACGTAATCTTCCCACCAGGCGATTTTCTCGTCGAGTTTTCGCGCCACCTCGTCGCTGACGGCGCGGCTGCGCAGCAGATGTTCGGCGCCATAGATTTCCGAGGTCTCCGACAGGATCGCCGTGCCGCCGGCCGCCGCCAGCAGATCGGCGGCGACACCGAGCGCCGGATTGGCGGTGATGCCGGAAAAGCCATCCGAGCCGCCGCATTGCAGGCCGATGATGATCTCGCCGATCGAAATCGGCATGCGCTTCTCCCTGCCGACATCGGCGGCGATCTCGCGCAGCACGCCCATGGCGCGCTCGACCGCGCGGCGCGAACCGCCGGCATCCTGAATGTTGAAGTGGCGCTTCGAGGCGCCCGCACCGCTCTGGCCGTAAAGCGTCAGCTGGTTGACCTCACAGCCGAGGCCGATCATCAACACGCCGCCGAAATTGACATGCCTGGTATAGCCGGCAAGTGTGCGGTGCAGCACGTTCATGCCGTCGCCGGTCGAGCTCATGCCGCAGCCCTGGTCGTGCACGATCGGCACGAAACCGTCGATGCCGTCGTAATGCGGCAGGATCGTCCGGTTCGCCTCGTCGGCGATTGCCCGGCAGACGGTGGTGGAACAGTTCACGCTGGCGATGATGCCGATATAGTTGCGCGTCGCCGCCCGCCCATCGGCGCGGCGATAGCCCATGAAGGTGCGCGCCTTGTCCTCTGCGGTTGCTTCTGCCGGCGCCGAATTGGCGGTGGCGGCCAGACGGTCGTTTTCAAAATGCAGATTATGGCTGTGCACATGGTCACCGGCCTTGACCTCGGCGGTGGTGCGGCCGATCGCCTGCCCGTATTTCACCACGGCGGAGCCAAGCGGAATATCCGCGATCGCCACCTTGTGGCCCGGCTCGATCTTCTGGCGGGCTGCAATGCCGGCAACCGTCGAACCTTCGGCGATGGCGGCCGTTGCGACCGCGACATTGTCGCCGGCCGACAGGATGATCCAAGGCTGTTTGTCCAATCTCTTCTCCCTGAAGGAAACGCTCGCTGCATCGGCGAATGCGATTGATTTTGTTTTTTATCTACAATAAACATTTTCAAGTCAACGGGAATATTGATCCTGTGGACGAGGGAGGCAATGCGCCGCAGACGATCGGAAATACGCTAATGGTTTTTTCAACAAGCTCCGGTCGGGCGCCGTTTCGCTGTTGAAGCGGAACGGCAATCCCGGCACGCGGGCGGAAAGCGGGGGATCTGATGGCAAGGCAGAATACGGTCTTCAAGGAAGCCTACAACAGGTATGCCGCGGCCCTGCGCACGGATACGGCGCTGCCGTCGGAACCGGAGATCGCAGCCCAGCTCGGCGTCAGCCGTTCAACCGCGCGCGCCATCCTCACCCGCCTCAGCGATGAAGGCATCATCCGCTGGAACAAACGTCAGAAGATCGTGCTGCGCGAGCCCACCGACCGCGACCTCTTTCCTTCCGAAGAGACGGATTCGCTGCACGACATCATCGAGCGCAGCTTCATGCGGCGCATCCTGGCCGACGATGCCGCACCCGGCATGCAGATCAACGAGCTGGAGCTTGCCCGCGAGATCGGCACCGGCACAACGAGCGTGCGTGAATTCCTGATCCGCTTCTCCCGCTTCGGACTGATCGAAAAGCGGCCGAACAGCCATTGGACGCTGAAGGGCTTCACCCGCGAATTCGCGCTCGAGCTTGCCGATGTCCGCGAAATGTTCGAGCTGCACTCCGCCGCCGAATTCGGCAGGCTTTCGCGCGAAAATCAGGCCTGGATCGATCTGGCCGCCATGCGCGAGGAGCATCTTTCCATGCTTGCCGACATCAACCAGCGCTTCAAGGACTTCTCGGTCCTCGACGAGCGCTTCCACCTGTTGATCCACCGCGCCTCGAAGAACCGCTTCATTGCCGATTTCTACGATGCGATCGCCATCATCTTCCACTATCACTACCAGTGGAACAAGACGGCCGCCCGCGAGCGCAACGAACGCGCCATCCACGAACATCTGGATTATATCGCCGCACTGGAATCCGGCGACCAGGCAGCGATCGGAAAAGCCTGCCGCGTCCACCTGCGCTCCGCCCGTCAGACCCTGCTGCAATCTCTGCCGCAGAATGTGAGCGAAAACGCCTGAGCCGAGGAGGGCTGCTCCGGTGCCGTGCCGCAGCCAAGTCGGCAAACGTCTGGGTTGATGCGAATGCTCCGTTACAGCTATTGAAATAGCTCTTTGATGCGCATGGTCGATCTCCGCCGTCGGCGATGAGCGATGGTCATGAATGGAGAGCAAGTTTCACCAATGGAAAACACCTCTGCACCCTCCACCGCTGCCGAATGGAAGCTGGCCGAATTCTTGAGCACCTATCGCTATTGGGCGGTCTTTTTGTCGTCGCTTCTTGTGGCGATGGCCGGACAAGGGTTGAGCACGGTCTTCCCCGTGATCTCGCAGATGGCGGGAAGCAGCGCGCAGACAATCGGCATTTTCTATTTCGGCTCCACCCTTGGCTGGGTGGTCGGCGCCTTCCTGGCCTTTGTCGTTGCGAGCCGCCATGGTCGGTCGGCTTTGATTTCGCCAGTTCTCGTCTGCGCGGTCGTAGCCGTCTGTTTGCTGCCGACGCCTGCGCTCTGGGCATCGCCGGTATTTCTGTTTTTGTTCGGCCTGGTGGTCGGTGCGATGCGGGCTGTCTATCCTCTGGCGGCCGCGATATTCCTGGTGGGTGGGCGGCCGGGCAAGATCGACTTCGGCTGCGTCCTGACGCTGATGTCGACGACGATCCTGATTTCAGCCTTTGCACCGGCCGTCGCCTCGTGGTTGTACGGGTTCGATCTCGGCGCCGTGCCCGTTGTTTCAGCTTTTCTGGCCTGCCTGCTCCTCGCCGTCATAGTGCTGGTGCCGGCTGGAAACCTCGCCTTCGATGAACCGCCGCGTCCTCGGCACAAACCGCTTGCACCGCGGCGGCGATCACCCCTCTTGGTCGCCATCATCCTGGTCGCACCGCTGATCCTTATTTTCCTGACGGTGCTCGGGCTCAATCTGCTGCAGGCGGGTGATTTCGAGGTCGCCCGTTCTCCGGTCGCGCTGCTTTTGGCGCTTCTGGTCCTCGGCATCGCGCTGGCCGCCTTCGTCTACCTTGCCTATTGGGTCTATCGCATCCACGGGGAGCTTGCGGGCGCCGCACGGTCGCAGCGCCTGCTCACGCCGCTTGCGGCCATGCTGATCGCCATCCTCGTGCCGCTCGGATTGCCGGTTCTTGTCATGACCCTTGGCGACCTGCTGAGTGAGCGGGCCCGCGACAGAGGCCAGGGAAATCCGATCTCGATTGCCTGGCTCGGCATCTGGAGTTTCATCCTTCCGCCGATCGCCATCGCAATGGTCCAGAAGGCGGCGAACGACAGCTATGTCCTGGGTGCAAGCAGGACCTAACGGCGACAGTAAGGCAGTGGCCCTTCGGCGCCGCCGACGCCGTGTCCCGCACCGCCATGAAACCTTCTGATTTGTACGCCGTTATGGTGCTCATGACCGACGTTACACTCAAACCGAAATCGGTCGATGGCACCGAGCAGGACGGTGCCGAAAAGACGCGCCAGGAGAAGGCATCGACTGTCGAGGTCGAGCCGCCGCAAGATGTCATTGAACCAAGTCAGAAGCTCACGCCCGAGGAGGCCGAGCAGGCGCGCAAGCGATATTTGCTGAGGCGTTTCTGGATCAGCGCCCGCCGCTACTGGGGCAGCAGTGGCGACAAGCTCGCCTGGCCGTGCTCGATCGGTCTGTTGACGATGATCTGCATGAATGTCGGCTTCCAATATGGGATCAATCGCTGGAACCGCGGGATCTTCGACGCCATAGAGCGACACGACGCCGGCACCGTCTATTATCTCAGCGCCGTCTTCGTGCCGCTTGTGCTCGGAAGCGTCGCCCTCGTCACCGCACAAGTCTATGTTCGCATGATGATCCAGCGTCGCTGGCGCTCCTGGCTGACGAAGGCGGTGATCACGCGCTGGCTGGCCAACGGTCGTTATTATCAGTTGAACCTTATCGACGGCGACCACAAGAATCCCGAGGCGCGCCTCTCGGAGGATTTGCGGATCGCGACCGAAGCACCGGTCGATTTCGTCGCCGGCGTCATTGCCGCCTTTCTGTCGGCCTCGACCTTCATCGTCGTGCTGTGGACGATCGGCGGGGCGCTCACGCTGCCGGTCGCCGGGTCGACCATCACCATCCCCGGTTTTCTCGTCGTCACCGCGGTCCTCTATGCCGTGATTACCTCGACTGTGATCGCGGTCATCGGCCGCCATTTCGTCCAGGTCTCGGAGGTGAAGAACCAGGTCGAGGCCGAACTCCGCTACACGCTGACCCGTGTGCGCGAAAACGGCGAGAGCATCGCATTGCTCGGCGGCGAGGAAGAGGAGCGTAGCGACCTCGACAAGACATTTTCCAATGTGCTCAAGCAATGGGCGCTGCTTGCGCGCCAGCACATGCGAACGACCTTCGTCTCGCACGGGTCGATGCTGATTGCTCCTGTTGTGCCGCTCCTGCTGTGCGCGCCAAAATTTCTCGCAGGCGGCATGACGCTTGGCGAGGTCATGCAGGCGGCCTCCGCCTTCGCCATCGTTCAGACGGCCTTCGGCTGGCTGGTCGATAACTACCCGCGCCTTGCCGACTGGAATGCCTGCGCCCGACGCGTCGCCTCGCTGATGATGTCGCTCGACGGCCTCGAGCGCGCCGAACAGAGCGACGTTCTGGGACGCATCAGGCACGGTGAAACCAAGGGCAATGCGATCCTGAACTTGAACGATCTCGCGGTGTCTCTCGACGACGGCACCGCGGTGGTCAAGGAAGCCCAGGTCGAGATCGCACCGGGCGAGCGGGTGCTCGTGGCAGGCGAATCCGGCTCGGGCAAGAGTACGCTGGTGCGCGCCATTGCCGGTCTTTGGCCCTGGGGTCACGGCAGCGTCGATTTCCACGGCGACCGGCGCTTGTTCATGTTGCCGCAGCGGCCTTATATCCCGTCCGGGACGCTTCGCCGCGCGGTGGCCTACCCCCGCGCCGCCGACAGCTGGACGCCGGAGGAAATCAAGGCGGCCCTTGCCAAGGTGGGGCTGGATTATCTGAGCGAGAAGATCGAGGAAGACGCGCCCTGGGACCAGATCCTGTCCGGCGGCGAAAAGCAGCGGCTCGCCTTCGCACGGCTGCTGCTGCATACCCCCGATATCATCGTGCTCGACGAAGCGACCTCGGCACTCGACGAGAAGAGCCAGGACAGGATGATGGAGATGGTGATCGATGAATTGCCGGCGGCAACCATCATCAGCGTTGCGCATCGCGCCGAGCTGGAAGCCTTCCACAGCCGCAAGATCACCTTGGAACGGCGCGAGGGCGGCGCAAAGCTCGTCAGCGATATTGATCTCGTCCCGCGCAAGGGAAGACGAAACCTGATCCTGCGGGTTTTGGACAACCGCCGCTAAAGCTATTTCAGGAGAAGGACGAAGCGGTTTCCGTAGTTACGTGGATACCGGCGACGTCATCCTCGGCCTTGTGCCGAGGATCTGAGCACGTCGAACAAGTACCTGACAATAAATGGTTCTCGTGAAATCGCGGTGCTCAGATGCTCGGCACAAGGCAGCACAAGGCCGAGCATGACGGAGGAAACGTTGTCAACAAACTGCCAGGCGCTCCCCGTGAGGAGCAACCGTGTCAATGCGAGGCCGCCTCGCTTGCCGCCGCCGGCTCTTCGCGTGCCTGGCGGTGGCCGACGGGGATCAGCCAGGTGGTGAAGAAGGTCAGCACCGCGACGACGACCACGCCCAAGAAGCTCCAGTGCAGGGCCGCGTCGAAGATGCTGCGGATCGCCGGATCGTCGGCGAGCGCCGAGAGCCCGGTCGGCTGGTTCAGTGCCTTGTGAAGGGAGGCCGCCGTTTCGCCGCTCGCATAATGGCTGATGCCGGCATTGAGGATGGCGCCGAGCACGGTGGCGCCGAGCGTATTGCCAAGGCTGCGGGCGAAGATGATCGAGGCCGTGGCGCTGCCGCGCATCGACCATTCGACGCTGTCCTGCACCAGCACGATGCTCGTCAGGCTGATCAGCCCCATGCCGAAGCCCATGAAGAAGGAGCCGGCGCCGGCCAGAACCGGCGAGCTTTGGGGCGTCAGGAACAACAGGAAGCAGGCGCCGAACGGAAACATCAGGCTGCCGACGCGCAGTGTGCGGCGAATGCCGAAGGCCCGGTAAAAGCGGCTGGAGAGCATCACCGCCAAGGGCCAGCCGACGATGAGCATTGTCAGCGTGAAGCCGGCGACGATCGGGGTGCGTCCTAGCACGCCCTGCACGTAGATCGGCAGGATAGTGGAAAGCCCGATCAGCGCCATGCCGGCAAGCAGCGTCGCCGCATTGCTGGTCGCGATCAGCCGGCGGCTCCAGAGCGCGATCGAAATGATCGGCTCCGGCGCCCGCCTCTCCTGGGCGAGGAAGAAGAGCCCCGCGACGACGAAGACGGCGAAGAGCGACACCAGGATCCAAGCGCTCGCTTCGGTTTCCGTCAGCATGACGAGCAGGGCGACGATCGAAATCGAAAACAGCACGGATCCGAGATAATCGATCCTCGCCTGCTTGTGCGCGACGTCCTCCTTCAGGAAAATCATGAAGGCGACGATCGAGACGATGCCGATCGGCAGGTTGATCCAGAAGATCCAGGCCCATGAAATATTGTCGACGATGATGCCGCCGGCTAGCGGCCCGACGACGGCCGATGTCGCCCAGACGGTCGCCATTGCGCCCTGCACGCGGCCGCGTTCCTCGAGCTTGAACAGATCGCCGATGATGGTCATCGTCACCGGCTGGATCGCGCCGGCGCCGAGCCCCTGCAGCAGCCGGAACAGCACCAGCGACATCATCGACCAGGCAAAGCCGCAGAGCAAAGAGCCGGCGAGGAAGATCAGGATGCCGCCGATCAGCACCGGCTTGCGTCCGAAAATATCCGAGAGCTTGCCGTAGATGACCGTCGTCGTCGACTGCGCCAGCAGGAAGGCCGAAAATACCCAGCTATAATAGGAAAAGCCGCCGAGCTGCCCGACGATGCGCGGCATTGCCGTCGCCACGATCGTCGCTTCGATGGCGACCATGAATGTCGCCACCATGATGGTCGCGACGACAAGCACGCGGTTCGAGCGGTGCGCTGCATTCGACATGACGGTCCTCTTCGGGTGCTCCGCGGACGCCGGAAATATCGGCAGGCTGGCTGGGTGCGGCGATCACCATGTGCGGAGGGATGCTGTTCTTGTACGACCGGAATGCCGGCCGGTAAAGCAATTCTCTTAGGCGGTCGTCATTTTGCGCGACGTCAGCGGCGGCAGTTAAATGAAGGCCCGGCGCCATCATGACCGGGCTCATTCTTTCGGCAGACTGGCGCCCGCTATTCTCACTGCTGGCATGCCTCGCTGAGCGAGCCGCTGCCGTCGGTGCAGCCGGGCGTCTGCTGGAGGTCCGGATTGACTCCACCCGGATTGATCGTGCTGCGGCCGCTGTTGAGATCGACGCCGCCATTGCCGGTGGTGCTGCCTGTCGTGCCGGGATCGGTGCCGACGGACCCCGTGCCCGCCGAGCCCGTGCCGGCGGAGCCGGTACCAGCCGAACCCGCGCCTGTATTGCCCGAGCCGCCGATAATGGGCGCCACCGAAAGCCGCCCGCTGGAATTCGCCCCACCGGCTGTCTGGGCCAGAGCCGAGCCGGCAAGACCGATCGAAAGGAGGGATATTGCGATGAGTTTACAGGACATGGTCTTCTCCATCCTTGTTGTCTCAAGGGGAAACCGGTTCGGCAGCGGCATGTTCCTTCCAATATTTCGCAGTCGAATGGACGCAAATGGGCAGCCTGACGCCGCCAGCCCTTCATCGACTGTCAACCCGCGCAAGTTGTGCCGAAGCCCATAAAAATTTACTCAACACTATCCGGTTGCCGTCGAAGATGCTAACCCTGCCCGCGGATACGAATGGATAGAGGTATCTCATGGACGCGATGAAAGGCGGCAGACGCATTGAATGTCTGGATGGTTTGCGTGGTTTGGCAGCGCTATGGGTGCTGATCGGCCATGCCCACATCCTGACGGGGTTCAAGGTGCCTGTTATCGGAGATCCGGAGCTCGGGGTCGACCTGTTCATCATGCTCTCCGGCTTCCTGATGGTGTTTCACTATCAGCGGCGGAAGGGCAGGGAGCCATGGGAGAGCCCGCAGACGTGGGCGGTGTTCTGGGCGCGTCGCTTCTTCCGCATCGCACCGCTCTACTACGTCATGCTGGTGATTGCTCTCATCGCCGGGTCCGAGATCTATCAGGCAAGGATGGTCATCGATGCGTTCAACGGCAATCCGCCGCAAGCCGCATCCCGCTATCTGGACGATGGCCTGACCAACTACCTGATGCATCTCTCCTTCCTGTTCGGCTTGTCGCCGGCCCATGCCTTCCGCACGGCGCTGCCCGATTGGAGCATCGGCCTGGAAATGCAATTCTATGCGGCTTTGCCCTTCATCATGATCGTCCTCGGGCGGCTCGGCTGGCTGAAGGGCATGCTCGTCACCGTCGGCTTGGCGGTCATTGCCGCCTGGGTGATCCATCACCTGGGCTTTCGCTTCCCGATGCCGTCGTTTCTGCCGATGAAAATGCACATCTTCGCCGCCGGCATGCTTCTCGCGGGTGCATTATGGATGTCGCAGGGCAGAGCTTACCTGGCTTTTGCGATTTCGGCTCTGCTGGTCCTCATCCCTGTCGGCGGTGACGTGACTGTGCTGCACGAAACTGTGCGCGTCGGGATCGTGGCGCTATTCTTTGTCCTGGTGCATGCCGATCGGTTTCCGGGTTCCGCCGGCCATTATTCGCGCGCGGTCAATGCGGTGCTCGGCAACAGCTTCTTTCGAAATCTCGGGGAACTTTCCTTCGGCGCCTATCTCATTCACCTGCTGATCATGCAGCCGGTGATCGCCTGGCTGATCGGCAATACCGACCTCAGCAATCCCGCTCGCTGGCTGGCGACGCTGATTGTCACCATCCCCGCCGTCTATGCCCTATCCTTCGTAGGCTACAAGTTTATCGAGTTGCCCGGTCAGACCGTCGGCAGGCGTCTGACACAACCGAGGCAGGTGGCGACCTAGACCCGCGACACCTTGCCTGCAATGCGACGGCGGGTGTGACCGGAACCCGCCGTTCCAGCCGTGACCTCATGGAATAGCATTGGCACTAGCGCTCGCTTAACTGATCAGTCGCTTGACCACGTCATCGATCGTCTCTCTGACGGGATAATAACTGGGGCCTCCATGGTTTTGGAGCGCTGAAACATAGATGTGTGTGGTGTTCGGGAACGGTCGAACGGCAACAACGTGCTCAGGATTGATGAAGATGAGGGTCTCGTTCGGCCCTGCATAGTGGAACGACACCAGCTTCATCCAGCATTCTCCCGACAGCCATTCCGCCATTGAACGAGAAAACGCGCCGTTGGTTTCACAGCGCTCTATGGATTTGTCACGGCTGCGGGGCTCCACCCAAGAGCGCGAAGGTGGGACCGCACGACGACTGCCAATAGGGGTGTAGCAGGGCAGAAGACTGCCGCGTGCGGCCCGCCAGGAAAACAACAGCGTCCTGCGAAAGTTCCCGACAAAGTTTGACTTGAACAGCTGTACAAGAAAAGCGTGTCTTTTGGCGCTAAAGGGAAGATCATCTACAGAGTTTTGACTGAAGCTGAGAGAAAAAGTTGGATCGCGCAGGCTACAAAGGGGTGCGCGCGGAGACAGGAGACTCCCTCTGCGCGATCCAGGCGGAACAACGTCCCTCCGGTCACAGCAGTTCCGGTACTGTAGCGTACACAGATAATATTATTCCGCCAGTAAAAAGCCGCGATAAACCCATGGGGCAATTGGCATCGGAGGAAAGCGTGAATGAAACGCTACATTCAGATTATTTTACACTCGGCCAGGTTGGCGCCAATCTTTAAGACGTATGCCGACAGGCGACGCCCTAAGCTTGCAACTTCTATCTTCGGTATAATGCCCAGCAGTTCGCCTATGAATTCTCGCGCTGTTACTCACGGTCTGACGCAGATCCTCGTGTTTTTCAAGGCCGACGGAAGTTTATCGGCAGTACCGAGACAGCCATCGTTTCATTCGCCATCGATCATTTTGAACTTTCGCGCCGCCCGAGGGCAGAGCATCGTGAACTGCTCGATCAGCGGCGGCATGCCTGAGGCGCACGACACATCTGCATCCTCTGGCAATGGGAAAGTGACGCGCAGCGGTTCTCCGCCAGCAGGAAAGAAGGACAGGGTGCCCTTGCGGCAATTGGCGGTGGAACGGTAAGTGTCCTTCCCATTTTGTTTCATGTACATCGCCACGCACTGCTCTACAGTCAATTTCCCTCCATGTGCGGTCGTCTCGCCTCCCGGGTCTCGCTCGCAATATTCCTGGAGGTTGGCCTGATTGACGTTCCCTTCCATAACCGCAGTGCTCGAATCGGTCCCGGTCCTGCTGACCAGCGTTCCGTTCCATCCGCTACATGAGGCCAGAGGGAAATCCTTGGCTTGGGCGGGCGACATGGTAAGGGTGAAAAGTACGGTACTCAGAAGCGATATCCTCATAGATCCTCCTAATTGCTGGGCTGCTCGCGCTCGATCGACATCGGTCGCTCATGCGAGCGCAAGTGGCAGTCCGACCGTCTTGGGAGAAGAAGCCCACCACCTGCTGAAGCTTGCCTGGAGAGCGTCCAGGCGAAGCTGAAGGTGAACGCAGGTTATTAAAAGAGGCTTATAATGGAGACTGTTAGCATGCGGTGGAAGAAAAATGGTGCCGCTTACGTGACTCGAACACGTGACCCCATCATTACGAAGTATGTGCGCATCGCCACCGCTTCCTAACGCGACATCACATCAGTGCAGTTCTTTCCGTATGTTTTTATTGCCATTTTCGCAGAATGTTATATCGTGATGGCATCATCACGAAGCACACTCTATCACCGCTTTCGGTTACCCCAGTGTTACCCCGAGGCGTTACCCGAGAGAAAATGGCAAAGCCGCTTACCGTCAAATCAGTCGAGGCAATAAAGCCCGGCGCCACCCGCAAGGAAATCGCTGACGGCGGGCTTCCCGGCCTCTACTTGGTCGTTCAGCCATCCGGCTCGATGTCGTGGGCGATCAGGTATCGATTTGGTGGACGCCCGCGAAAGATGACGGTCGGCACTTATCCGCTCTTCGGGCTCGCGAAGGCGCGGGAGCTTGCCGGTGCAGCGCTCCGATCCGTTGCTGAGGGGAAGGATCCGGGGGCTGTGAAGCTGTCGGAGGCCGCAGCACGATCAAACCCTTCCAATCTCGTACTTGTCCAACTCGATCAATTTCTGACGAGGTATGTGAAGCAGCGAAACCGTGAATCCACGGCCCGTGAAACGGAACGCTTCGTCAATCTCTATCTGCGGAAGCGGTGGCAGCACAAACTTCTTGCCGACATCACGCGGCGGGAGATCATCGACCTCCTCGATGAGATTGCTGAAAGCCACCCGATCTCCGCAAATCGCGTCCATGCAATTCTGCGGCGCTTCTTCAACTGGTGCATTGAGCGCGACGCCATCGCGGTTTCGCCGGTGGCGAATGTCGCCGCTCCGGGGGAGGTCGTTTCCCGTGACCGTACCCTCACCCGGGATGAAATCCGATTGGTATGGCTGGCTTCCGAAAAGATCGGCTGGCCCTTCGGTCCCATGGTGAAACTGTTGCTCCTGACCGGGCAGCGCAGAGATGAAGTCGCGTCCGCTCGGTGGTCAGAATTTGATCTCAGTGGAGATGCGTCGACATGGACGATCCCGAAGGAGCGGGCGAAGAATGGAAAGGCGCATGTCGTTCCGCTTTCGCCGGCGGTGGTCGAAATCCTCAAGGGCCTGCCAAGGGTAAAGGGTGAAGCGGATTTCGTGTTGACCACTACAGGCAAAACCGGCGTCAGCGGGTTTTCACGATCCAAGGCGCTACTTGATGCCAAGATGGCCGATATTGCCAGGGATGAAGCCGAGGGGCGGGGAGAGACGGATTTCGAACTGCAGATAGCTCCTTGGCGTCTCCATGATCTCCGGCGCACTTGCGCATCTGGCATGGCGGAACTGGGCCAACCCGTACATGTTGTAGAAGCCGTTCTCAACCACAAGAGCGGCTCCATTAAGGGTGTTGCCGCAGTCTATAATCGCTACGAATACGCAGAGGAGAAACGGCGCGCATTGTTTACTTGGGCAGCTCACGTGGCCTCTCTTGTCGATGCTCCCGCGGACAATGTCATCTCACTATTCGAGGGTAAGGGCCGATGACGGGACAGGCTCAGCGGACTGAAATGCTCGACACGGAAGGAAGGAGCCAAATTGCGGTGAATTGCATCCTCCAGGGGCTCCGGACGCGCAGCCAAGGACGCGATGACGATCTCGAATTCTTTCGAAACAGGTTTGATAGCGCATTGTGGCGGTTTGAATCCCTGGACCGGCAGGATGTTCGCGCCATCACCGAAGCAGCCGAAGGAATGCAGCGAAAGCGAGCACAAATCCTTTCCGACGCGAAAGGGATATTGTTAGAGGCTCTTGAGCATGTTGCCCCGCAGATCGGATCTGACGCCGAGCCATTGGATGGCAATGCCTCTTCTATTTATGATGACGGTTTGTCCGAGGTTGAGCGAGAGGAGCGCGATATCCTTAATGCGATCGCGGTGCTCGAGCGCTACCAAGAGCAACATCGGCTGATTGCTCACGGCTTGAGGCATCGTATTGCTATTACAAGACCGGCGACTTCCGAGGGCGATACGCTTGCCAGAAACCTGTTGTGGTTTGACATCTTCAAGATCTGCTGTGAGGCGCTTGGCTTGCATTGGCGCACGGTCCGAATGTCGGATAATCCGGACCCGCACTCTGACAAAGATGGCTACCTGATTCAGTGCTTAATTCGGGACTCGTGGGAAATATACTGCGGCCAAGTTGCCTCGGAGAAAACGATCGCGTCAGCAATCCGGGATCAAAAGAAAAACAAAGTTTTGCGCAAGAAAACCCCGCGTTCGGCGGCAAAAGTTGACCGCAATCGCGGGTCGAAATCCTCCCCGAAATGAAAATGATGCCTTTGTCGAACCACAGGAGGCATCGATGACTACCAACCGAAAATATCTGACCGGGCCCCAAGTCCTTGCTCGCTATCAAATCAGCGAGATGACACTGCACAGGTGGCAGAAGAACGAGGTTCTTGCATTTCCTCAGCCGATGAAAATCAACCGCCGAAAGTTCTTTCTTGAGGATGATTTGATTGCATGGGAGCGGAATCGCGCTGCGGGGCGGGCCGTATGAGCAAGGGACCGAATGCTAACTCTGCCGCAGTTGTCGCCGCGGCCAAATGGTTGAAATCCCAGAGACCCCCTGGCGGCAGCGCAGTTGATGCCGCCAGGAAGAGGTTCGTACTGACGACAGTCGAGGCTTGCGAGGCGGTTGCCTTGTCACGGGGGCTGAAGGTCTGGAGGGAGGCTCAATGAGCGCGATGGCCCATCAGCATTTCGTCGTTTCCTGCGAACCAGAACGGCACTTCGTTTTTTCCGGCCGGCCGAGGAAACTACCTTATGTAAGGGCTATTCCATTTCGCTGGCCTACCAAAGCTGCAGTCGCCAAGGAGTACATATCAACCTGGACCGACATCGCGGGGGAGGAGCTTGCACGCCATAAGCTGTCGAACGATACCATGAGGTGCATCGCGTCTCACACATCAAGACGCGATGGCACCTGCCGACTAACAGACCACGCCCTATCATCTCGGACCGGTAGGTCGATTTCATCAACCAAACGGGACATTCAGAGGCTCAAGAAATTGGGCCTGGTCGTGGCCGATTACGAGCGGGGCGACCGGCGGCAAGAGCGGGTTAGAGTATTGAAAATGGCCCTTCCGGATCGCCCGAGGTCGTCTCAACGTATCCCTGAGCCGGAGGCAACTGTGGTCGTCTCAACGCATCCCACATACGTTGATCCTCTTGATTAAGGGAGAACGCCGAAATGTCTGAGCAGCTCTCTTTGCTGGATTGGAAATCTTCCGCGGAAGTTTTGCCCTTTCCATTTCACAGATCGCATGGCGCAACGGCTGGTGTAGCGAGGGCGGTTATGCGCCTTGATGCACCGAAGCGCACGGCTCGACTCAACAGCTTGCGGGCACAGACGCGGAAGCGCATGGAGCCACTCTTTGGCGCCGATCAGGCAGAGGCGATCGCCGATAGCCTCATCCGCGTGATCCGCATCCAGATCGCATATCATGAAAATCTCAATCCCCCTCTTCCAAAGCAAAGTAACGGCGGGACATCGATTGTTTCTCTAGCGGTCCGTCTCCGCGAGCACGTGCCCACCGTCGGCGGAGCCGAGGGTATGGGTCAAGGGGCTAAGCTCCTTGCGGGTTTGGGCGGAGCCCATAAACAAGTGGACTATGACGCCGCGTGCGAGCGCGAAGGAGGCACCGCGTGAATGATGATCCGGAGCATTGGCCCATCCTGATGAGAAGGGATGAGGTCATCAACCTGAAATTGGCAGTTTATTACACTGGCCTGGACGAGAAAACGCTCCGCGGTTGGTGTAAGGAGTTTGGGATCGGCCGGCAAGCGAAGCCAGGGTCTCCACTGGGCATCTCAGCACCAGCGCTTGAGATGGTGGTTCACGGTGACATGGTAGCGTTGAAGCTGCTGCGAGATGGAAAACGGACGGATCCACGCGTGTCGCGATACTTCGAATTTTTAGGGCTGCCACCGTATTGAGATGGGCACAAGGAGTTCTGATGTGAAAGCAAGCGAAACGGTCGACAATTGGAACTTCGGTAAAGTCACCCTAGCACTTACTCATTTATCTTTAGCGCGGAAGATGGCTGCAGTTTTCTCTATCAGCCTTTCGGCTTGCCCAATGACGGCTGACTCGTACCTCGCTTCGAATTCCTCGCGCTGTAACGCGACCGTTGTCTCTCCCTTTTTTAGGCGAAAATTTCTTTCAACTCTCGTGAGGTCCTTCAGAATGTCGGAATTTGTTTTCTTATCTTGACCAGAAGCGGCGACTTGAACTGCGAGCACCCATAGCTCAATGTTCGTCAATTCATTTTGGAAATATTTAATCTCGAAAATGCTATATCTATACAAGCGCAGGAAGAAATAGGCGAATACCTGCATGACAATCACAAGCGACAGTCTCGCGAGGAAGCGTATAAGTACGTTCAGCTCACTGCTGCTTTTTAGCTCATCATTCGTTACGTAAATAAAATAAGCCAGTATGCCCATGCCTATCAATGATATCGAAGACCCAATGATCAGATTTAGATTTGCTCTGCGGCCTAGATCCTCAATTTCTGTCTTTATGCGCGTTCTCAGAGACATTTTTGCTCTCTTGAGAAGGAGGTCCCGCCCTTCTACTTCCTGCTGCGCCTCTTTTTTTGATACGTGAGCCTCAATCTTGCTGAGTGTTTGTTCCGAGAGGTTCTCGATTACCGAATTCTTAAGCTTTTCGAGTTCATCCGGACCAAACGGAGAGGTTAGTTCTTGGACTTTTTCTTCAACCTCCTCTCTGAGGTCACTCAACTCGGTTCTTGCTGCCTTTCGTGCGAGACGAATCAACTCTAGTCGAGAGAATTTGCTGTTGTTAATTCCAGCCAGATACGACCACATCTCCAGTGCTGTGGCTGAGATGATGATAACGAAGCCGGCAAATCCGGCGATGGTTCTGAAACCGTTTATGGTCTCATCCATTAGCGGAGACAGAGAGATGAACAATAATAGCGCACCCATTCCTGCGATAGGTGCGACCTTGTTCTTTGAGATTGCTTCTAAGAGGGACATCGTGAAAATCCGGTTGAGAAGCTCTCAAACTACAATAGATCACTGCGCAAAGCGTAAACGTCGTGGCTCCCCAGTGTTAAAAGCCGACGTTTTTAAACACATAAGTTTGACTAGATGCTTGTGATCGAAGGCGTCCGTCATCCATCAAAAAAAGTTCTTCACCATACGTTCCGCGGAAGCCTTCTAAGAAGTACCGGGTTAATGGAACAGGCGGCGTTTTCCCACCTTCCCCACTCACGTCAGGCCGGCTCGCCAGATCCACGATTACTATAACCGTTTCATTCCCTTGGCTATCAGTGACGAGTACTCGGTCTTCGCTCATCGTTGTCTTTCGAAACTGTGTTGGGAACTACTCTCAGGATTCGTAGAAAGCCGCCGGAAAATCTGTGATTTGTGGGGACTGCGGCTCATGCCGCTTGCCCGACTCAGCAATCCCGTGGAGGCTACGGGGTGATGGTGTTGCAGCACCATCACCCCAACTCAAACCAAGCCACAAGGACGGCTAAGCATGAAGGCATTTAAGACTTTAATCGCACGTGGAGACCCGTCAACCCGTCCAAAGGCTCAGTACAGGAAAATCGTAACCGCCCGATTGGCACCGCCTGCCGCCTAGCGCCCTGATGGCCTAAGAGACGTGTTTAACGACGTCGTTAGCGACGTGTCTTAGGCGAGGATTGCGATGCGCGTTGAAATTCTTGGGCAGGAACGTCGACGGCGGTGGCGCGAAGAAGACAAGCTTGCGATTGTCATGTCGGTTGGGGTTGCTGGAGCCACGATCACAGAGGTTGCTCATCGTCACGATTTAACGCGGCAGCAGATATACGCCTGGCGTAGCGAGCTCAAAAAGAAGGGGCTTTTGTCGGCATCTGCGAATGCATTGTTCATTCCAGTCGATATGAATGCCGTGCAGACCGATGTCCCTGAACTCAGGGAGAGCTGCTGCGGGATGATCGAGCTACGATTGAGCTGCGGCCGCACACTTCGCTTCGAGAGTTCGGTGGCGCCCGGCACCCTGACGCAGGTTATCCGGGCAGTGGAAGCAGCATGATTGGACCTGGGACCGGCGTTCGGGTGTATCTTGCGTGCGGGATCACGGACATGCGCAAGGGAGTAGAAGGCCTTGCCGCGCTTGCGCAGAATGTTTTGCGTCAGAAGCCGACTGGCGGCGCGGTCTTTGCTTTTCGCGGCAAGCGTGGCGATCGTTTGAAGCTGCTCTATTTTGATGGCCAGGGCTTCTGCCTGTATTACAAGATCTTGCAGAAGGGGCGGTTTCCTTGGCCTTCGGCATCCGACGGGACTGCCCGGCTGACGTCGGCCCAACTGGCGATGTTGTGGGAAGGGATCGATTGGCGTCGTCCTGATTGGGGTGCGCCACCGGCCCGTGTCGGGTGATTTTATCCCACTGAAACCACTGGTTTTTATGGAAATTTATCCTGACTCGTGGTAGTCAGGATCATGTCTAGCGCGACGACAAATCTTCCGGACGATCCAGCCTTTCTCAAGGCAATGATTGCCGCTTTGCAGGCGGAAAACGCGAAGATGTCGGCCACATTGCAGGCGCATGACCAGTTAATCCAAACGCTGCGGCTGCGCATTGCCAAGCTGAAGAAACAGGTCTTCGGCAAGTCCTCCGAAAAGATTGAGCGTGAAATCGAGCAGCTGGAACTGGCGCTTGAGGATCTGTTGATCGCCGCCGCTGAAGGCAGTATGGCGCCAATCGATGAACCTGATGAGGCGGCGTCTGTTGTTCCCTTGGCGGATACGTCTGAAAAGATCATGCGCCGGCGCCCACGCGTCTCGGACAAGGCGGTTCGCGAGCGCCGAGAGCTCGATCCTGGCTCCTGCTGCCCGGAATGCGGAGGTGAATTGCGTCTTGTCGGTGAGGACGTCAGCGAAATCCTCGACATGATCGCCGCGCAGATGAAAGTCATCGAGGTTGCTCGACTGAAGAAGTCCTGCCGCTGCTGCGAGAAAATGGTACAGGTGGCAGCACCCAGCCGCCCGATACCGGGCAGCATGGCGGGCGCCGGCCTTCTTGCTTATATTCTGGTCTCGAAGTTTGACGACCATTTGCCACTGTACCGGCTGAACGAGAACTTCGCCCGCATGGGCGCCGACATTCCCGACAGCACGATGGTTGATTGGTGTGGTCGCGCCATGCAGGTGCTTCAGCCTCTCATCGAGCGGATCGAAACGGCGATTATGGCAAGTGACCTCCTTCATGCCGACGACACCCCGATCCGAGTGCTGGATCGCTCGCTGCGAGACAAGGGGTTGGGCAAGGGTGTGAAGAAGGGCAGGATCTGGACGTATGTCCGCGATCAACGTCCATGGGTGGGGACTTCCCCGCCCGGTGCAGTCTACTATTTTGCTCCTGACTGGAAAGAAGAGCACGTGCACCGCCACCTCAAGCAATCAAGCTGCATCCTTCAGGCTGACGGCTACAAAGGATATGGCAAGCTATACTCGCTTGGAGAAAAGGGAGGATCTCGCTTCAAGGAAGCCGCCTGCTGGGCTCATTGGCGACGAGACTTCCACGACATCTGGACATCAAACAAGTCGGAGATTGCGCGAGAGGCTCTCGATCGCATCGGAGCGCTTTACGACATCGAGCGTGGCATCAACGGGCAGCCTGCTGAGATCCGTCTTGCTGCGCGTCAAAAGCAGAGCAAGCCTAAGGTCGATGCATTCCGCCACTGGGCTGAAGCTCAACTCACGCGCATTCCGGGCAAAAGCGATCTGGCGACAGCTTTCCGCTACGGATTGAGCCGATGGTCTTCGCTCTGTCTGTTCCTCGAAGACGGCCGCGTCGCGATCGACAACAATGCCGCCGAGCGGGCACTACGTCCGATAGGCGTGGGAAGACGGAACTGGCTCTTCGCGGGAGCCGATACGGGAGCGGAGACCTTGGCACGCGCCATGACGATCATCGAGACGGCAAAGATGAATGGACTTGATCCGCAGGCCTATCTGGCTGACGTGCTCGATCGCATCCACGATCACAAGATCAATCGGTTAGACGAACTGCTTCCGTGGAACTGGTCGGCGATCACCACAGTCGACGCAAAGGCAGCCTGATGGCGGCAGTCACCTACGTCCGTACGATCAAATTTGTTGCCGAAATTCTCGAAGAGGACCCGGAGCTTCTTCAGGCAATCGTCTCCAACGATGATAATCTGAGCTACGGCAGCATCATCTCCGTGTACACCGGAGACGACGAATCCGTGACCGCACTGACAGACGACGGCATGGACGAATTGGAGCAGATGCTCAAAGACGCCCGCCGCTCACCCCAAGAATGGGACGACTTCCTCGACAGCTTTGTTGACGACGAGCTGCTCGTCGCTCGCATCAAAGCAAAATCTCGGCGGTAGCAATCGGGCGGTTACGGAAAATCTCAAATGGCATACAATCTCTTTGTTGCTTATGACCTGATGTCGCCGGGACAGAACTACGGTATCGTCCAAGCCCGAATAGCGGAACTCGGACCACATCATAAGTTCCAGTTTTCGCTATTTTACCTCCATACCGACTACACCCCGCAAGAAGTGTATGCTCATGTGAGGTCTGCAATGGATCAAAATGACCGTCTCGCGGTCATCATTGCTGATGGTGGCCTGGTCACGAACTGGGACCACCCGCCGATCGACGCCATAAATGCGATCTGGCAAGCGGCCTAGCCAGGGGCGTCGGAGTTAGATCCTTCCATGCTCCTCAAGGCAAGCTTGGTAGGCATGAGAGATCGGCCGCACAGGCCGGCAGCTCTGCAGGGTCACAAAACCCCGCACGTTTCCAATCCTCCTGCGCAGTGATTCATGATTTCCTGCCCTTGCACTTAGCGGGGAAGGAACCATGACGACTGACATGATATCCGAGAATACGATCGTTGCTCTGTCGTTGACAGGCGGCCGTGTGACGAAAGGTTTTCGAGACGCGCTGTTCGATGGAGCAGCTCGGGCCGGAATCTCGGTTAACGAGTTCGTACTGCTGGCGGCTGGTGACAAACTGGCGTCATTAGGTCGGGACTTCCCCGGAGTGTTTACCGCCGACAAATCTTCGTCGGCAGAAAAGGCCAACCGCGGAAAGCTGCGATCGACTGTGCCGGAGATTAAGCGGGCGGGTGGCGCAGATGTCTGAGGTAAAAGCTGCCATCTGGAAGGTTGAGGCAGAACGCCTTCGCAAGATCCTCAAATCCCCGGAATCAAAGCAACTGCCCAAGCTCGCAGAATATTTGGCTTTCGAAACAGATGAAAGCGCAAAGGCCTGTATCAAGGTGTTGAAAGCGGCGATCACCGATTTCCAGGCTGCTGTAGCCAAGCGCTAACTCTGGCGTGCGCCAGCGACACATCCACTAACCATCAAGGAGACTAGAATGAAAAAGACTCCGGAAACAGTTATCGCCGGCATCGAAACTGAGATCGCCAATCTGGTCGGGCGCCGCGGGGAAATTCTCGATCGTCACACCTCCGCGGGAGCAAAGCTCGAGAAGGCGCGTATTGACCGTAGGGAAAACCTTGGTCGGAGCGGTGATATCGACACTGCAAGCGTTGAGATCCGCGATCTGAAAAATTCAGTCTCGGATCTCAGCGATCTGGTTGAGGATCTCGACTTGCAGATTTCCACGGCCACTGAACGACTCGCTTTCGAGCGCCACAAGCACGATCGGCTTAAGCGTGCCCAGGAACTCGAAAAGATCGGGATCACGACGACTAAATTTGCTCACGATATTGACAGCGCGGTCTCCGCACTGGCGAAAACGGTTACTGCCCTTCGCGCCGTCTTGCCGGAAGACATCAAGCTTTGGCCGGCGCACAACGCAACCCGGCCGCCGGGGAGCGTCGATGCAGGCCGTGCCACAGCATCCCCGCGCGAGGTTGTCGCTGGCGTAGTAGCAGACGCCTTGGCTAAAGCGGTGCCCGACCTATTCGATACCTCCATGGATCTCTACGGCTACCGCTGCGCGCTATCTCGGATCACTGCGATGGGGGTGCGAAAGGATTGGGTTTCAGACACCCGCACGTCGCCGCTGTCCGCGGTCGAAGCTGCGGAGTTGCTTATCTCGCGGCCGTTGAAAGAACTTGCGGAGAACCTAGCCTCAGAGGCCATGCCGGGCGGTGCCGAGATTATCAGGCTCCCGGATGCACCTTTCTCCGACTCCCGCCCTCCGGAGGAAGAGGCATTTGTGGTGAAGCCGCTGAGCTTTATTTCCTCACCTTCCGGGCCGGCTCAGATCATCGGTCGCGGACGCGCCCACTTTCTTCCAAAGCCCGTTGTCGATCGGGCAGTTGAGGAGGGCTTGGCATTCCGCATGTCCTCGCCTGAGGGTGTAGCCGCGGCCGAGGAGGAGAGGCGCCGCCGTGAGCTCATCCGGGGATACGGTGACCCCAGTGTCCGGCATGAGGACTGCGTTGCACTGGGCGACGTGATGGGCCTACGAACGCATGCAGACGAGATGGCCGAAGTTGACCGAGTGATTGGATGACCGCGGTTGTGAGGGGCGGAAAAGCCGCCCCCATCGTTCTCCGCCTTAAGGGAGATGACCTCTGTTCCACGCGAGAAACTTGCGTCATATGCCGGAGTGCTGCGCCCTGCGACCGGCATTGCCCTCATACGGTCCCTAAACGTCCAGAAAACGCCCGTACATCAGCGCTGACACGCGCAGGCACCAAGTTGACGCCCGGTATCGGGCGACAGCGTCACGCATTCCTGCGGCTTTATATCATCCATCCATTCGGAGAACGCCATGCGCACTGCTTTTATCGCCTGCTCACTTCTGGCATCCGCCCTGCCGGCCAGAGCTACGGACCAGCAGCTCTTCGACTGGATGTCATTGCTCTATGTCTCAAACGAAGTGTGCATTGGTCAAAGCTACGAGGCCTCGCGGGTGCAGCTTCTCGCCCAGATCGCGGCCATAAGGATGGGATGGTCTGACGACAAGGCTGCTGACGAGTGGGCGAACGCATACCAGACCAACCAAGCCCGCTTTGGGGAGGACAAGGAACTGTTCTGTGCCATGGCTCCCACCTATCTTGAGACCATCGGGCCGGCCGCAGTGAAAGAACTGGGGATCTTGAAGAAGTAGCAAAACCCGCCGTGTGTTACCCCAGTGTTACCCCGCTGGAACGATCAGTGGCCGGGTAACGGGGAAAGAGCGATTAAGCCTCTGAAAAATATGGTGCCGCTTACGTGACTCGAACACGTGACCCCATCATTACGAATGATGTGCTCTACCGACTGAGCTAAAGCGGCATTTGGCGGCCGAAGCGTGCGGCCTGCGATTTGCATGGCGCTGATACAGGCATTGTCTGAAGATTTCAAGCACCCTGTCATGCCTTTGGCAAAAAAGAGAGGAGGGTGTGGAAGACCCTCAGAGCGCCAGCCGCCTGCGGGCGGCCTTGTATTCGGCCTCCAGCCGGTCGACGAGATCTGCCACCGGCTCCACCGCCTTGACGGCGCCGATGCCCTGGCCGCTGCCCCATATGTCCTTCCAGGCCTTGGCGCCGCCGGTCGCCTGCTCGAAATCCATCTTCGAGGGGTCGGCGACGGGCAGGTTGTCGGGGTCCATGCCGGCGGCGATGATCGACGGTTTGAGATAGTTGCCGTGCACGCCGGTGAAATAGTTGGAGTAGACGATGTCGGCTGCCGCGCCGTCGACGATCGCCTGCTTGTAAGCCTCGCTAGCGCGCGCCTCTTGCGTTGCGATGAAGGGCGAGCCGATATAGGCCATGTCGGCGCCCATCGCTTCGGCGGCCAGGATCGCGC
The DNA here is from genome assembly GCF_017948245.1 of Rhizobium sp. NLR16a. Classification (NCBI taxonomy): domain Bacteria; kingdom Pseudomonadati; phylum Pseudomonadota; class Alphaproteobacteria; order Hyphomicrobiales; family Rhizobiaceae; genus Rhizobium; species Rhizobium sp. NLR16a. The sequence goes on along the minus strand of NZ_CP072865.1, from coordinate 3,609,459 downwards.
CGCCGGTCGCGATCGCGCCGGCAAGCAGCAGCGGCCCGTCGAACCACTCGCGGATTTCCTGGACAAGGGCGAAGGGCGACAGCGTGCCGGCATGGCCGCCGGCGCCTGATGCCACGGCGATCAGCCCGTCCGCACCCTTGCGGATCGCCGAATGGGCGTGGCGGTTGTTGATAATGTCGTGCAGCACGATGCCGCCATAGGAATGCACGGCGGCATTGACCTCGGGCACGGCGCCGAGCGAGGAGATCACGATCGGCACCTTGTATTTGACGCAGAGCGACAGGTCGTGCTCCAGCCGCTTGTTCGACATGTGGACGATCTGGTTGACGGCAAAGGGCGCGGCCGGCCGCTCCGGATGGGCGGCGTCGTGGCGGGCGAGTTCCTCGGTGATCTCGGCCAGCCATTCGTCGAGCTGGCTCTCCGGCCGGGCGTTCAGCGCCGGAAAGGCGCCGACGACGCCCGCCTTGCATTGCGCCAGGGTCAGCGCCGGATGCGAGATGATGAAGAGCGGCGAGCCGATCACCGGCAGTCTGAGTTTGTCCTTGAGGATGGGGGGCAGGGCCATGATTCACCGCGCATTGACGTTTACGAAAACGTCAATCTCATAACAGAGAAGAAAGGCTGATAAAAGAGCGGCCGCCACGCCTTCGTCGATTTCAGGCGGATATATCAGGCGCGCATAAAGAAGAGGGCAAGGCCCGGGAGCCGCGAAAGCTGGCGATATCGCCGCCGATCAGCGGCCGGCGGGGCTGCAAGGCTTGCGGTTTGCCGCGCTTGCCGCTACCGAATTTTGATAGAGAACGGCAGGGACGGCAGTCCGATGCCGGGTTCGAAGTGAAGGACTTGACGTGAGCGGATTAGAAACGGCCATCAGAACAGCGCTCGAAAATGCCGATCGCGACAATCCGGAGGTTCGAGCGAGGATCTACCAGTCGGCCCGCCAGGCGTTGGAAGCCGGCCTGCGCAAGCAGGATATCACCGATGCCGATGCCGTCGCCCATCATCGCCATCGCCTGGAAACCACCATCCACGCCATCGAAAGCGAGGAGCGCGACCGTCTTCACCCGCGTCAACGGCCGCCTGAAGTGCCGGTGCCACCGGTCGTCGACATGCCGGCGCCGCCGGCTCATCGAGGGGATGTGGCCGATATCGACAGCCTGATCGACAGCCCGGTGGCGGCGGGCGAGACCCGTGGCCCGGACGTGATCATGCACCGCGGCGACGAGTCGCGCCTTGACGACGTGCATGCGAGCACCGCCGATCATCTCTCCGCCGCCCCGCTCGGCGAGGAGCGGCTGCAGCGCGGCCAGCGCGCCGCCAACATGGATTTCCGTCCGGAGCGGGCGGCCGGCCGCCGCAAACCGCGCAAGTTCTTTTCGAGGCTTCTCGTCTGGTGTGTGCTGCTCGCCTTCATCGGCATCGGCGCCTGGTGGGCCTATACGTCGGGCCTGCTCCTGACGGCGGCCGAGCGCGACACCAGCGTCGCCAATCCGCCGGCCAGCACCCAGCCGGAGGATTTCACCGGCAATGACGACAGCGCCGGCAATGCCGCCAGCCACACCGATCAGCCGGTGACCATCGATCCGCAGAACAGTTTTTCGGCCGATTGGATCCCGGTGTTCAAGCCCGACGAGGCCGACAAGATCACAAGCGGCCCGCGGGCGCGCACCGAAAACATCACCGAGAATGACGGCCCGGCAGTGCGGCTGATTTCCGAAAGCGGTGCGGCTGACGGCAATATCTCGGTCAGTGTTCCCGCCTCGGCGCTGCAGCAGCTTGCCGGCAAATCCTCGACCATCGCGCTGACGCTGCAATCGACCACCGACGAGCCGACGCAGGTTACGGTCGAATGCAATTTCCAATCGCTCGGCAACTGCGCCCGCCATCGCTTCAGCGTCACCCGCGAAAAGTCGGATGCGCTGCTGCAGGTGAGATTCGACCGCTCGCTGGCGCCGAATTCGCCCGGCACGCTTGTCATCAACAGCGATCTCGACGGCAAGGCGCGCGGCATCAACCTGTTCGCAATCCGCATCCTGCCGGGGCAGTGAGGCGGCAACTGACCTATTTCAGGAAGCCGGGCCCCGAGCCGATGATCTGCTCGTCGCGCTCGCCGAGCGCCGCTTTGTCCTTGCCGTCATAGTCCATCCTGTGGAGCATGTGCCGGATAAGCTGCAGATGCGCACGCCGCTTATCATTGGCGCGGATGACGGTCCATGGCGCGAATTCCGTATGGGTTTCCTTCAGCATGCGGTCGCGCTTTTCGCTGTAATCGCCCCATTTGGTCAGGGCCGCGATATCCATCGATGAAAGCTTCCAGACTTTCAGCGGATCGTGCCTGCGATCGTGGAAACGCTTGAGCTGCATCTCGCGGCCGATATCGAGATAGAATTTGAAGAAGAAGATGCCCTCATGGGCAATGATCTTTTCGAGCTGCGGCGCCTGGTTGAGGAAAGCTTCATATTGCTGCGGCGTGCAGAAGCCCATGACCGGTTCGACGCCGGCGCGGTTGTACCAGGAGCGGTCGAACAGCACGAATTCGCCTGCGGTCGGGAACTGCGCGACATAACGCTGGAAATACCATTGCCCCTGCTCGCGCTCGGTTGGCTTGGCGAGCGCGACGGCGCGCGCAAGGCGCGGGTTCATATGCGCCGAGGAGGCCGAAATGGCGCCGCCCTTACCGGCCGCGTCGCGCCCCTCGAACAGCGCCATCACCCGTTTGCCGGTCGCCTGCAGCCAGAACTGCACCTTGACGAGTTCCACCTGCAGCTTTGTAAGCTGCTCCAGATAGTCCTCCTCGTTGAGCTTCTTCTTATAGGGAAACCCGCCGGACTCCAGCGCGTGTTCCTCCACCCAGTCCGGCAGGACCGGATCGTCGACGTCGAAGACGCACTTCCTGCCGTGGATATCAAGCTCCACCGCCCTGCTTCCGACAGTCTCGCTCATACGCCCCTCCTGGGCTGGTGTCCTCTTGCCGTAGGCGAACATATTTGCCGTTGAAAATCAAATCTTTCGCTTTTGGCCGGTGATTTTTCCCGCGTTTGCCCGGCAGTCATTCGCTTGAGCGGCGCCAGCCGAAAACTTCTGTCATGAATTGCCGCTATCAGGCAGAGTTCAATATAAAGAAACGAATCGACGCCGCGAGGCCCAGTTGCAAGACGAAACCCCCTGGAGAAAAAGCCTGCTGGCGCGCATCCGGCGCGAACGGCCGGTGCTGCTCGCGGCCATCCTCAGCGCGCTCGCCGCCCTTGCCGCCGGGATGAACAAATGGGTCGTGCTCGTTCTCCTGCTCGTCATGATCTTGACCGCGCTGTTCAACGAGGCGCCAGTCCTCAAGGCGGAATCCGTCGAGCCGATGGAGGCGGAGCCGCAAGCGCCGCCAAGCCGCCTGCCTGATGTTGCTGCCACGCTTGCCGGGCTCGATATTCCCGCCATGGTGCTGTCGCACGACGCCTCGGTGCTGTTCCAGAACCGCGCCGCCGAAAAGGCCTTCGGCGAGGTGGCGCTCGGCGCCCATATATCGGCCCGGCTGCGCTCGCCCGGCGTGCTCGACATGGTGCGCGAAACCATCGCCACCAATGCGCCGAACCAGATCGAGCATGCCGAGCGGCTGCCGTCCGAGCGCGTCTATATCGTCCGCAGCGCGCCCGTCGAGTTCCAGGCCGACGGAGAGCGGGAGCGGTTTTTCATCCTGTCCTTCCGCGATATATCGGAGGTCCGCCGCATCGACCGCATGCGATCGGATTTCGTCGCCAATGCCAGCCACGAGCTGCGCACGCCGCTTGCCTCGCTGCGCGGCTTCATCGAGACGATCCAGGGCCCGGCGAAGAACGACCAGAAGGCGCAGGCGCAGTTTCTGGGCATTATGCTCGATCAGACCACCCGCATGAGCCGACTGGTCGATGACCTGCTGTCGCTCTCCCGCCTGGAGCTGAAATCGCACCTCGCGCCGGATGAGAAGGTCGACCTGGTGCCGCTGCTCGGCCATGTCCGCGACTCGCTGGTGCCGCTCGCCAGGGATGTCGGCGTCGAGATCGACCTGCATCTGCCCGACGGCAAGGTGGAGGTGCTGGGGGACCGTGACGAGCTTGTCCAGGTCTTCGAGAACCTGATGGAGAATGCCTGCAAATATGGCCAGGAAGGCAAGATCGTCGATGTCTGGCTGAAGAACGGCGCCGGTGGCCCCGTGGAGGTCAGCATCGTCGACAAGGGGCCGGGCATCCCGGCCGAGCACGTGCCGCGTCTGACGGAACGCTTCTATCGCGTCAGCATCGAGGACAGCCGCTCGAAGAAAGGCACCGGCCTTGGCCTTGCCATCGTCAAACATATCCTCACCCGCCACCGCGCCCGGCTGATCGTCAAGTCCGAGGTTGGCAAAGGCACCGATTTTACGGTGCGCTTCTAAGGCGCAATCTCTCGTGGTCCCCTCTCCCCGCAATGACGGGAGAGGGGACGTGCCCTGTCGAGGGTGGGACGGAGACAGGATGCCTTTCCGCAACCGCCGGATCACGTGTTGTAAACTTACAATGCATGGTCGAACCGCGATCCAAACTTTGCCATCCGTCGACACGTTCAGGCGGGATCCATAAATTTTATCGTTGTAAAACAGCGATTTAACCTGTCACAAATGTTTCACGGGTTTGACATAAAAGGACGGTGCTTACAGCGTTAAGAGAGTCCCGCCGATGAAAAAAGGCACTGCGAGGGCCTCTCAGGCCGCACTCACACAAGCCCAATGCGGGAGATTTCTAATGAACACCTTCAAGCTCACCGTTGCCGCGCTCGCTGCAACTGCCGCCTTCGCTGGCGCAGCCGTCGCTCGCGACCAGATCCAGATCGCTGGTTCGTCCACCGTCCTGCCTTACGCCAAGATCGTTGCCGAATCCTTCGGCGAGACCTTCACCAACTTCAAGACGCCGGTCGTCGAATCCGGCGGCACGGGCGCTGGCCTGAAGGAATTCTGCAAGGGCGTCGGCGAAGACACCATCGACATCGCCAACGCTTCGCGTCCGATCAACAAGAACGAGGCCGAAGCCTGCAAGGCCGCCGGCGTAACCGACGTCCAGGAAGTCAAGATCGGTTATGACGGCATCGTCTTCGCAACCGACTCGTCCAACCCTGATGTCGCTTACGTTCCGGCCGACATCTACAAGGCACTCGCTGCCCAGGTCGTCGTCGACGGCAAGCTCGTCGCCAACCCCTACAAGAAGTGGTCGGAAGTCAATCCGAAGCTCCCGGCCGTTGACATCGCCGCCTATATCCCGGGCGAAAAGCACGGCACGCGCGAAGTCTTCGAACAGAACGTTCTTGCCGCCGGCTGCAAGGCTTCGGGCGCTCTCGACGTCATCGCCAAGGAAATCTCCGACAAGGCCGCCCAGACCAAGGCTTGCGTCGCGGTCCGCAAGGACGGCGCTGCGGTCGACATCGACGGCGACTATCCGGAAACCCTCGCACGCATCGCGGCCAACAAGACCGGCGTCGGCGTATTCGGCCTTTCCTTCTATGAAAACAACGCCGACAAGCTGAAGGTCGCCAGCGTGAACGGTATCGTTCCGTCCACCGAAACGATCGCCAACGGCACCTACCCGGTTTCCCGCCCGCTGTTCTTCTATGTCAAGAAGGCACATCTCGGCGCCGTTCCGGGCCTGAAGGAATACGTCAGCTTCTTCGTATCCGACCAGATGATCGGCCCTGACGGCCCGCTGGCTGAATACGGCCTCGTTGCCGCTCCGGATGCCGAGCGCGACGCGATCCGCAAGGACGTCGAAGCTGGTAAGTCCATGTAATGACTTTGCCGGCGCGGTGCTTCAAAGCCCGCGCCGGCATCGTTTATGGCCCTGTGTCCCGGTCTTTCCGCGGCAGGGTTGAATTCCTTCTCCATGATTGGAAGCCGAAGGCAGGCTGATGAAGCCGCCCGCGCTTTTTGGGGGCCACGGGCCTGGGGACGTAACGAATGAGCACATCCGTCATACTTCTGTGCCTTGTGGCGATCGGCGCCGTCGCCTATCTGGTCGCGCGCGGCCGTGCCGCAGCCCTTGCCGGAGGCAGGTCCTCCGCACTGCATTCCCGGCCGGCCTATTACGGCGCCTATGCCGCGATCTGGACGGTTCTTCCCGCCCTCGTCGTCCTCTGCGTCTGGCTCTCCGTCAGCCCCGGCGTCATCCAGTCCTCGGTGCGCGGCACTTTCCCTGCCGAGGTCAAGGCGCAGGCCGCGGTCGAACAGGATCTGAGCTATTCGATGGTGGCGACGGTCGCGCGCGGCCTGACGATGCTGACATCGGACGAAGCCGCCGCGGTGGCAAACGATCCGGCCGCCCTGCAGGCCAAGCTCAGCGAAAAGGGCGTGCCGCTCGCCGGCCAGCCGCAGCCATACATGGTCGAGGCCGCCAAGACGCTCAATTCCATGAGCATGACGAGCCGCCTCGCCATGACCGCGATCGTCTTCATTCTGGCCGTTGCCGGCGCCTTTTATGCGCTGCGCGCCATCGCGCCGCGCTTCCGCGCCCGCAACCGCGTCGAGCGCGTCATGCTCTGGGGCCTGCTGCTCGCCTCCTCGATCGCCATCCTGACGACGGTCGGCATCGTGCTGTCGATGCTGTCGGAAGCGGTTCGCTTCTTTGCCGTCGTTCCCGCCGGCGATTTCTTTTTCGGCACTGTCTGGGATCCGCGCTTTGCCGGCGCCGGCAGCTCGTCCTTCGGCCAGTTCGGCCTGATCCCGCTCCTGCTCGGCACGCTTTATATCGGCCTGGTCGCCATGCTGGTAGCCGTGCCGGTCGGTCTCTTCGCCGCCATCTACATGGCCGAATACGCCTCGCCGAAGGTGCGCGGCGTCTCCAAGCCGCTGCTCGAAGTGCTCGCCGGCATCCCGACGATTGTCTACGGCTTCTTCGCCCTCGTCACCGTCGGCCCCTTCCTGCGCGATTTCTCCGCGCAGATCAGCGGCCTGCTCTCCGGCAACTATTCGAACTTCATCCAGGCACAGAGCGTTCTGACCGCCGGTATCGTCATGGGCATCATGCTGATCCCCTACGTTTCCTCGCTGTCGGACGACATCATCACCGCCGTACCGCGGGCGCTGCGCGACGGTTCGCTCGGTCTCGGCGCCACACGCTCCGAAACCATCAAGAAGGTGGTCCTGCCGGCGGCACTTCCCGGCATCGTCGGCGCGCTGCTGATGACCGCCTCGCGCGCCATCGGCGAAACCATGATCGTCGTGCTGGCCGCAGGTGTTGCCGCCCGCATTCAGATCAACCCCTTCGAGCCGATGACCACGGTGACCGTCAAGATCGTCAATCAGCTGACAGGCGACCTCGAGTTCACCTCGCCGCAGACGCTGGTCGCCTTTGCGCTTGGCATCACGCTGTTCTGCATCACGCTTAGCCTCAACATCTATGCGCTCTACATCGTGCGCAAATATCGGGAGCAGTACGAATGACGAACATTGTTTCTCCCGCCGTCGGTGTCACCGTTTCCAAGGCGCCTGCCCGCCGTGACATCGGCATCAAGCGCCGCTATGCCGCCGAGCGCCGGTTCCAGGCCTACGGCATCGCCGCCATTGCCTTCGGCCTCATCTTTCTCTTCGTCCTGCTGTGGACGGTGATCGGCAAAGGCTACACCGCCTTCCAGCAGACGACGATCACCCTGCCGATCGAATTCGCCGAAAAGACGATCGATCCGAACGGCAAGCGGGCGACCGATCCTTCGGTGCTGATCGCCGCCAACTATCCGGTTCTGCTGCGCGACGCGATCGTCAAGCAGCTGAACATCAATGCATCGAGCCGTCCGGATGTGCGCGATGCAACCGCCATGCTCTCCAAGAGCGCGCCGATCCAGCTGCGCGATCTGGTCGTCGCCGATCCCTCGATCATCGGCAAGACGGTCAATGTCACCCTGCTCGCTGATGCCAATATTGACAGTGCCAACAAGGGCCAGATCGATCTTTCCGTCGATGAGAAGAACCGCAAGGTCAACGACAAGCAGGTCAACTGGATGAACCAGATGAAGGCGGGCGGCGTTCTCCAGAAGCAATTCAACAGCGGCCTCTTCGTCAACGGCAATTCCAGCCGCCCGGAGGCCGCCGGCCTCGGCGTTGCCCTCATCGGCTCGCTTTACTTGATGCTGATCGTGCTCGTTCTGTCGCTGCCGATCGGCGTCGCCGCCTCGATCTATCTCGAGGAGTTTGCGCCGAAGAACAGGCTGACGGACCTGATCGAGGTCAACATCAACAATCTCGCCGCCGTCCCGTCGATCGTCTACGGTCTGCTCGGCCTTTCCGTCTTCATCAACTTCATCGGCCTGCCGCGCTCGGCTTCGCTGGTCGGTGGCCTGGTGCTGACGCTGATGACCCTGCCGACGATCATCATCGCCACCCGCGCGGCTCTGCGCGCCGTGCCGCCTTCGATCCGCGCCGCAGCGCTCGGCCTCGGCGCCTCGAAGATGCAGATGGTGTTCCACCATGTCCTGCCGCTTGCCATGCCCGGCATCCTCACCGGCACGATCATCGGCCTGGCGCACGCGCTTGGCGAAACCGCGCCGCTGCTCTTGATCGGCATGGTCGCCTTCGTCGCCAATGCGCCCACGACACCGCTCGAGCCCTCGACGGCCTTGCCCGTGCAGGTCTATATGTGGGCGAACGAGGCCGAACGTGCCTTCGTGGAGCGTACTTCGGGTGCCATCATCGTCCTGCTCCTGTTCCTGATCGTCATGAACATGGGCGCCATCCTTTTGCGTCGTCGCTTCGAGCGCCGCTGGTAAACGGAGTTAAACATCATGAACATGCTGACGGAAGCTGCAGTTGAAAAGGCGCTGGATCAGAAGATGAGCAACGTCCCGTATAAAATGATTGGACAGGATGTCTCCGTATATTACGGCGAGAAGCGCGCGCTTTTCGACGTGAACCTGAACATCCGCGAAAACACCGTAACCGCCCTGATCGGCCCCTCGGGCTGCGGCAAGTCGACCTTCCTGCGAAGCCTCAACCGCATGAACGACACGATCGAAGGCTGCCGCGTCACCGGCAAGATCACGCTCGACAGCGACGACATCTATGATCCGGATATCGACGTGGTCGAACTTCGCGCCCGCGTCGGCATGGTTTTCCAGAAGCCGAACCCGTTCCCGAAGTCGATCTACGAAAACGTCTCCTACGGCCCGCGCATCCACGGTCTCGCCAAGTCGAAGGCCGATCTCGACCAGATCGTCGAGAGCAGCCTGCAGCGCGCCGGCCTGTGGAACGAGGTCAAGGACCGCGTGCACGAATCCGGCACCGGCCTCTCCGGCGGTCAGCAGCAGCGCCTGTGCATTGCCCGCGCCGTCGCCGTCAGCCCGGAGGTCATCCTGATGGACGAACCCTGCTCGGCCCTTGATCCGATTGCCACCGCCAAGGTCGAGGAGCTGATCCACGAGTTGCGCGAGAACTACACGATCGTCATCGTCACCCACTCCATGCAGCAGGCCGCGCGTGTTTCGCAGCGCACCGCCATGTTCCACCTCGGCAACCTCGTCGAGGAGAACGACACCGACAAGATGTTCACCAACCCCGACGATCCGCGCACCCAGGATTACATCATGGGTCGCTTCGGCTGATCCCGGCGACACGAAGCTTTCCGTTATTCGAGGACAAAGCCCATGGCATCGACACATATTTATTCCGCCTATGATGATGATCTGAAGTTCCTCTCCAGGCGGATTTCCGAAATGGGCGGCCTGGCCGAACAGATGGTCGCGGAATCCGTCCGGGCGCTGGTCAACGGCGATACGGCGCTGGCGCAGAAGGTCATTTCCGATGATGTGATCCTCGATCACACCGAACGCGAGATTGGCGACAAGGCGATCGTCACCATCGCCCGCCGTCAGCCGATGGCCGCGGACCTGCGCGAGATCATGGGTTCGATCCGCATCGCCGCCGATCTCGAACGCGTCGGCGACCTCGGCAAGAACACCGCCAAGCGCGTCATCGCCGTGCAGAGCACAGGCGTGCCGCGCAAGCTCGCCCGCGGCCTCGAGCACCTCTCCGAGCTGGCGCTCGTCCAGCTCAAGGAAGTGCTCGACGTCTATACGACACGCGCCGCCGACAAGGCGACCGCCATCCGCGAACGCGACAACGAGATCGACGCGATGTACACCTCGCTGTTCCGCGAGCTCTTGACCTACATGATGGAAGATCCGCGCAACATCACGAGCTGCACGCATCTGCTCTTTTGCGCCAAGAACATCGAGCGCATCGGCGACCATGCCACCAACATCGCCGAGACGATTTACTACATGGCGACGGGCGCCCAGCCGGAAGGCGATCGTCCGAAGGATGACAGTGCCAACACCGTCGGCGCCGCGACGGAATAATGGTTCCGAACGAGCCGCCCGGGTCAGCCGCCCGGACCAGTCACTTGCGTGCGCGCCCGTTCGGGGCGCGCAAAGAGGTCGCAGCCAATTTCTGAATTTGCGCAGGACGCCTGCTTAAATCGTCCCGGTTTAAGGCTTGTGCGCGAGGAGACGGACACGCATGATCCCGAGAGTGGCAGTTGTTGAAGACGAGGAAGCGCTGAGCGTGCTTCTTCGCTATAATCTTGAGGCGGAAGGCTTTGAGGTCGATACCATCCTGCGCGGCGACGAGGCCGAGATCAGGCTTCAGGAGCGCACGCCCGACCTTCTCATCCTCGACTGGATGCTGCCCGGCGTCTCCGGCATCGAACTCTGCCGGCGCCTGCGCATGCGGCCGGAAACCGAGCGGCTGCCGATCATCATGCTGACGGCGCGCGGCGAGGAGAGCGAGCGTGTGCGCGGACTGTCCACCGGCGCCGACGATTACGTCGTCAAGCCCTTCTCGACCCCCGAGCTCGTCGCCCGCGTCAAGGCGATGCTGCGTCGGGCCCGTCCCGAGGTGCTGTCCTCGGTGCTGAAATGCGGCGATATCGAGCTCGACCGCGAAACCCATCGTGTCCACCGCAAGAGCCGCGAAGTCCGCCTCGGCCCGACCGAATTCCGGCTGCTGGAATTCCTGATGTCGTCGCCGGGCCGGGTCTTTTCCCGTTCGCAGCTGCTGGACGGCGTCTGGGGCCACGACATCTATGTCGACGAACGCACCGTCGACGTCCATGTCGGCCGCCTGCGCAAGGCGCTGAATTTCTCCAACATGCAGGACGTCATCCGCACCGTCCGCGGCGCCGGTTATTCGATGGAGGCCTGAAGGCTGAGGGAGTGTGGGGTTGGCGTTCCCGCCAAACGCACGGCAGTACGGCTTGTGAGGCCCGCCTTGTCGTCCATCGTCGCCGCTGCGGAGCCAGCGTCGTTGCGCCGGCGAGGCTTATGCGTCTCGGCACCACCTTTCCATCGCGCCTGCAAAGCCGACTTGTCCCGGCGCCACCTCCTCCGTCAAGCCCTGGCATGACGGAGTGTGGGGGTTGCTAAACGCAAAGGTCACTTCCCACTCGAATAAGAAACGGCGGCCCGTTTTTTATGTCTGGCTATACCGGTCCGCTCAGCTGACCCGCGCCGCCGCCCGGCGGCGTTCGTTGATCGGCTGATAGGCAAGCTTCTGATGATAGCTGCAATAGGGCGAATTGTCCGGGGATTCGCAGCCGCAGAAATGGAAATCTTCCTTGAGCGGATCGCCGACCGGCCACTTGCAGGTGCGTTCGGTGAGCTCCGTCAGGCCGAGGCGGCGGGAAATCGGCACCACCACGTTGCCCTTCGGCACATATTCCATTTCCTCGACTGTATCGATCTCGATCTCTTCCTTCAGCAGGGTTGCGCCCTGCTGGCGGGTCACGGTGCGGGTGGCGATCCGGGAGGCGTAGTTCGGCGCGCGCGGCGCGGATGTCTGGCGCTTCGGCGTGCGCGCCGCGGTGGCCGTGCCGCCGGCCTTGGCGCGGCCGGGAAGGCTGAGCCTGTGCACCTTGCCGATAACGGCGTTTCGGCTGACCCCGCCAAGCTGCGCAGCAATCTGGCTGGCGCTCAGTCCTTCGGCCCAAAGCTTCTTGAGTTTCTCGACCCGCTCGTCTGTCCAGTTCATGCCCTGTCTCCACCTTTTGCGTTGGTGATGGCAGAATCCCTCACCGTTGTCCCGGAAGCCTCCGAAACAAGAAACGCTTGATCAATTTTGGTGACTAGTTCCGCCGCATGCAGTCTAGTAATTGAACTTTAACCTAGTGTGAGGCTGACTCCGTGACAAGAGTCGCGGGAATCCGGATGAATCGAATTTCAAGTTTTTCCCCAACTTGCTGCCTCTGCGTGTCATTTCTGCAATAATGCCTGTTGAAGGCCGAAAGTGCCCCTGTACAAGCTTGCGGCATACGCTAAGGCCGCAGTTTTGTTGACATTGCAGCGCGAAAAGGAAATAGTACCGCTCGCCGCCGAAAGGCGGCATTTTTGATTTTTCGGACCTGGTTTTGTTAGCCGGAATCCGCGCATGACAACATTGAACGGGAGACCCGCGATGGCTGAAGCCGCGCCGCTTTACGACACCTATTCTCGTGCCCCGCTGCGGTTCGAGCGAGGCGAGGGCGTATGGCTGATCGCCGAGAGCGGCGAGCGTTATCTCGATTTCGGCGCCGGGGTCGCCGTCACCTCCGTCGGCCACGGCAACCCGCATGTGGTCGCGGCGCTGAAGGAGCAGGCCGACAAGGTCTGGCACCTCTCCAATATCTATGAAATTCCCGGCCAGGAGCGCCTGGCCAAACGCCTGACCGACGCCACCTTCGCCGACAAGGTGTTCTTCACCAATTCGGGCGCCGAGGCGCTCGAATGCGCCATCAAGACGGCGCGCCGCTATCAGTTTTCCAAGGGCCATCCCGAGAGGTTCCATATCATCACCTTCGAAGGCGCTTTCCACGGCCGCACGCTGGCGACGATCGCCGCCGGCGGCCAGGAGAAATATCTCGAAGGTTTCGGCCCCAAGGCGCCGGGTTTCGATCAGGTGCCGTTCGGCGACATCGATGCCGTGCGTGCCGCCATTACCGATGCGACGGCCGCAATCCTGATCGAGCCGGTGCAGGGCGAGGGCGGCGTGCGTGCCGCCACCAGCGAATTCATGAAGGCGCTGCGCCGGATCTGCGACGAAAATGGCCTGCTGCTGATCCTCGACGAGGTGCAGACGGGCGTCGGCCGTACCGGCAAGCTGTTTGCCCATGAATGGTCCGGCATCACGCCTGATATCATGGCCGTCGCCAAGGGCATCGGCGGCGGTTTCCCGCTCGGCGCCTGCCTTGCAACCGCCGAGGCCGCTTCCGGCATGAAGGCCGGCACGCATGGTTCGACCTATGGCGGCAATCCGCTGGCCATGGCGGTCGGCAGCGCCGTGCTCGACGTCATCCTCGCCGATGGCTTCCTTGAGCATGTGCGCGACGTCGCGCTCGTCTTCCGCCAGGGACTGGCCTCGCTCAAGGATCGTTATCCCGATGTGATCGAGGATATCCGAGGCGAAGGGCTTCTTCTCGGCGTCAAGGCTGCGGTTCCCTCGGCCGAATTGCTGCAGGCGATCCGCGCCGCGCATCTGCTCGGCGTGCCGGCCGGCGACAACGTCATCCGCCTTCTTCCGCCGCTGGTGGTCACTGCCGAGGAAGCCCGCGAAGGGCTTGTGCGCCTCGAGCGCGCCGCCGAGAGCATCCGCGCCGCCAAGATCAAGAAGACGGCTTGAAGGGATCGCCGCCTTCGGGCGCACGACAGGTAAGAACATGGCTCCTAAACATTTCCTCGATCTTTCGGCCGTCACATCGGCCGACCTCAGAACCATCATGAACGACGCGCTCGCCCGCAAGCAGGCCTTCAAGGCCGGCAAGGGCGACAAGCCGCTCGCCGGCAAGATGCTGGCGATGATCTTCGAGAAGCCGTCGACGCGCACCCGCGTCTCTTTCGACGTGGGCATGCGCCAGCTCGGCGGCGAAACGCTGTTCCTCTCCGGCACCGAAATGCAGCTCGGCCGCGCCGAGACGATCGGCGACACCGCCAAGGTGCTGTCGCGTTATGTCGATGCGATCATGATCCGCACCACCGAGCACTCGCGCCTGCTGGAGCTTGCCGAACATGCGACCGTGCCTGTCATCAACGCGCTGACGGACGATACCCATCCCTGCCAGATCATGGCCGATATCATGACCTTCGAGGAGCATCGCGGCCCGATCAAGGGCAAGACCATCGCCTGGACCGGCGACGGCAACAATGTGCTGCATTCGCTGGTCGAAGGGGCGGCGCGCTTCGGCTACCGCATGAACATGGCCGTCCCCCTTGGTTCGGAGCCCAAGGATCACTATCTGAACTGGGCCCGCAATGAGGGCGCCGAAATCATGCTCTGCCATGATGCCGACCGTGCGGTCGAAGGCGTCGATTGCGTGGTGACCGATACCTGGGTCTCCATGAATCAGGAACATCGGGCCCGGGGTCACAACGTCTTCCAGCCTTATCAGGTCAATGCGGCCTTGATGGCCAAGGCCGGCAGCGATGCATTGTTCATGCATTGCCTGCCCGCGCATCGCGGTGAGGAAGTGACGGACGAGGTGATCGACGGCCCGCAATCCGTGGTCTTCGATGAAGCGGAAAACCGTCTTCATGCGCAGAAATCGATTCTTGCTTGGTGCCTGGGCGCGATCTGAACCATAATCGGATGTTGCGAGTCATAAGCTTGCGGCCCGACTGCGCGAGCGCCGGACACTTTGGCCGCCGCTCCCGAAACTAGGAGTAAAGCCATGGCAGAAGCTGCAGCCGCCCTCGGCCAGTTCGATTTCGCCGGCGATGATCATGTCGTCCCCTTTCAGGTGGAGGGTCTGGATGTGCGCGGCCGCGCCGTCCAGCTCGGCCCCATGCTCGATGCCATCCTCGAGCGCCATCATTATCCCGCGCCTGTTGCCCGGCTGCTTGCCGAAGTCGTCGTGCTGACGGTGCTGCTCGGCACCTCGCTGAAGTTCGACGGCAAGTTCACCGTGCAGACCAAGGGCGACGGCCCGGTCGATCTGCTCGTCGCCGATTTCTCGACGCCGGAGAACGTGCGCGCCTACGCCCGTTTCGATCGGGCGCTGCTCGACCAGGCGATTGCCTCAGGCGAGACCGAGCCGGAGCAACTGCTCGGCAAGGGCGTGCTCGCCTTCACCATCGATCAGGGCAAGTTCGCCCAGCCCTATCAGGGTATTGTCGCGCTCGACGGCACCTCGCTCGAGGAGATCGCCGGCGTCTATTTCCGCCAGTCGGAGCAGATCCCGACGCGGGTGCGCCTGGCTGCGGCCGAACTCTTCGACCGTGACGATGCCGGCAAGCCGCGCCACCGCTGGCGGGCAGGCGGCCTCGTCGCCCAGTTCCTGCCGGAGGCGCCGGAGCGCATGCGCCAGCCCGATCTCCACGGCGGCGACGGCGATAACGGCGACCGTCCGCATGGCGAGGATGACGCCTGGACCGAAGCCCGCTCGCTGGTCGAGACCATCGATGCCGACGAGTTGACCGATCCGCAGGTCGGCACCGAACGCCTCTTGTTCCGCCTGTTCCACGAGCGCGGCGTGCGCGTCTTCGAGCCCCGCGCCGTCTTCGACCGCTGCAGCTGTTCGCGGGAAAAGATCGGCAACGTGCTGAAGGGTTTCACCGCCGAGGAGATCGAGGCCAGCCAGGAAAACGGCGAGATATCCGTCACCTGCGAATTCTGCTCGACCACCTACCGCTTCCAAGCAGCCGAGCTTCAGCTGGCGGAATAGGCTCAGTTAGCATTGAGAGCTGCCCCTCTCCCCGCTCGCGGGGAGAGGGGACGTGCCCTGCGAGAGGTCGGTGGGGATAGATCGATCGCGGCATGGTCCCTTCGCCCCGTTTACGGGGAGAAGGTGCCGGCAGGCGAATGAGGGGCGGGGTCTCGGCAATCTCTTGAGCGGGAGGAACTTGCCCTCAATTCAGCACGCGCAGCAGCCCCGGCGAGTCAAGCGAGAAGGCGGGGATGTCGACGTCGAACAGCTCGCCTTCATCCGTTTCCATTTGATAGTGGCCGAACATCAGGCCTGAGGGCGTGTCGAGCGGGCAGCCGGAGGAATATTCGTAGGTGTCGCCGGGGCTGAGCCGCGGCTGCTCGCCGACGACGCCGGGGCCGGTCACTTCGTCCACCTGTCCGTTCTGATCGGTGATGTTCCAGTAGCGGTTGATGAGGCGAACGGCGACGCCGGAATTGTTGCTGATGACAATCCGGTAACCCCAGACATAGCGGTCGTCCTCCGGATCGGATTGCTCCTCCAGATAGAACGGTTCGACCACGACTTCGATATCTCTTGTGAGGGCGCGATACATGCCTTGCACCATAGTCAAGATATGTTACCCGTATCTTATAAGAGGCCCGGTCCGTCAAGAAACGGAACGTTGATCAGCGGTCAAATAGTGATGATCATATGGTTTTCGATCATTAAGCCTAATCGTCAGCCTTAATTTTACTTCGCAACGCCGGCGCGGCTGACCTTGTTCCCGCGGATCGGCGGCCGGCTCCACATTGAAATCCGGCCGCTATTCCAGTCGATCAAGCCGATACCTTGGAAAGCGCCTGCGCGAAATCCTCGATCAGGTCGTCCGTGTCCTCGATGCCGGCTGAAAGCCGCACCGTACCCGGAGAAATGCCGAGTTCGGCGCGCGCCTCTTCCGTCAGGTTCTTGTGCGTGGTCGTTGCCGGATGGGTGATCAGGCTTTTGCTGTCGCCGAGATTGTTGGAGATCTTGATGATCTCAAGCGCATTCTGCAATGCGAAGGCCGCCTCCTTGCCGCCCTTCAGCTCGAAGCAGACGAGCGTCGAGCCGCCGGTCATCTGCTTGGCGATGATGTCGGCCTGCGGATGATCCTTGCGGCCGGGATAGATCACCTTGGCGACCTTGCCTTGCTCGGCCAGGAAATCGGAGATCTTCGCCGCATTCTCGGTCTGCTGGCGCACGCGCAGCGGCAGCGTCTCGATCCCCTTCAGGAGCGTCCAGGCATTGAACGGCGACATGGCCGGGCCGGTATGGCGGAAATAGTCGTGCAGGTTCTCGTCGATCCATGCCTTGTCGGCGAGCACCACGCCGCCGAGACAGCGGCCCTGGCCGTCAATATGCTTGGTGGCGGAATAGACGACGATATGGGCGCCGAGCTCCAAGGGCTTCTGGAAGAGCGGGGTCGCAAAGACGTTGTCGACGATCAGCTTGGCGCCGACCTGGTTGGCGAGCCTGGCGACGCCTGCAATATCGACCACTTCGAGCGTCGGATTGGTCGGGCTTTCCAGGAAGAACACCTTGGTGTTCGGGCGGATCGCCTTTTCCCAGTTGGCGAGATCTCGGCCGTCGACCAGCGTGCACTCGACGCCGTATTTCGGCGCCAGCGTTTCTACGACCCAGCGGCAGGAGCCGAACAGGGCGCGGGCGGCGACGATATGGTCGCCTGCCTTGACCTGGCAGAGGACGGCGGCAGTGACGGCCGCCATGCCGGAGGCGGTGGCGCGGGCATCTTCGGCGCCTTCCAATGCGCACATGCGCTTTTCGAACATGTCGTTCGTCGGGCTGCCGTAGCGGGCGTAGATGAAGCCGTCCGTTTCGCCCTTGAAGCGGGCTTCGGCCGCTTCCGACGTGTCATAGACGAAACCCTGGGTGAGATAGATTGCTTCCGACGTTTCACCATATTGCGAACGCAGCGTGCCGCCATGGACGAGTTGGGTTGCCGGGCGCCAGGTCTTGCTCATGCCATCACCTTCACATAACAAAAAAACCGGCCGCAAAAGCAGACCGGTTTCATAACCCGGTCTTTTTAGCCACTTGTTTAACGTGGCTGCAAGCCGACCGGCCAAATCACCACGGGATAATTCTGCAATACTGCTGTTGGCGGCTTGCGTCAATTCCCCGAGTTTGGTTTTGTCGGCGGCAAAATGATGGATGGGGCACGATGGCTCGCGAAACTGGAATTCTGGCGGATCGCGCGATTGCGGCGCTGTTCGAAACGGGGCGACTGAACTCCGAGCGGGAGCTCGACCGCGATCAGATCCAGCCGGCAAGTCTCGACCTGCGCTTGGGAAGCAAGGCGTTTCGTGTGCGTGCCTCCTTCATGCCCGGTCCCTCGCATCTGGTCTCGGACAAGCTCGATCGGCTGAGCCTGCACGTGATCGACCTGTCCCAAGGCGCGGTGCTCGAAACCGGCTGCGTCTATATCGTGCCGCTGATGGAAAGCCTGGCGCTGCCGGCCGACATGTCGGCCTCGGCCAATCCGAAGAGCTCGACCGGCAGGCTCGATATATTCACCCGCGTCATCACCGACTACGCCCAGGAATTCGACAAGATCCCGGCAGGTTATTCCGGCCCGCTCTATCTCGAAATCAGCCCGCGCACCTTCCCGATCGTCGTGCGCCGCGGCTCGCGTCTGTCGCAGATCCGCTTCCGCGTCGGCCAGTCCGTGCTCGGCGAGCCGGAACTTTTGAAGCTGCATGAAAGCGAGACGCTGGTTGCCAGCAAGCAGCCGAACGTGTCGGGCGGCGGCATCGCGCTGTCGATCGATCTCACCGGCGACAAGGACGGCCTGATCGGCTATCGCGGCAAACACCACACCGCCGTCGTCGATGTCGACGAGAAGGATCAGCACGACATCTTCGATTTCTGGGAGCCGCTCTATAGCCGCGGCCGCAACGAGCTGATCCTTGATCCCGACGAATTCTATATCCTTGTCTCGCGTGAGGCCGTGCATGTGCCGCCGGATTATGCCGCCGAAATGACTCCCTTCGATCCGCTGGTCGGCGAATTCCGTGTCCACTATGCCGGCTTCTT
Source organism: Rhizobium sp. NLR16a (assembly GCF_017948245.1). Classification (NCBI taxonomy): domain Bacteria; kingdom Pseudomonadati; phylum Pseudomonadota; class Alphaproteobacteria; order Hyphomicrobiales; family Rhizobiaceae; genus Rhizobium; species Rhizobium sp. NLR16a. The sequence goes on along the minus strand of NZ_CP072865.1, from coordinate 3,590,734 downwards.
CGATCCGGGCTTCGGCCATGCGCCGGCAGGCGGGCGCGGCAGCCGCGCCGTACTCGAAGTGCGCAGCCACGAAGTGCCCTTCATCCTCGAAGACGGCCAGATCGTTGGCCGCCTGGTCTACGAGCACATGCAGGAAAAACCGGCCAGCCTCTACGGCTCCGGCCTCGGCTCCAACTACCAGGCCCAGGGCCTCAAGCTTTCCAAACATTTCCGCATCTGACGCCGGCCTGACGGGCGGCGACTTGACAGCGGCCCCCATCTGTTGGAAATCTCAGCGCATCGCGGGTGTAGCTCAATGGTAGAGCAGCAGCTTCCCAAGCTGAATACGAGGGTTCGATTCCCTTCACCCGCTCCACTTCCCTCAGTGGCGCTGTGAAACTTAGTCCCGGAAAAACCGGATCGGCTTGTATCGCCGGTGCGCGATGATCAGGCTTCGGTCAGGCTGGATGATGTAGGTCTCCTCCACCTGCTGGCCATACTGGTCGATGAAATCATGCGGGAAGCTCGATCCGGGCGGGGATTTGGTGAGCTTGGTGCGCGGCTGGCCGGTATAGGTGATGCTGCCCGGGATGGGCTCCAGCCCCGGGCCGGTGTATGTCGTGGTGTTGCACCCCCCAAGAGCGAGAGTGCCGATGAGGCCGATGATCGCGGATTTCATGTCTATCCCCTCCAAAGCTCCGAACGTTCCAATCTTACTCTGGATTGGCTCCAACTCATTGCGCAAACGCGCGGCGGCTGGTCGTTTTATTGCACGGCGCCTGGAAACATTCTTGTCGAGGCCGGCTGGCGGCCGGACTAGACGGCCCCGCAAAAAGTAAGGATGGCCGCTGCTTGCCTCTACCCGCCTGCCGGTCATCTCCGCGTTCTGAGCGGAGAAGGGGAGGTGCCGCACCCTCTCCGTCCCTCATCGCAGGACACGTTCCCCGCGAGCGGGAGAGGGATCGGATGAGTGGCAGGCGTCAGTTCCACAGGCGTCAGTCTTGCTAGAGGTCGCGGAGCTTCTGCTTAGAATTCCGTCCAATCGCCATCCTGGCTCTTCGGCGTGCTGCCTGCGCCGAAGGCGTTGGCGAGTGTCTGGCCGAGCGCGCGCGCCGGTGAGGCGGCCGGCCGGGCGGTGCCTTCGCCAGCGATGCGGATCGATGTCTTGGCTGCCGTGCGTACCGTGGCTCGCGGTGCAGCGGAGTGCGGTGCTGCAGTCGGTGGTCGGGACGATGTCATCGGTGCTGCTGCGGCAAAGGCGCCGGTGCCGGTCAGACGGAACTGGCCGAGCAGCATGTTGAGCGCCGATGCTTCGCTGGCGAGGCTGTGGCTGGCGGCCGTCGATTGCTCGACCATTGCCGCATTCTGCTGCGTGCCCTGATCCATGGTATTGACGGCGGTATTGATCTCCTGCAGCCCGATCGACTGCTCGCGCGAGGCTTCGGCGATCGCGTGGACGTGCTGGTTGATTTCCTGCACTTCGGTGACGATCACGTCGAGCGCCTTGCCGGTCTCGCCGACCAGCGTGACGCCGGTCTGCACATGCATGCCGGAATTGGTGATCAGCGACTTGATCTCCTTGGCGGCATTGGCCGAGCGCTGGGCGAGCTCGCGCACTTCCTGAGCGACGACGGCAAAACCCTTGCCCGCCTCACCGGCGCGTGCCGCCTCGACGCCTGCATTCAGCGCCAAGAGGTTGGTCTGGAAGGCGATGTCGTCGATGACGCCGATGATGTTGGAAATTTCGCCAGAGGACTTTTCGATCTCATGCATGGCGGAGACGGCCTTGCGGACGATCTCGCCGGATCTTTCGGCGCCGAGGCGCGTGCGGGTGACGAGCTGGCTCGCCTCCTCGGCGCGCTTGGCGGCGTCGCGCACCGTCGTGGTGATCTCTTCCAGCGCCGCGGCGGTTTCTTCGACCGAGGCCGATTGCTGTTCCGTTCGCCGGGAAAGCTCGTCGGCGGAGGAACGAATCTCGTTGGCGCCGGCGCCGATCGCCCGGGCATTGGCCCCGACCGCCTGCATGGTCTCGTTGAGCTTCTCGATCGAGTGGTTGAAATCCTGGCGCAGCGCATCGAGATGGGCGACGAAGGGCTCGCCGATATCAGAGGCGAGATCGCCGGCGGCAAGGCGGCGCAGGCCATCGCCAAGAGCTGCGACGGCGCGTTCGAGTTCGGCTGCCTCGCGGGCTTTCTGGGCCTCGCGTTCGCGGCGCTCGCCGTCGCTGACGCTGCGGTCTGCCTCGGCGCGCGCCTGGATTTGACGACGCTCGATCGCGTTGTCGCGGAAGATCGAAACCGCCTTTGCCATGTGGCCGACTTCGTCGCGGCGATCGAGACCGCTGATATCGCTGTTGGTGTCGCCCTCGGCAAGCCGCGTCATGCGCAGGCTGAGATTCGTCATCGGGCCGGCAATGCCTTTTTGCGCCACGGCGACGGCGAAGCCGATCGCGGTGAGAACAGCGATGCCGATCAGGACGAAACAGAAGGTGATCCGGCCGTTGACGGACGCCGAAAGCGCGCCGCCGCCGTCGTTGAGCAATGCCATCATCGCATCGTTGTTGGCGATCATCTTCGGCGTCAGCGCATCGAGCTTGGCATTGATCAGCGCGACATTCGCGAGCGCACCGGCGCTGTCCCCGGCCCTGCTCTGTTCGATGATCTTGTTCGCCAGAGCTTCGATTTCATCGATGCCGGCCTCGATCTCGTCGATCGCTGCCTTGCGGCTCGGGACCAGTGCGAGGGCCTGTTTCATCCGGTCGCGGGCCTGTGGCAGCTTGCTCGGTGTGGCAAGCGCCGTCTGGAAAGCCGGCGTATCGGGTTTCATGTCAGCCAGCAGGGTGACCTGCAGCACCGAGGCCACCACCGATGCGCTGGCGCGCGCGCTCAGCATCGATGCCTGCGCCTCATGATCGATAAAGGCACTATAGGCGGCGTCGGCCTGGCGGAATTCGGAGATGACATAGACAAGCCCCGCCATCGTGATAAGCCCGAGCAGCGCCACGACCGATATGATTTTGGTGCGGATTTTCAAATGCTTCAACATGGAAATGTCACCCGATCTGGCCGGGCGCGCCGCGCGTCCGGTGTTTGAAAATTGAATTTGTAAAGAGCGCTGCCTGAGTGTCGCGGCGCCGGAAAGGAAACTGACGCATGCATCATGCAATCGGCTGGCGGGGTCCGTATCGTCGCGACAAATAGAGGCGATATTCTTTAATTCCGCGCTAACGCGCAGGCGCAGGCGCACTCCTAATTTTGAGGGCAGGAGGTGCGCGCTATCGCTCAAGAGAGCCTCATCCGCTCCCCTCACTCCCATGGATATTCCCCGCCGGCCATGACTCTGTTACATCTCGGCGACCCCAACCCCGAAACTGGATCACCATGATTGAATTCCAGCAGGCATCCCCGACTCTCAGGGCTTTTCTGGCGATCGGCCTGTTTCTGGCAGCGCTGTTTTCGAGCTTTGAGGCATTCGCCCAGCAAGCTGCGCCCTCGCTGCCGTTGCTCTTCGATGCCCGCGAGCGTCTCGCCAGGCCGGATCTCTCCTCGCTGGTCCGCCTGCGCTTTCTGACGTCGGTCGATTTCCCGCCGTTTAATTTCACCGATCAGAACGGCAAGCTTTCCGGTTTCAACGTCGATCTCGCCCGCGAAATCTGCAGCGAGCTGGAGATTTCCGACAAGTGCCAGATCCAGGCAATGCCTTTTGCCGATCTCAAGGATGCGCTCGCCGCCTCGCAGGGCGATGCCGTCATCGCCGGCCTTGCGGTCACCCCGGAGCTGCGCCGGCAATTTCTCTTCTCCCGGCCATATCTGATGCTGCCGGCGCGCTTCGTGCGCAATCTTGGCGCCCCGCTCGATGGAAAGACCGCCGCCGCGCTCTCGAACCATCCGGTCGGCGTCGTCAAAGACACGGTGCACGAGGCGATGCTGGCAGCCTTTTTCCCGGCGCTGAAAGCGCAGGCTTTCGACACGAAGGACGCCCTGCTTGCGGCGCTGAAGGAGCGAAAGGTCGATGCCGCCTTCGCCGATGCGCTGCAGCTTTCCTTCTGGGTCTCTTCGGCGGCCTCCGACAAATGCTGCGCGCTGTTCGACGGCCCCTACCTCTCCGAACAATTCCTCGGCGAGGGCATGACGATCATGCTGCGGCAGAAGGACAGTGTGCTGACTTCGGCCATCGACCATGCGCTTGCGACGCTGTCGCGCAACGGCCGTCTTCAGGAAATCTATCTACGCTATTTTCCTTACGGGCTCTATTGAAACTTGGGCTCAGCCCTTGCGGAAGCGGGCGATCGCGCTGCGCTCGATCGCCGCGCAGGTGAGCTTGTCGAGGCCGAGCCGGTCCCGCAGCAGGCTGAGCAGCCGCAGTTCCTCCGCCTTGACCGAGAGATCGGCGGAGGCCACTTCGACGGCAAGCGCATAGGCCGTGTCGTAGAGTTTTGCCGGCAGGGTGTCTCGTACGGTTTCGAGAACGACATCGAGGCCCTCGGGCCCGGCCAGCAGCGCGGCGCAGTCGCGTGCTATCGGAATGAGCTTGTCGTCATCGAAATCCTTGAAAACCGGCAGGAAGCCGATCAACTGGCCGATCCTTTCCATCTCCCTGTCGTTCATGGTGCTGTCGACGGCCGACGCCATCACCATCACGTAGATCAGCGCATCATGGGCGGAAAGCGGCTTGTTCATCTCTGATTCCTTGTTGATCAGCCCAGATTAGGAACTGGCGGCGGGCATTACAAGAGATCGGCAGCATCTCGCCCCGGCGGTCGGCTTGTCACTTGCGGCGCGGATCGCCGCCGTAAATACCTTTCTGCGCCTGCTTCGCCTTCTCGGCGACGGCTGCAAGCGACGAACCCGCCTCTGCCTCCGCCCAGCCGGTTTCGGCAAGCCATGCACCGAGATCCTGCGTGCCGAGCCGGCAGGCGGCGATCGCTGTTCCCTTCCATTCGGCCGTGTCGAGATCGCAGGTGATGCTGCGGTTGCGCAACAGCTGGCGCAGCGCCGTCTTTGCCAGCATGCCGCAGGGCCATTGCCGGCCTGCCGGCCCGCATATCCTGTCGGCCGGCGTGGGGACGATGCCGGCAAGCTGGAGCCGTCGCTCCCCGAAGGAAAGACTGCCCGCGTTCTCGACCAGCGGCCGCGGCAGCTCCAGCGCCTTTTTGCCGGCGGGACCTGCCGTTTCGCCGCCGACTGGCGCCGCTTGCTGCGCGATGGTGGCTGGTTTGGGCGCCGCGCCATCAGCCGCAGGCGGCGGAGCCGCCGGCTCCGCCGAGCGGGCGATCATTTCGGCGCGTTCGTCGGATATCGTCGCAGGTCCGGCGGTCTCGGGGGCAACATCGGGCGCTGCGACCGCCGTTTCCTCTGCGGCTGCGGTTTCTTCCCCTGCCGTGCCGCCGCGAAGCCTCGCTTCGCCTGCCATCAGCAGGCCGACCACCACCGCCATCCCCGTGATACCTGTAACGACGGCGGCAGGGCGCATGGAATATCTTCCTACTGACTGGCCCAGATGATGCGGGCGATCCAATCGACATCGGCGAGATCGATCGTGCGGTTGGGATGTTCGGGATTGAGCGACATCAGCTCGATCGACCGCGGGCTTCGGCGCAGCAGCACCTTGGCCATCACCTCGCCCGCGCATGTGCGCACGACGACGCGGTCATTGCGGCGCACCTGCGCCCCGGGCTCGACGATCAGCACATCGCCGTCGCGATAAAGCGGCATCATGCTTTCACCCTGCACCTCAAGCGCATAGACGCCGGATCGCTGCGACGGGTTCGTCGGAAACTCCACCACGTCCCAGCCATGACCGGCCGGAAAGCCGCTATCGTCGAAGAAGCCGCCGGCGCCGGCCTGGGCGAAGCCGAGCAGAGGAATGGCGCTGCCCGGCGGGGGGGCGGCACGCTCGCCGATCCGCTCTCCGGCGGAACTGGCGGCCGGTTGCATGAAGGCGAAAAACTGCTCCATGCTCGCCCCTGTCGCGTCGAGCACCTTGGCGATCGATTCCGTCGACGGCCAGCGCAGCCGCCCATCGGCCGAAAGCCGTTTCGACTTGTTGAACGAGGTGGGGTCGAGCCCGGCGCGGCGCGCAAGACCGGATGGCGTCAGCTCGTGCCGTTCGGCAAGCCTGTCGATCGCCTCCCAGATCTGCTTGTGTGACAGCATATGCGCCCGATTCCGTGCGGCCTGTTAGAGGCCGCGCTTTAGAGCAATTCCAGGAAAAGTGCGAAGCGTTTTCCGTCCGGAATTGCGTAAATCCAAAAAGCTAGAGCGGCTCTGCCTTTCCGTGAAAAGCTGAACCGCTCCAGCGCGCGCCGGGCGTCCGTTCGGACGCACAAAGGACGCTCTGACCCTTCAAATCTACGCTTCGGCCCGAAAATCGATTCCGATTTTCGGGCCGAAGCGTAGCCGGACGGAATAGTAACCGACCGTCCGGCGCCCGTAAAGGTAAAGGAGGAATAAAATCCTGCTGTCGACGGTTTCGGTCGACCCTCAGGCTACCATCGCCATATTGATCTTGCCGAGCTGGATGACCGCCTGTGTGCGGCTGTCGACATCGAGTTTCAGCAGGATTGCCGATACATGCGCCTTGATCGTCGCTTCGGAGACGCCGAGTTCATAGGCGATCTGCTTGTTCAACAGGCCTTCGGCCAGCATGGTCAGCACCCGGCTCTGCTGCGGCGTCAGCGTGTGCAGGCGGCGGATCAGGTCGGCGACGTCAGGATCCTGCTCCTGGCCGTCGAGATAGCTTTCCGGTGTGGCGATATCGCCGGCAAGCACCGTCTGGATGCCGCGGCGAATGTCTTCGATGCCCGAGGATTTGGAAATGAAGCCGGAAGCGCCGAGTTCCAGCGCCCGGCGGATCGTCGTGGCGTCGTCGCTCGCCGAAACGATGATGATCGGCAGGCTGGCGAATTCGGCGCGCAGCGCCATTAGGCCGGAAAAGCCGCTGACGCCGGGCATGGCGAGATCGAGCAGCATCAGGTCGGCGTCTGGATGGGTGCCGGCGGCGGTGCGTGCGGCTGCGAAATCGCCGGCTTCGACGATCGACTGGCGTCCCTCCATGCCGATCACCGCCTGGCGCAGCGCATCGCGAAACAGCGGATGATCGTCCGCAATGATGATGGTCTGTTCCTGCATCGAAAACTCCCTCCCAAGAGTCCGATCATGCCGCATGCGCGCCGTCCCCTCGGCGTTGCATGCAGGCATTCTGAAATGACTATATCAGATCATGTCTTCTGCGGAAGGGGATTGGCTTTTTCGTCAGCCTGGAACTCCTTCACCATCCCCATGAAACTCTTCATCATCCGCTCCATGATGCTGATCGAGCGGTCGATTTCCGCATCGCTCGGCAAAGCCCGCTGGATGAGGCCGCTTTGTTCCAGCTTGGCCACCCGTTCTGAAAGCCGGTCGAGCTCATCCTCATAGGCCGCCCGCTCATCGGCCGCCATACGGCAGACCAGGGCGCCGTCCTTGTCCTGGCAGATCGACATGGCGCCAGTCTGGCGGTCGAGCCGGACGAAATGGTCGCCGCTCTTCTCCAACTGGAACCGGCCCGCATCTGCCTCGGCCGCCGCGGCCGCGAGCGGCAGCAGAACAGCGCCAAGTGCGAGAACCAAAATCTTCATCGTCTCATCCTCCGGATTTTGCCTGGGCTGGCCCCGCTTTTTGAGTGCCGGGGCGTGGACATCGCCGCCTCTTTCCGGCAAAGCGCTCATGACCCAAGGATCAGCAATCGCGAGGCCATGATGACCGTGCCACCGACCCTTTACAAGATCGTGACGGAAACGCTTTGGCAGCAAGCCAGACAAAGCGGTGTTTTTCATGGCGCCGGCGTCGATCTCAAGGACGGCTTCATCCATTTCTCTACGGCGGACCAGGTGAAACAGACCGCGTCCCTGCATTTTGCCGGCCAGCCCGGCCTGGTGCTGGTCGCCGTCGATGGCCGCGCTTTCAGTGACAAGCTCCTCTTCGAACCCTCCCGCGGCGGCGATCTCTTCCCGCATCTCTACGCCGATCTGCCGCTGGCGGCCGTGCTCTGGGAGGCGCCGCTGCCGCTCGATGAGAACGGCGTTCATATCTTCCCGGAGCTGCAGCCATGATCGATCCCTTCAAGCGCCTCGCCCGCAAGGGTCTCTTCCTGTTCGACCCGGAAACGGCGCACGGCATGTCGATCGCCGCGCTGAAGTCCGGTCTCGTGCCCGCCTGCCGGATCGCTCCCGATCCGCGCCTGCGCCAGACCGTCGCCGGCCTCATCTTCGAAAACCCGCTCGGCATGGCGGCCGGTTACGACAAGAATGCCGAGGTGCCCGAAGCGCTCTTGAAGCTTGGCTTCGGCTTTACCGAGATCGGCACGGTGACGCCGAAGCCGCAGGGCGGCAATCCGCGTCCGCGCATTTTCCGCCTTGTCGAGGATGAAGCCGTCATCAACCGCCTCGGCTTCAACAATGAAGGCCATGATGCCGCTTTCGAACGCCTCTCGGCACTGACGGGTGGCGGCATGATCGGCGTCAATATCGGCGCCAACAAGGACAGCGATGATCGCATCGCCGATTATGTCGCCGGCATCCGCCGCTTCTATTCCGTCGCGCGTTATTTCACCGCCAATATCTCCTCGCCGAATACGCCCGGGCTGCGCGACCTGCAGGCACGCGAAAGCCTGGCGGCGCTGCTGTCGGCCGTGCTGGCGGCGCGCGACGAAATGGCGCAGAAATCCGGCCGGAAGATCCCGGTCTTCCTGAAGATCGCCCCTGACCTGACCGAGGAAGGCATGGACGATATCGCGGCGGAAGCGCTCGCGCATCCGCTGGACGGACTGATCGTCTCCAACACCACGCTGTCTCGCGACGGTCTCAAGGATCAGCGCCAGGCGAAGGAGGCGGGCGGTCTTTCCGGCGCGCCGCTGTTCGAAAAATCGACGGCGGTGCTTGCCCGAATGCGCAAGCGCGTCGGCCCTGATCTGCCGATCATCGGCGTCGGCGGCGTCTCCTCGGCCGAAACCGCGCTGGAGAAAATCAGGGCGGGCGCCGATCTTGTCCAGCTCTATTCCTGCATGGTCTATGAGGGCCCTGGTCTTCCCGGCGATATCGTCCGCGGTCTTTCGGCGCTGCTCGACCGCGAAAAGGTGGGCTCGATCCGCACATTGCGTGACAGCAGGCTGGATTACTGGGCGGCGCGGAAGGTCTGATCGGCCCGCGGCCTGACCAGCATGGCGAGGAAGAAGCCACGAAACAGCAGGAAGGCGTTCATACCAAGCCACAGGCCGTGATTGCCGAAGAGCGGCACGAAGACGGCGAGCATGACGAGGTAGCCGGCAAAGGACATCAGCATCCGGTTGCGCATGTCGACCGACCAAGTCGCACCGATGAAGACGCCGTCCATCAGGAAGGCGAGCGCCCCCGTCAGTCCGGTAATGGCAGCCCAGGGCAGATAGGTTTCGGCCGCCTGCCGCACCTCCGGCGAGGTGGTCAGTACCGAGATCAGCCAGGGGCCGGCGAGAAAGAAGAAGCCGGAAACGAGGGCCGCCAATCCGAACGACCAGAAGGTGGTGAGCTTCAGCCCGCGCTCGAAGGCCGGCCGATAGCGCGCGCCGACGGCCCGGCCGGTGATCTGCTCGGCGGCGTTGGCAAGCCCGTCGAGATAATAGCCGGACAGCAGGAAGAAATTCATCAGCACGGCATTGGCGGCCAGCGTCACCGCCCCGAAGCCGGTGCCGATCCGCGTCATGATCGTGAAGGCGCCGATCAGCACGAAGGTGCGGATCAAGATGTCGCGGTTGAGGGCGAAAAGCTCCGCCAGCCGATGCCGGGAAAAGATCTCTGCCCAGGCCGGCCGCTCCGCCTTGGCAAAGCCGCGGAGCACGATAAAAAGCCCGGCGAGCGCGCCGGCCGTCTCACCGGCCATGGTTGCCCAGGCGACCCCGGCCACGCCCCAGCCGAGCGACAGGCCGAGATAGATGGAAAGCAGGATATTGATGCCGTTGATCAGTGCCTGCAGCACCAGCCCGACGCTGCCCTGTCCGCGCCCGAGGACGAAGCCGAGGATGGCGTAATTCGCGAGTGCGGCCGGCGCCGCCAGCATGCGGATCGAAAAATAGGTGCCGGTCGTCTCGGCGATCGCTCCTTCCGCGCCCATCAACCGCAATCCCGCCGTCTCGAGCAGCGGCGAAAGAAGGAGCAGCGCCAGCCCGCAGCCGAGGGCTGAAATAAGCGCTCGCCAGAAGACAGCCTGCTGCTCATGCCGGTCGCGCCGGCCATAGGCCTGTGCCGTCAGCCCCGTCGTCGAGGCACGCAGAAAGTTGAAACTGCCGAGGATCAGGTCGAAGAGCATCGCGCCGATCGCCAGCCCCGCCAGCGCTTCCGCGTTACCCATATGGCCAACGACGGCAGTGCTCGTCAGCCCGAGCAGCGGTGTCGTCATGAAGCCGAGTGTCATCGGAACGGCGATCGACAGCACCAGCCGATGCGTCACGTCGAAAGCGAGGGCGTTGTTGCTGCACGTATCCATGACCTGCCTCATATCGAGGCAGAATCGCCTCGGCTGGAAAGCACCATGGCCCAATAGGGGAGGTTCCTGGAAGCCGTATTATGGGCGACGGCGACGCCGAGGCCGTCATAACGACCGAGCATGTTTTCCAGGTGATGCGGCGAATTGATCCAGGCCGTCACCACGGCTTCGACGCTCTGCTGGCCGGACGCGATATTCTCGGCCGCCGGCAGCCGCACGCCGCTCGCCTTGACGCGGGCGCCGAAACTGTCGGTCATGCCCATGAGATGCGCCATCTTGCCGGCGCTCGCCATGCGCTTGGCCTGAAAAAGGGCGGCCGTCTGCGCCGCCGGATCGACCTCAAGCGGTGGCAGGCCGTTCTTGGCTCTCAGCTGGTTGACCAGCGGCAATACGCTCGCCGTCTCATCCTCGCCGTTCGAGGGCGTGTCGGCAATTTTCGGCGTCGTGGTGCAGCCGGCGACCGCGGCGAGTGCAAGTCCGGAAAGGCAGAGCAGGCTGCGCCTGGAAAGATCGATCGATGTCATGTTTACCGGCGATAGCTGAAAAGGCGAAGGATGACGAAGAGCGGGATGACGATCGTTGCCCCGAGGAGGAGATAGTCGCCGACGCGTCCGAGCGCTGCAAAGCCCCGGTGCCAGAGTTCCAGGATGAAGTCGCGGAATCCATAGATGATGTTCCACGGCGTCAGCCCGAACACAGTCATGACGAATCCGACGATCAGCGACACGACGACGAGTTTAATCAATGTGCGGCCGAGCGAATCGCCGAGGAACCTGTTCACCTGATCGGACATGCGCCATCTCCTGTTTGCCCCATGGAATAAGGTCGCGGCGCAACGCCCGCAAGCCCTTTCCGGAATTGGCCGCTTCGCCTCTGAATTAGGACTTGAGTTTTTTTGTGGCCGCCGCCAAATGCCAGCGAAACGATAGGTCCGTCATGCAGTCCCACCAGCTTTCCTCAGGCGATGTCATCGCCGACCGCCGCGCCGATTATGCCAGGATGCTCGAAGAAGGCGGCGAGGCGGAGGCAGCGGCCGAACTGATGGAACAGGCGCTCGAACTCGCGCCTGCCTGGGCCGCCGGCTGGTATCGGCTCGCCACCTATCTGGAAAAGGCGGGCAGGGGGGCAGCCGCGATCGAGCCCTATCGCCGGACGCTCGCCCTCGATCCCGAGGATATATTCGGCGCCACCCTCAAGCTTGCCCTTCTCGGCGACGCTGTGATCCCTGACCGGCCGCCGAGCCGCTATGTCGAGCGCCTGTTCGACGATTATGCCGACCGATTCGACACCGCCCTGGTCGACAAACTCGATTACAGCGTCCCGCAGAAGCTGGCGGCCCTCGTTTCTTCCACCGACAGGCGTTACGAATGCGCCGTCGATCTCGGTTGCGGCACCGGTCTGCTCGGCCAGGAGATCCGCGCTCTCGCCGGCCGCCTCGAAGGCTTCGACCTGTCGCAGAACATGCTGGCCAAGGCTTCCGACAAACGGGTCTATGATCACCTCGCCCAGGCCGATCTGTCGCTTGCGCCCGATCGCTCCTGCCTGTTCGACGATGCCGGGCGCCGGCGGGCCGACCTCGTGACCGCAGCCGACGTGCTGATGTATCTCGGCAACCTCGAGAGCGTCTTTGCGATCGTCGGCGAACTCGCCGCCGCCGGTGCGGACTTCGCCTTTTCCGTCGAGGATGCGGGCGACCGCGACGGCTTCCATCTTGCCCCGTCGCTGCGTTATGCCCATTCGGAAGCCTATGTGAGGCAGCTGCTTGCCCGCCACGGCTTCGAAATCCTCAAGATCGTCAGGACGGTCGTTCGCAAAGATGGCGGAAAACCGGTTTCCGGCATTCTGTTCCTTACGCGCAGGGCAGTGTGAGCGAACATTTCTTGCTATTTTTTGATAGGTCAGCATTGCTTACCTATTTCGCTTGATGGCAATGGCAGAAGGCTGATATTGCAATGATATCCGCCAGAAGCGCGGCGATACAGGCAGGGCCTACCGGCTCATTTCACATTGGAAAAGACTCACCGCCTTCAGGAGTTCCTCCGAGGCGTTCGCGAACTCGTCTGCCATGGAGACTGGGATATGACACAGCGCATCAATGCCCTTGGCGTCTGGAACACCAGCGCGACGCGCCATACACCGATCGAAGACGTGCAGGGTATCTTCTCCGGCAGCCTGGTTGCCGCCCTCGGCCTTTATGTGCTCGCCAGCGCCGGCCTTCTCACCGGCAGCACCGCCGGTGTCGCCTTCCTCCTGCACTATGCCTTCGGCGTCAATTTTGGCCTCGCCTTCTTCCTGCTCAACCTGCCGTTCTTCTATCTCTCCTGGAAGCGCCTCGGCCTGGTCTTCACCCTCAAGACCTTTATCGCCATCGGTCTGACCTCGGTGCTGGCTGAGGTGCAGTCGCGCTTCCTCTCGATTTCGAGCATCCACCCTGCCTGGGCTGCCCTTCTCGGCGGCCTGCTGCTCGGCTTCGGCCTGCTGGCGCTTTATCGCCACCGCGCCAGCCTCGGCGGCGTCGGCATTCTCGGCATCTACCTGCAGGAACGCTTCGGCATCCGCGCCGGTCTCGTCCAGCTCGCCATCGACATGTGCGTGCTCGCCGCCGCCTTCTTCGTCACCACGCCGCCCGTCGTCTTCTATTCGGTCCTCGGCGCCATCGTCCTCAACCTCTTCGTCGCCATCAACCACCGCGCTGATCGTTATATTGCGCTGTAAGGGTGGCTGCCTCATCCTAAGAGAAGTCCCCTCCCCAACCCCTCCCCACAAGGGGAGGGGCTTATATGCCGCTCTCGTTGCTTTCTATTTCACTCTTGCAGCCGCAGAAGCCTGACGTTTGTCTCAGTTGGTGCAACGCCTTAGCCCCTCCCCCTTGTGGTAGGGGTTGGGGAGGGGTCTCTTTCCTGGCGCCCACGGCCAAAGTCAAACCTTACAAATCGGTAACCCACTCTAAACAAATCGTAACTTGCCTCAGATCAGCCCCGGCGCGACACTCCTGTCGCGCCGGATTGATGAGGTGAACCATGTCAGATCTGGAAAAACTCGTAAGACGCCGCATGCAGGAAGAATACGCCAAGGGCGCTTCCGCAGAGGAAATTACCAAGGTTGTCCGCGACATATTCAACAGCATAGACCTCTCCGGCAACGGCGCTGACGCCGTTGTCGCGCGGGCCGCTGCCGATCACCAATGATGAGATAATCGACCGACCCGAGATATTCGGGTCGGTTCCCGTGAATATCGCTTACGCGGCTTTCGTCACCTGGTCGATGGGATGCTGCGAGCGGAAGCCGACGGCAAGGCGGTTCCAGATATTGATCGCACCGATCGCCACCGTGATCTCGGTCATCTCCTTTTCGGAGAAATGCGCCTTCAATGCCCCGTAATCTGCGTCCGGCGCGCCTGTCTTGGCGACATTGGTCACCGCGTCGACCCAGCCGAGCAGCGCCCTTTCGCGCGCGTCATAGATCGGCGATTCCCGCCAGACGCACATCAGGTTGATCCATTGTTCGCTGAGCCCATCATGGCGGGCTTCCTTCACATGCATGTCGACGCAGTAGGCGCAGCCGTTGATCTGCGAGGCGCGTAGCTTGATCAGGTGGATGAAGCGGCGCTCCAGCCCGGAAGACTGGACATGTTGTTCGAGTGCGACCACTGCTTTGTAAGCATCGGGAGCGGCTTTGGCGAAGTTGAAACGCGGTTGCATGTCTTTCTCCTATGTTATGGCTCAACGAGCCGTCTTGCGTTCATGGATTTCAAGGAAGGCGCAGCCCCGGGCTGCGATCGATCCGTCGTCGAGGGCGGCAAGTTCGATGCCGAGATCGGCAATGCTGGTCTTGGCGAGTTCGGCCCGGTAGACCCGCTCGGCCCGGAGCATCGCGGCGCTTATGTTGCAGGGCTTGGCGAAGAAGCGCTCGGAAACCGGGTTCGGTCCGCGCTGGCGGATTTCGGCACAGCGGAAGGCTGGCGCCGGCCCTTCGACCGCAAGCAATATGTCGAGCAGCGAAATGTCCGCTGGCGCCTTCGCCAGCCGATAGCCGCCCTTCGGCCCCGGCACGGTATCGAGGATGCCCGCGCCCGACAGTGCTTGCAGGTGTTTGAGCAGGTAGCTCGTCGAAACACCGTGGAATTCCGCCAGGGCAGCCGCCGAAAGCACACCGCCTTCGGAGAGGCCGGAGAGCATGGCGACGCTGTGAATGGCCTGCTCGACTCCATCGCTCATTTTCATCGATGCCATCTCCACTAATCATGGATAAAATATATCTATGATTATGTGCGCTGTCAACGGCGTCGCTGGGCACTTGTCTTTATCCCTGCGCCGGATAGAAAACGGCAAAGCCGATAGGGGAACATCATGGCCTCCAATGCCTTCACGGGCCTTCTGAATTCCAGCGCCGATCGCCATTCGCTGTTCGACGACGCGCAGGGTATCGTCGCCGGCAGCATGCTCGCCGTGCTCGGCGTCTCGCTGCTTTCCGGCGCCGGTCTGCTGGCCGGCGGCACCGCGGGGCTTGCCTTCCTGGCCCATTACGCCACCGGGATCAGTTTCGGTCTCTGCTTCTTTGCCGTAAACCTGCCCTTCTATTATCTCGCTTTCCGCCGTCTGGGCCCGGCCTTCACCATCAAGACCTTCATCGCAATCGGACTGACCTCGGTCCTGTCCGAGTTCGCGCCTGGATTCATCGGCGTGACGCATGTCCATCCGGTTGCCGGAGCGCTGTTCGGCGGCCTCGTCATTGCCGCCGGCATGCTGGCGCTCTTCCGCCACCGCGCCAGCCTCGGCGGCATCGGCATTCTCGCCCTCTATATCCAGGATCGCTTCGGCTGGCGCGCTGGCCTCGTCCAGCTCGGCTTCGACGGCATCGTGCTGGCGCTCTCCTTCTTCGTCGCCAGCCCCTTCATCATCGCCTGCTCGGTGCTGGGCGCCGTCGTGCTCAACCTGACGCTCGCCATCAATCACCGCAAGGACCGCTATATCGCGATGTAGGCGGCGGCCCTGCTCTTCTTTTTCGCCCGATTTTCACTACCTTCAGGGCGTGGACCAGATCGATTCCGACACCTTGCTTCCTGCCGCCTTTACCCGCTGGTTTGCGGAAAAGGGCTGGCGCCCGCGCGCCCATCAGCTGGAGCTGCTCGCCCGCGCCGAGGCCGGTCAGAGCACGCTGCTGATCGCGCCGACCGGCGCCGGCAAGACGCTGGCCGGTTTCCTGCCCTCGCTCACCGATCTCACCCGCCGCGGCAAAATTCCGCCCGGCTCCGCCTTCACCGGTATCCATACGCTCTACGTCTCGCCGCTGAAGGCGCTGGCGATCGATATCGAGCGCAACCTGATGAAGCCGGTCGAAGAGATGGGTCTGCCCGTCACGATAGAAAATCGCACCGGCGATACGCCGATTGCCAAGCGCCAGCGCCAGAAGCTCAATCCACCGGATATTCTGCTGACGACGCCGGAGCAGGTCGCCCTGCTTCTGGCGAACCGCGAGGCTGAGCGTTTCTTCAAGGACCTGAAATATGTCGTGCTCGACGAGCTGCACTCGCTCGTCACCTCCAAGCGCGGCCATATGCTGTCGCTCGGCCTTGCCCGCCTGCGCCGGCTTGCCCCCGACCTGAAGACGATCGGGCTTTCGGCGACGGTTGCCGAGCCGATGGACCTGCAGAAATGGCTGGTCGCCCAAAGGGAGGGCGGGGGGCAGGAGGGCAGGGAGCATCATGCCGGTCTCGTCGTCGTCGAAGGCGGCGCCAAACCCGATATCTCGATCCTGTCGACCGAGGAGCGCATTCCCTGGGCCGGTCATGCCGCCCGTTACGCCATTCCCGATGTCTACAAGCAGCTGCTCGAACACAAGACGACGCTGCTGTTCGTCAATACCCGCAGCCAGGCCGAGATGCTGTTCCAGGAACTCTGGACGATCAATGACGACAATCTGCCGATCGCCCTCCACCACGGCTCGCTCGATGTCGCCCAGCGCCGCAAGGTCGAGGCGGCGATGGCCGAAAACCGGCTGCGCGCCGTCGTCGCCACCTCAACTCTCGATCTCGGCATCGACTGGGGCGATGTCGATCTCGTCATCCATGTCGGCGCGCCGAAGGGCGCCTCGCGTCTTGCTCAGCGCATCGGCCGCGCCAATCACCGCATGGACGAGCCTTCGAAGGCGATCCTCGTGCCGGCCAACCGTTTCGAGGTGATGGAGTGCCAGGCCGCCCTCGACGCCAATTATATCGGCGCCCAGGACACGCCGCCCGTCGGCCGCGGCGCGCTCGACGTGCTCGCCCAGCACGTGCTCGGCATGGCCTGCGCCGAACCTTTCGACATGCTGGAACTCTACGATGAAATCATCAGCGCCTCGCCCTATGCCGATCTCAGCTGGGAGACCTTCGAGCGCGTCGTCGATTTCGTCGCGACCGGCGGTTATGCGCTTCGGACCTACGAGCGTTACGCCCGCATCCGCAAAACCAAGGAGGGGCGCTGGCGCGTCTCCAATCCGGCCGTCGCCCAGCAGTACCGCCTCAACCTCGGCACCATCGTCGAAAGCCCGATGCTGAACATCCGCATGGTCAAGCGCGGCGAGGGCAGCCGGATCGGCCGCGGCGGCGCCACGCTGGGCAAGGTCGAGGAATATTTCCTCGAGCAATTGTCGCCGGGCGACACCTTCGTCTTCTCCGGCAAGGTGCTGCGTTTCGAAGGCATCCGGGAAAACGAATGCCTGGCCTCGCAGGCCTTTTCGCTCGATCCGAAGATCCCCGCCTATAATGGCGGCAAGTTTCCGCTGTCGACCTATCTCGCCGAGCAGGTGCGGGCGATGATCGCCGATCCCGATCGCTGGCGCCACCTGCCGGATCAGGTGCGCGACTGGCTGGCGCTGCAAACCGACAAGTCGATGCTGCCGAAACGCGACGAGTTCCTGATCGAAACCTTTCCGCGCGGCAGCCGCGGCTATATGGTCGCCTATCCCTTCGAGGGCCGTCTCGCCCATCAGACGCTCGGCATGCTGCTCACCCGCCGGCTGGAGCGGGCGGGCGCCAAGCCGCTCGGTTTCGTCGCCACCGATTATTCGCTGGCCGTCTGGGGCCTGGAGGATATGGGGCTGATGATCGGCAATGGCCGGCTCAGCCTCTCCGACCTCTTCGATGCGGATATGCTCGGCGACGATCTCGAAGCCTGGCTCGCCGAATCCTTCCTGCTGAAGCGCACCTTCCGCAATTGCGCCGTGATTGCAGGCTTGATCGAGCGCCGCCATCCGGGCAAGGAGAAGAGCGGCCGCCAGATCACCGTCTCGGCCGATCTGATCTACGACGTGCTGCGCAGCCATGAGCCGGATCACATCCTGCTGCAGGCGACGCGCCAGGATGCGGCGACGGGACTTTTGGACATAAGTCGTCTTGGCGATATGCTGATGCGAATCAGGGGCCACATCACCCACCGGCCGCTCGACCATATTTCCCCGCTCGCCGTGCCGGTGATGCTGGAGATCGGACGGGAGGCGGTGCCGGGCGAGGCCCATGATGCGCTGCTCGCCGAAGCGGCCGACGATCTGATCGCCGAAGCTCTGGCTTGACGAATTTGGAAACGACGACAGTGATGAACCGCTTGGCGCTCGCGCGCGACATATCGGGACTGGCCGCAATACCGGGCATCGAGACATCGGTGAACGGTATTGCCGCCGTTTGCGATCCGCTCGGCGCCCTCTATCTGCCGGATGCCGGCCTGCTTGTCGTCTCCGACCTGCATCTGGAAAAGGGTGCCGCCTTCGCCCGCCGCGGCATGATGCTGCCGCCCTATGACACGCTGGCGACGCTGACCGTGCTTTCCGCCGTCATCTCGCGTTACGACCCGAAGCTCGTCGTCTCGCTCGGCGACAATTTTCACGACCGCATCGGCTCGAAGCATCTGCCGGACAATTTCCGCGCTTTGATCGTCGGCATGGCGCGTGGCCGCGAATGGATCTGGGTCAACGGCAATCACGATCCCGATGGCGTCGTCGATCTCCCGGGCGCCTGCGTCGACGAGGTGCACTATGCCGGCCTGACCTTCCGCCACGAGCCGAGAAACGGCTTACAGAGCGGCGAGATCGCCGGCCATCTGCATCCTTCGGCGACCGTGCGCCGACGCGAAAGATCGATCCGCCGCCCCTGTTTTGCCGCCGATGGCGCCCGCCTCCTGATGCCGGCCTTCGGGGTGATGAGCGGTGGTCTCGACCTCGGCCATCAGGCGATGAAGGGCCTGTTCGACAAAGCTTCGCTGATCGCGCACCTGTTGGGACGCGACAGGATCTATTCGGTCCGCTACGGGAATTTGCGGGGGTAGCGCCTGTCGATAGGGTGCCACACGGCACGCCTTTGAACTCAATCACACCCGTGCAACTGTTGCTGATACATCCCGGCCATGCGTGCGAACTTCTGCGCTGTCTGCTGCAATTGCCCGTTCGAGCGCCAGTCACCGCGCTTATATCCGGTCGGACCGGAATAATAGGCGAGATAGAGGTTATAGGCATCGTTCAGTGGAATGCCGGTGACCACGCTGTTCTGGTAATGATACCAGCCGATGAAATCGATCGCGTCGGTAAAATTCGTCCGCCGCGCCGCCCAGTTCCCCGTCTGCGACTGATAGTGATCCCATGTCCCGTCGAGCGCTTGCGAATAGCCGTAGGCCGTCGACGGCCGGGTCCAGGGAATGAAGCCGAAGAGCTTGGTGCGCGGCGGCCGCGCATAGGGCTGGAAGCCGGATTCGGTGTACATCGTCGCCATCAGGATCGGTACGGGCACGCCGTATTTCTTCTCCGTCCGCTCGGCCGCCCTCTGCCAGCTGGAGAAAAGTCCTTCACGCTCGTCGAAGACGGCGCAGATGTTCCTCGTCTGCTTCGGCGCCGTCGCGCAGCCGGCAAGCAGCGCGAGACCCACGGCGGTCAGAACGATACGAGTACGCATAACAGAACCTCTCGTTTCCGAGAGATTACTAACTCGTAAATGTTAAAAACCGGTTTTTAGTCGAATACGAGCTTTTCCGAAGGGATGCCATTATGAAGACTCCTCCCCAATCCCTCCGCACAAGGGGAGGGGCTAAGGCGCTGCGCCAACTGGGCAGACGTCAGCCTTTCCGCAGATGCAAGGGTGATATGGAGAGCAGCGGGGGCGGCATATAAGCCCCTCCCCCTTGTGGGGAGGGTTGGGGAAGGGTCTTTTTCAGGAACTAGACAGCCAAGACCCACGGGCCGCTACGCCTCGACCGGCTCGTAGCGCAGGATCACCGCGCCACTTTGCGTGGTCGAGGATTCGATGAGCTTCAACGGCACTTGGGCCTCGTTCGCTTTGAAAAGGGGATCGCCGCCGCCGAGAATGACCGGCACCACGCAGACCCTGATCTCATCGATGAGGCCGGCCTTCAGCAGGCTGTCGGCAAGCACGGCGCTGCCGAAGATGAAGATGGTCTTGCCGTCTTCCTGCTTCAGCCTCCTCAACTCGGGGATAGGATCGCTGACGACACGCGCATTGTTCCAGCCGGGATCGGTCATCGTTCGAGAGACGGCGATCTTGGGAGTGCCGTTCATATAGGCCTTGATCTTGTCTTCGTCCTCCGCGGTCGGCCAGTAGGCGGCCATGCCTTCATAGGTCTTGCGGCCGAAGACCAGAAGATCACCTTCCTCGCCGAACTGCTCGGCATAGCGCTTGAGCTCCGGTCCCCAGGCGAGATTGTGGAAGTCGATGTCCCACGGTTTCGTTCCCTCGAAATAGCCATCGAGCGTCATCAGGTTCCACACGACAAGCTTCCGCATTTTTATCCTCCTCGAAAAACCAGTTTCAATAAGCAACTGGTTCACGATAGTACAACTGATTGCGAAAGGCAAGTGGTTCGAAAGGCTCCATCGACAAGGGTCTCGGCGCTTGACTCTTCTAGGTCGATTGTCCAAATACCGTCTAGGTCAAATGACCTACGAGTCGTAGCCTTCGCGGATAGAGGGAGAATATAATGGTCGCTGCGGCCACCCGACAGCAGATAGTGGAAGCCGCCGACTGGCTTTTCTATGAAAGAGGCTTCGAAGCAACGTCCTTTGCCGACATTGCGGGAGTAGTCGGACTCTCGCGAGGCAATTTTTATTATCACTTCAAGACGAAGGACGAGCTTCTCGATGCGGTGATCACCCATCGCCTCCGCAAGACCAGGTCAATGCTCGATGGGTGGGAAGCGAAAGCCGAGACCCCTGAGGAGCGCATTCTCAGCTTCGTCAATCTCCTCATCGTCAATCAGGCGAAGATCATGGCCTATGGCTGTCCGGTCGGCACGCTTTGCGGCGAACTCGCCAAGCTCGATCACATTGCCAAGGGCCGCGCTGCCGAACTTTTCGATCTGTTTCGCCATTGGCTCTCACGTCAATTCAGCGCATTCGGCCGCGAGGCTGAAGCCGATGCGCTTGCCATGCACATTCTGATGCGAAGCCAAGGTGTTGCGACGCTCGCGGCCGCCTATCACGACGAAATCTTTGTTCGAAACGAGGTGGAAAACATGCGCGCCTGGCTGTCTGCGCAGCGGCCCGGAACACCCGTCTTTCCCGAAACCTATTCCCGACAGCATTGCTAAAGGAGCCCTTGGATGTTTTTCATTACGCTGAAGTTTTCTGATGGCAAGGCCAAAGCGCCCGTTCTGATGGAGGCGCACAATGCCTGGCTCAAACGCGGCTTCGACGATGGGATTTTTTTTCTCGCCGGCGGCCTTCAGCCGAACGCAGGTGGAGCGGTCGTCGCCCACAACACCTCGCGCGCTGAACTCGAAACCCGGATCCGGCAGGATCCTTTTGTAGCGGAAGGCGTCGTCAGCGCCGATATTCTGGAAATTGCCCCCGCCCGCGTCGATGAGCGGCTCGCCTTCCTGAAGACATGAGACAAGGGCGCGATGATTTCGCCGTCGGCGCCGGATCATTCCTTGCGGAAGATCAGGCTGGCCCCCCAGCCGGTGACGACGGCGAGCGCCACGGCCGCAAAGCCGTAGAGGATCGGCTGATCATGGGCCGCATCGGTGATCGTCTGCTCGATGCCCGTCTTGATGACGCGCAGCGGCAGCGATTTATCGGTGATGAGATTGCCGCTCTTGAAGAGATAGGCACGCACCGTATGCACCCCGTTCGGAATATTTGCCGGCAGGCGCAGGCTCGCCTTGAAGAGGTTCGATGAAACGAACCGCACGCCGCTCGGGTTGCGGTCATAAAGCGCGCCGCCCTGCTGCAGTCGGAGGAAAGCCTGACGGAATTCGCCGAGATTGCTGCCGTCGCCGACGAAGCCGACCGGCGTCAGCGGAATGTGGTCGATGCCGATCCCCTGATCGGTGAGTTCGAGCGGCGTCGTCAGATCGTCGATCATGCGCGAGCTCGACATCGAATAGGAATGCGGCACCGCCTCGAAAGTCATCGAGCGCCTGTTCACCCAGATGCCGAAGACGCGTTCCTTCTTGCGCACCGTTGCGTCCTCGCGCGGGCCTTCCAGCACCACCACCACGTCATACTGGCCAATGGCGAGCAGCAGCTGGTCGGTGTTCGAGAGCGCCCCGAAGATCGTCAGATCCGCGCCATGGAAATCCGAAGTGATGGCGATTTCGCTGGTCGATGTGCCGATCTCGAGCCCCTCGCGCACCGCTTCCGTTGCCTGCCCCGGCAGCCACTGCGCTCCGGCAACCGCCGGCAGCAGACACAGGAGCAGGAGGATCGAGGCAAGCAGGCGCATCAGTTGCCGGTCCCCATCACCACCGAATAGACGTCCGCCGGCGTGACCACCAGCGCGATCGCCAGACGCAGGCCGACGGCCAGCACCAGCAGGCCGAGCAGGGCGCGCAGCTGTTCGCCGCGCAGCTTCTGGCCGACGCGCACGCCGTATTGCGCCCCGACGACACCCGCCACCATCAGGATGAAGGCAAGCACGATGTCGACGGAGAAGTTCGTCGCCGCCTGCACGATCGTCGTATAGGCGGTCACGAAGATGATCTGATAGAGCGAGGTGCCCACCACGACATTGGTTGGGATGCGCAGCAGGTAGATCATTGCCGGCACCATGATGAAGCCGCCGCCGACACCCATGATCGAGGTGAGGATACCGATCGCAAAGCCGAGCGCAATGATCGGAATGACGCTGAGGAAAATCTTCGATTTCTTGAAGCGCACCTTGAGCGGCAGCTTGTGCACCCAGTGCTGGTGGCCCGGCTTGCGCGGTACAGGCGGCTCATTGCGTGCCGCCCGGCGCATGGCATTGATGCTTTCGAGCAGCATCAACCCGCCGACCGTGCCGAGGAAGACGACATACATCAGCGAGATGATCAGATCGAGCTGGCCGATGGCGCGCAGCAGCGAGAAGATCCAGATGCCGACGGTCGCCCCTGAAAGACCGCCGACCAGAAGCACCGTGCCGAGCTTGACGTCGAGCGTGCCGCGTCGGAAATGGGTGATCGCACCCGAAATCGACGACGCCACGACCTGGTTGGCACCGGTGGCGACGGCGACGACAGGCGGGATGTTGTAGAAGATCAATAGCGGGGTGATGAGAAAACCGCCGCCGACGCCGAACATTCCAGACAGGAATCCGACGGCCGCCCCCATGCCGAGAATGATGAAGATGTTCACCGACAATTCTGCGATTGGCAGATAGATTGTCACAACCGACCCCGAATGATGACCGCTCCTGCCGGGCGGTTCCTGTCATGTCCCCGTTCGAATGCACACCATACTGTGAAATCGTTGCCAGAGGCTTTCGATCGGCCCTGATGGATGGAGATCGATGGCAGGAGATTCGGCGATGCGCGGATCGATATGTCCGCCATAATCGGGCTTTTTTCAGGTTTTGTGACGACCGTTGGAAAAATTCGGAAAAGCTTGCGGCAAAGCGCCGCGGGGCCGGCGAAGACCCTCCCTAACCCCCTTGTGGGGAGGGGCTGGCGAGGGGTCTTAGGCTCGGCCTTCGTCGACGCGCCTCAGATCGCCTTGGCGACCTGCTTGTTGCGTTCGAGCAGCGCCTTGACGGTCGCGTCGCTCACCTTGCCGTCCGGCTCCTGGCCGATCGACTTCTGGAAGCTCTTGATCGCGGCGACGGTTTTCGCCCCCATTTCGCCGTCCGGCACGCCGGCGTCGAAGCCGTTATTGTTGAGGATCGCCTGGATGTTGCGGATCGCCTTCTTCATGTCGACGGTTGCCGTCTTCATGCCCGTGCCCGCCCATTCGTCGGGAATGTCGATGCCGTTGGCGCGATGGTCGAGCGGTTCCGGCTTCCAGAGATCGGCCTTGGCGCGCGCCCGTTCGAGCTGGTCGGCCTTCATGGCGTTGGCCACTTCGTCGCGCTTCTGCGCTGCATCCTTGTCGCCGGCCTTGGCGGCGATCGCGAACCACTTGTAGGATTCTTCCAGATCCGCCGGAACGCCGTTGCCCCTCGCGCAGAGGATTGCCAGGTTGAACTGGCTATCGGTGATGCCGAGATTGGCGGCCTTGGTGAACCACGACGCCGCCGTCGCATAATCCTGCTGGCCGAGTGCGCCGGAGGCGTAGAGAACGGCGAGATTGTGCATGGCGCTGGCATTGCCCTGGGTCGCCGCCTGCTCGTAGAAGCCCTTCGCCTTGGCGATGTCGCGTTCGACGCCGTTGCCCTTCTCATACATGCTGCCGAGCCGGTATTGCGCCGGTGCAAAACCCTTGTCGGCCGAAAGCTGGTACCAGCCTGCGGCCTGTTTCTGATCGACACCCATGCCGTTGCGGCCGTCCGAATAGCGCGCACCGATCTCGAACAGCGCCAGGGCGTCGCCGCCCTGCGCCGCATCGGCAAGTGATTTCGGCTGCACGCTGTCGGGGATGGCGATCGCTGCCTGCGGCGCGGCCGCCGCTGCGGTCGGGCTGTTCGGAGTGAAGCTCGAGGTTTCCTGCGTAGCCGCGGACGAGCCGGCGGGGGCCAAGGTTGCAGCCCCTTCGCCGTCGAGCGGGGTTGCATCGGTCAGATGATCGCCGGCGGCAGCCGGGGCTTTTTCCGGCTGCGCCTGATCGATGGCCGGCGCGCGCTCCGTCGCAGGGGCGTTCATATCGGCAGAGCCGGTGTCCGGCTTGGCGGGTGTTGCCTCAGGCAGGACCGGCTGCGGGTTGTCCGTCACCCCCGTCAGTGCCGAGACCTCCGCCGGCGGCTGCGGTGCGGGTTCGCCGCTCGTCAGCGTCCGGGCCAGCGGAAAGGCCATGATGGCGAGCAGCACGGCGCCGACGGCGAGAAGAATTGGCCGGCGGTAGCGCGAAAAGGCGCTGGTTTTGCCCGCCTTGCCGGCCTTGTCGGCATTCGCGGCCTTCTTCTCGGCCTTGACTGCCGCCTGCTTCGGATTGGCGTCCACTTCCATTGCGGCTGCCTGCGCCGCCCGGCGCGCAGCGGCGATGTAATCGGCGCGATCGGTCTCGACGGCAGGTTTGCCGCGTTGGGCATTCTGGCTGGCGCGCACCCGCTCGAGAATCTTCTTGACGTCGGGCGCGCCCGAACCCGGCTCGAGCAGTTCGTTCGCGGCATCCGTTGGAACCACGTCGGCGGGATCGATCGACGGCGCCGGGTCGATCACCGGTCGCTCGTTCGCCTGCGTCTCGGCTTTCTTGGCGGGCCGCAGCCGCTTGCCAAGGCTGGCGAGCAGGCTGGTTCTTACCGGTGCCGGCGTCGGGGCCTCCGGCGGCCGCGTTGCGGCTTCGATGGCGATTGCGCTCGTCGCGCTCATCGCCGTAGCCTGGGCGACCGGTTCGGCTGCGACCTCTGCCGTGCGGATGACCGGAGAGGCCTTCGCCGCCAGGACCGCCTCCGGTGTCTGGGCGGCTTCGGTCACCAACAGCGCGTAGGGGTCGACATCGAAATCGACGTCGGCCACCGGCATCTGAGCGATCGGCCGTCCGCGCTCTTCCATGCTGTCGAGGCGCTCGGCGATATGGACCAGCGTCTCGTGCAGCGCCTTGAAGGTCTTGTGCGTGCGCTCCTCGCTGTCGCGGCTGATATCCTCGAGATGGCGCAGATCCTCGGCCAGCGCCGTCAGCGCCGACAGGTCGGCGGCGGGCACGCCGCCCTGCAGGCCGCCATTGCGCGAATAGGCCTCGACGACGGCTTCCGCCGCCTGGCGCGCCGCCTCGATGATATATTCGTCGCTTGTCGCCATATAGTCTTCGATCGCGCCCATGCGCCGGTCGAGATCGGCCGGAATTGCGGCGCCTTCGCGCGGCTCGCTCATCAGCGCCGAAAGATTGGCGATCTGGTCTTCGAGGTTCTTCAGCGCCCGCGGATCGGTTGGCGGCGCCGCTGTGGTCTCTTCCAGCCGGGCGGCGATGTCGCTCAGCCGGCCTTCGAGACGCTGGAAGACTCTGTCATCGATCGCCGCGGCAGGTGCGGGTTGCTGATGGGCCATCTCGTCGATCCGCCGGGCGAGATAATCGAGCCGCTGAGCCAGCACGTCGTTGACGGCGCCGTTCTCGAGCGCGTCGATCTTGCGGGAGATGTCGGAAAGCGGTCCGGTGAGGTCGGGTTGCGCGGCCGCCATCTGGGTGCGCTCCAGCAGGTAGGAAAGATGTTCCAGGCGCTCGTCGAGCCGCGACGTCGCTTCCGCCTTGGTCAGCTCCTCGACACGCTCCGTCAGCGCCTCAAGCCGCATCGCCAGCTCGTCGGCCGGGTTTGCGCGGCTGGCCGCGTCATGGCTCATCAAGTCGATCTGGTCGGCGAGCGACGAGAGGCGGCTTTCCAGCCGCTGCATCAGCGTCGGATCGTTGCCGGCGGCCGCGCGTCCGCTGGCGGCGATCGCCCGGCTGATCTCATCGAGCCGCGTGTCCATGGCCGCGAACTGCTCGGACATGACCCGGTCATGCGGCTGGATCATGTTGCCGAACTGCTCCATCGCCGTGGCGATGGCGATCAGCTTGTCTTCCAGTGCCCGCACCGCCGGGCTTTCGCCCATGCCGCCGATATGGCGCTTGATATCGTCGAGCCGGTAGGCCAGCGAAACGAGCTCTTCCTGCAGCCCCTCGGTATCGAGTGCGGCAAGCCGGCTCTCGACGCCGTCCCAGCGGTTTTCCATGTGGCGCAGCGAATCCTCGCGCGCCAGTCCGTCCATCAGCGAGCGCAGCTCCTCGAACTCCTCCCGCAGGCCGGCGGCCTCGGGGCCGCTCGAGCGGCCGGTCAACTGGCTGATGCTCTGGGCAAGACGGCCCATGTCGGCGCGGATGTCGTCGGCGAAGCGGCTGTCTCCGGCAGTAGCCTTGATCTCGCGGAGTTCGGCGCGCAGCGCGCTCATCTCGCGGGACACGCCCTCGGAAATGTCGCGCTTCAGGTCTTGGCGCAGGTTGACGAGCGCCTGGGCGATCTCGGTCATCGTGTCGTCGCCGGCGCGCAAGGCAGGGGCGGCGAGTGGCGCCGCGGCGCGGGGTGCGGGGTCGCGCAGCTGAGCGGCCTGCTCGCGCCCATAGGAGCGTTCGCGGCCCGCTTCCAATGCGCGCTGGCGCTGGCGAATTTCCGCCAGCGGATCCGGCCGCGGCTCGAGCGGCGCCCTTGCCGGCCGCGGCGCATGGGGGGCCGCATAAGGATCGCGCTCGGCCGTTGGCGTGCGCGGCCGCTGATCGCGTCCGCTGCCCATCAGCCCTTCGATGCGCGCCTCCAGCCCTTCGATCGTGCGGTTCAGCGCATCGAGCGAGGTCCTGTCGGACTGTCGGGAAGGATTTGATCGCGATCCGTTCATCTTCTTGCTCGCTTCGACTGTTCGACCTCTCGTCAGAGCTCGATCCGTGGCTTTTCCGTCTATGGCCCGCGCCTGTCACGGACCGGAGCGCCTTCATCCATGAGAAGATAGTCAATTAGACTTTCCTCGCGCTGAACGATGTAGCGGCATCCTTGGGAAACGCGAGACGGGGAAAAGGAATGCGGATCACTACGGCTCAATCCGCACCTTTCACGAAACGTGGTAAACAAGCCGTTAAGATCGATGAGAATTTTTTAACGTTTGCATCCGAAAGGCCATTTTAGACGGCAATTGCCGTGAAATTCGCCGGATCGAATGGACATCATCCGATCGGAATTTCAGCGCGCCGCGTCGATCGAATAGGCGCTGATGCGCGAGAGATGGATGAAGGAAAGCCCGGTCTCCTCGGCCCAGTCGTTGAAGGCCTGCTGGATCAGTTGCTGGTCCTTCTTCGCAGTGCCGGAGGAGGAGAGCGGCACGCCGGCCGATCTCAGGCAGGCGAGCACGTCGAGCGTGGCGACGAAGCCGTCGCGGCCGATGCCGCGCAGGAAATACTGGCCGGTCATGCCGCCGAGCCGGCTGCCGCGTTTGCTCAACAGCTCGAGAAGGCCGATCTGGTCCTCCCGCGGCCAGTCGGCGAAGAAGGCGCCGGCGCTGCCATGTTCCCTCGCCAGCTCTCTGACGAAGGCGGCATTGGCGCGAACCGACATGATCTTCGCGCCATTGCGGATGATCCGCGCGTCCGATGTCAGCTCATGCCAGTAATCGTCGGGCGCGATATTCAGCGCCGCAGGATCGAAGCCGCAAAACGCCGCCTCAAAGCCTGGCCATTTCGCATCGATCACCTTCTGCACGAAGCCGCTGTAGAAGATTCGGCGGGTCATGTCGGCCAGGATGCGGTCGTCCGGCATCGCGCGCAGCCGGTCGTGATCCGGCCGGTAATTCTGCAGCAGGGCCTGGAGGCCTGCCGCTCCGCCTTTTCGTTCTTCCGCGCGCTGCCTTATCGCCTCGAAACTGATCATGCCGACCCACCTGATGCATAGTGAAAGACGCTTGCGCTTATAAGCCATTCCCCAATGGACAAGGAAGATGAGATGACGTCTCCTGCCTCCGCATCAACGGCTTGCGGATTCGCGCTCTCAATTTTTTCATGAAAAGGCGATCGAGAGGCAGGATTTGACGTTTACGCAAACGTCAATATTTTGTAAGACGATGACCAAGGCCGGCGCGATCCGGTTATTTGAATGGGAGGAATTTGAGAGATGCCAGTCTACAAGGCCCCGGTGAACGATACGCTTTTCGTTCTGAACGACGTGCTGGGCCTCGAACGCTACAACAATCTTCCCGGTTTTGCCGATGCGACGCCCGATATGATCGAGGCGATCCTCGGCGAGGCGGCCAAGGTGGCCGAGGAAGTTCTTTTTCCGGTCAATTATTCCGGCGACCAGGAAGGCTGCAGACGCCAGGACGACGCCAGTGTCTCGACGCCGAAAGGCTTCAAGGAAGCCTATAAGGCCTATCGTGAAGGCGGCTGGATCGGCCTTGCGGTGCCGGAGGAATTCGGCGGGCAGGGGCTTCCCTATACGCTGCATGCCGCCGTCGGCGAATATACCTCCGCCGCCAACATGTCGCTGATGATGTATCCCGGCCTGACCCAGGGGGCGATCGCCGCGATCCTCGTCCATGGCACGCAGGAACAGAAGGAAACATATCTGCCGAAGATGGTCGACGGTTCCTGGTCCGGCACGATGAACCTCACCGAGCCGCATTGCGGCACCGATCTCGGCATGCTGCGCACCCGTGCGGTGGCGCAGGCGGACGGTAGTTACAAGATATCTGGCCAGAAGATCTTCATCTCCGCCGGCGAGCACGACCTGACCGACAACATCGTCCACCTGGTTCTGGCCCGCATCGAGGGCGCACCGGAGGGCACCAAGGGCATCTCGCTGTTCATCGTCCCGAAATACCTGGTCGGCAAGAACGGCGCCCTCGGCGACCGCAACCCCGTCACCTGCGGCGCGATCGAGCACAAGATGGGCATTCACGGCAATGCCACCTGCGTCATGAACTACGACGAGGCGACCGGTTTCCTGATCGGCGCCGAAAACCGCGGCCTCAACGCCATGTTCGTGATGATGAACGAGGCCCGGCTGATGGTCGGCCTGCAGGGCATCGCCATTTCGGAGATCGCCTATCAGAATGCGGCGAACTACGCCCGTGACCGCATCCAGGGCCGCTCGCTGTCCGGCGTCAAGGCGCCTGATAAGAAGGCCGACCCGATCATCGTCCATCCCGACATCCGCCGGACGTTGATGACCATTCGCGCTTTCAACGAGGCTGGCCGCGCCTTCCTGCTCTGGACCGCGCTAAAATCCGATATCGCCCACCGCGCCACCGACGAGAGGGAGCGACAGACGGCGGACGACATTCTCGGCCTCGTCACCCCGATCCTCAAGGGCGTGATGACCGACAGGGGATTCGACCACGCCGTCATGGCCCAGCAGGTGTTCGGCGGCCACGGCTATATCGAAGAACACGGCATGAGCCAATATGTGCGCGATGCCCGCATCGCGATGATCTACGAAGGCGCCAACGGCATCCAGGCGCTCGATCTCGTCGGCCGCAAGCTCGCTCTGAACGGCGGCCGCGCCGCCATGGCGCTGTTCAAGGAGATCGGCGATTTCTGCGAGGCGAACCGCAGCGACGAGAAGCTCTCGTTCTTCACCAAGCACCTGAAGAAAGGCTTGAACGACGTCCAGGGCGCGACCATGTGGTTCATGCAGAACGCCATGGCCAAGCCCGACAATGCCGGCGCCGGCTCGACCGATTACATGCATCTCTTCGGCCTCGTCGTTCTCGGCTATATGTGGGCGAAGATGGCGAAAGCCGCTGAGGAGGGCCTTGTGTCAGGCGATGCGAGCCGCGAGGATTTCCTGAAGAACAAGCTGGTGACCGCCCGCTTCTTCATGGAACGCATCATGCCGGAAACCGCCCTGCGCAAGGCCCGCATCGAAGCCGGCGCCGATACGATGATGGAGTTGGCCGCGGAAGCGTTTTGAGCCGGTTCTCCCTCCCCCTTGTGGGGAGGGTTGGGGTGAGAAGCGGTCGGCGCAGCCGACGAAACGATCCGGTGAATCGTTTCGAGCGCCGAACGCCCTGAGTTTATACGAAGGGCTATTTGGTCTTCGCAGATTTTGAAGGCGCGTCGGCGCCGCCAGGGAGACGAGACAATGACCGAGGTTTTCATTTACGATCACGTCCGCACGCCGCGCGGCCGCGGCAAGAAGGACGGCGCCCTGCATGAGGTGCCTTCCGTCCGCCTCGCGGCCAAGACGCTGGAAGCGATCCGCGACCGCAACGGGCTCGATACGACAACCGTCGACGACATCATCATGGGCTGCGTCGATCCGGTCATGGATGCCGGCGCCGTCATCCCCAAGGCTGCCGCCTTCGAAGCCGGCTATTCCACCCGCGCGCCCGGCATGCAGATCTCCCGCTTCTGCGCCTCCGGCCTCGATGCCGTCAATTTCGCCGCCGGCAAGATCGCCCAGGGCGCCGACGACATCGTCATCGCGGGCGGTGTCGAAAGCATGTCGCGCGTCGGCCTGGGCATGTCCGGCGGCGCTTGGTTCATGGACCCTTCGGTGAACTTCCCGGCCTATTTCATGCCGCAGGGCGTTTCGGCCGATCTCATCGCCACCAAATATGGCTTCAGCCGGATCGATGTCGACGCCTACGCCGTCGAGAGCCAGAAGCGCGCCGCCCATGCCTGGGAGCAGGGCTGGTTCGACAGGTCGGTCGTGCCCGTCAAGGATCAGAACGGCCTGACGATCCTGGATAAGGACGAGCATATGCGCCCCGGCACCGACATGCAGGCGCTCGCCTCCCTCAACCCGTCCTTCCAGATGCCCGGCGAGATGGGCGGCTTCGAGGCCGTCGGCATCCAGGCCCACCCCGAGATCGAAAGGATCAATTATGTCCACCATGCCGGCAATTCCTCCGGCATCGTCGACGGCGCCGCCGCCGTGCTGCTCGGCTCGAAAACCGGCGGTGAAAGCATGGGGCTGAAGCCGCGCGCCCGCATCAAGGCTTTCGCCAATATCGGCTCCGACCCGGCTTTGATGCTGACCGGGCCGGTCGACGTCACCGAGAAGCTTTTGAAACGGACCGGCATGAGCCTGTCCGACATCGACCTCTTCGAACTGAACGAGGCCTTTGCCGCCGTCGTGCTGCGCTACATGCAGGCCTTCGACATCAGTCACGACAGGATCAACGTCAATGGCGGCGCCATCGCCATGGGCCATCCGCTCGGCGCCACCGGCGCCATGATTCTCGGCACCGTGCTCGACGAGCTGGAACGCCGCGACCTCAACACCGCGCTGGTAACGCTCTGCATCGGCGCCGGCATGGGCACGGCAACCGTTATCGAACGCGTTTGATGGGATCGGAACCCTCCCTTTGAGGGGACGGGCTTTACCGCAAGAGAATTCAGGGAGAGGAATTCCCAATGATCACCTACACCAATTTCACGCTCGAAACCGACGCCGACGGCATCGCTCTCGTCACCTGGGACATGCCCGGCAAATCGATGAACGTCTTCACCGCCGAGGTAATGGAAGAGCTCAACGCCATCATCGATGCGACCACGGCTGACGCCGCCGTCAAGGGTGTCGTCTTCACATCAGGCAAATCCTCCTTCTCCGGCGGCGCCGATCTGTCGATGATCAAGTCGATGTTCAGCTCCTATCAGGACGAGAAGGCAAAGAGCCCGGAAAAGGCGGTGCAGACGCTCTTCGGTCTCGTCGGCCGTATGTCCGGCCTGTTTCGCAAGCTCGAAACCTCGGGCAAGCCATGGGTTTCGGCGATCAACGGCACCTGCATGGGCGGCGCCTTTGAACTGTCGCTCGCCTGCCACGGCCGCATCGCCTCCAATGCCAAGAGCGTCAAGATTGCGCTGCCCGAGGTCAAGGTCGGCATCTTCCCCGGCGCCGGCGGCACCCAGCGCGTGCCGCGGCTCGCCAACGCCCAGGACGCGCTGCAGATGATGACGACGGGCCAGTCGCTGAGCGGCTCGCGCGCCAAGGCGATGAACCTCGTGCATCAGGTGGTCGACCCGGATCAGCTGATCCCCGCCGCCAAGCAAATGATCAAGGATGGCCTGAAGCCGGTCGCGCCCTGGGATGAGAAAGGCTTCAAGCTGCCGGGCGGCGGCATCTGGACGCCGGCATCAGCCCAGCTCTGGCCGGCCGCGCCGGCGATCCTGCGCCGCGAGACCTCGGGCAATTATCCGGCGGCCCTCGCCATCCTGAAATGCGTCTATGAAGGCCTGCAGGTGCCCTTCGATACCGGCCTGAAGATCGAGCAGCGTTATTTCACCGAGGTGCTGCAGACCCGTGAAGCCTTCTCGATGATCCGCTCGCTGTTCATCTCGATGCAGGAACTCGGCAAAGGCGCCCGCCGCCCGGCCGGCATCCCCAAGTCCGAACTCAAGCATGTCGGCGTCGTCGGCGCCGGCTTCATGGGCGCTTCGATCGCCTATGTCACCGCCGCTGCCGGTCTCCCGGTGACGCTGATCGACCGCGACATGGAAGCTGCCGCCAGGGGCAAGGCCGTGTGCGAGGGCCTCGTCAAGGATTCTGTCGGTAAGGGACGATTTACGCAGGACGAGGCTGCAGCCCTTCTCTCCCGCATCACTCCTTCGGCCGACTATGCCGGGCTCGCTACTGCCGATCTCGTCATCGAGGCGGTGTTCGAGGATCGCGAGGTGAAGAAATCGGTCATCGAGGCGGTTGAAGCCGTGCTGCCGGAAGGCGCGATCTTCGCCTCCAATACCTCGACGCTGCCGATCACGGGACTGGCGAAGAATTCCAAGCGCCCGTCCAATTTCATCGGCATCCACTTCTTCTCGCCGGTCGAGAAGATGATGCTGACCGAGGTCATCCTCGGCAAGGAGACCGACGACAGGGCTCTGGCCGTCGCGCTCGATTATGTCGCGGCGATCAAGAAGACGCCGATTGTCGTCAACGATACCCGCGGCTTCTTCGTCAATCGCTGCGTGCTGCGCTACATGTCGGAAAGCTACGATATGCTGATCGGGGGCGTGCCGCCGGTCATGATCGAGAATGCCGCCAAGATGGCCGGCATGCCGGTCGGTCCGCTGGCGCTCAACGACGAGGTGGCGATCGACCTGTCGCTGAAGATCCTCAAGGCCACCGTTGCCGATCTCGGCGAAAAGGCGATTGACCCCAGGCATATGGAGTTGATCTCCCGCATGGTCGAAAAGGAGGGCCGCTTCGGCCGCAAGAATTCCAAGGGCTTCTACGACTATCCGCCGAAGCCGGCGAAGAAATCGCTCTGGCCGGAGCTGAAGAGCTTTTACCGCCAGAAGAACGCCGACGAGGTCGACGTCGCCGTTCTCAAGCAGCGCTTCCTCGTCACCATCGCGCTCGAAGCCGCCCGCACGGTGGAAGAAGGCATCGTCACCGATCCGCGCGAAGCCGATGTTGGCTCGATCCTCGGCTTCGGCTTCGCGCCCTATACCGGCGGGGCGCTCAGCTATATCGACGGCATGGGTGTGGAGGCTTTCGTGGAACTGGCTGAAAAGTTGGCGGTAGCTTACGGAGAGCATTTCAGACCGACGCCGCTGCTGAAGGATATGGCCGCCAAGGGCGAGACATTTTATGGGCGGTTCGATCCCTATGCTGCAGCGAAGTAAGCCGCTTCTGCGATCTTGATCCGAAGGCGGCCTGTTTTAAAAAGGGCTGTCTTTGTCGTCGAGCAGTGTGGCACCCCCTCTGGCCTGCCGGCCGTCTCCCCCACAAGGGTGGAGATCGGCTGGGCGCGAGGGCTTCCCCAAACAACTAAGGGGATGGTGAGTGTTGCTGCCGTTCGAGAGGGAGCGATAGCCAAGCCTCCGCCGATCTCCCTCCTTGTGGGGAGATGCCCAGCAGGCCAGAGGGGGTACCACACGGCACACGGTTAAGAGACAACTCTCCACCGCGAGCACAACCCGGAAGCATCGCCAGCAATTCAGCCGCGAGCCTCCTCCTTGGCCTCCAATATCTCCATCACCCGCGCCATCACCGCCCGCGCTGATTCAAGCTCCGCTGCCGTAAACGCCGCGCTCACCCCGTTCGCCCATTCCGCCTGCGCCACCTCGATCGCACCAAGCCGCTCCGCTCCATCCGCCGTCAGCAGCACCAGCTTGGCGCGCTGATGCTGCGGGTTATCGGCATAGGCGATCAGCCCTTCACCCTCCAGCACATCGGCAAGCCGCTGCACGCCCTGGCGGGCGAGGCCGAGCGTGCGGGCGATCTGCGCCACCGAAAGCTCGCCGCGCCTTGCCGCTGCCAGCACCTGCCAGCGCGCGCTAGTCTGTCCCGCCGGTTTTGACAACCGGTCGCCGGCGGCCGTCAGGTGACCGGCCAGACGCAGCGCTGTGATCGCGAAAGCGGAGAAGGCATCCCCTTCCATCGTTCGCTCCGGTCGATTATGTTTGACAATATGTTGTCTATTTCGTATCTCGTTCATGGTGACAACATATTGTCATATCCAAGTGTCTGATGCAACGTCGAAGGAGGAGCGCGCCATGAAGAAGACCTACCGGGGAAGCTGCCATTGCGGCAAAGTGCGTTACGAAGTGGATATGGACCTCGAGGCCGGGACCGGCCGCTGCAATTGCTCGATCTGCGCCAAGCGGCGTTATTGGGGCGCCAACGTCAAGCCGGAGGATTTCCGGCTGATGTGCGATGAGGTGGAGACATCAGACTACCAGTTCAACACGATGAGCGGCCATCACCGCTTCTGCCGCACCTGTGGCGTGCCGGCCTATGGCGACGGTTATGTCGAGGCGATCGGCGGCGCCTATGTCTCGATCAATATTGCCTGCCTGGATAATATTACGCCCGAGGAACTGGCGGCGCTGCCGGTTCGTTACGCCGATGGCAGGCACGATGCCTGGTGGAACGAGCCTGAAGTGACGAGTTATCTCTGAAGCAATTCCAGCAAAACGCGGAATGCCAAGATTGAAATGCATCATTGTCGGATCGTCCTCCTGCCGCGCGTCCTCCATAACGGAGAAGGAGAACGGCCGTGAAAGACGAAGCAAATGTCAGGCACGAGGAAGAGGCGGTCATCGCCATGCTGATGATGCGGGCCAAGGCGCTGGGGGAAAAGAACGCCGAGGAGGCGCTTTCCTACGAGGCCGAAGATTCCGTGGAATTTTCCCTTGCGCCGCCGCTGGTCATGAACGGCAAGGACAAGGGCAGGCCTGCAGGCCTGGTTCGACACCTGGGAAGGTCCGATCGGCGGCGAGGTGCGCGACGCCAAACTGACGGTCGGCGAGGGTGTCGCTTTCTGGAGTGGCCTCACGCGGATGACCGGGAAGAAGACCGATGGCACCGAAGTCGATCTCTGGTTCCGTCAGACCCTCGGCCTCGTCAAGCAGGATGGCCGCTGGCTGGTCGCCCACCAGCACGCCTCGGTGCCTTTCGCCATGGATGGCAGCGGCCGGGCACTGCTGGATCTCCAGCCGTGAACACTCCCTCCGGAATCAGGCGGCATTCTCCGCCGTCTTTCCGGCGCGAAGGGCCACGATCCCGACGCCCAGCAACAGCAGGATCGCCGTCGCATAAATGTCCGTCGTCACCTGATAGCCGGCGGATTTCGCCAGGAAGCCTGCCAGAATCGCCGGCAGGCTGAAGGCGAGGTAGCTCTGCACGTAGAAGGCCGACAGCAGTCCGGCCCGCTCGTCCGCTTTGGCGAGCGGCATGATGGTGCCGAGCGAGCCGAGGAAATTGGTGCCGAAACCGGCGCCGGTCAAAATCGTGCCGATCAGCAGCAGCGGCACGTTTGCGAGATGCACGCCGGCAACGACCGTCAGGATACCGAGGGTCTTCGCTGATACGCCGAAGCCGAGATTGGCCTGGGCCGTCTTGCCGCGCCTGAGATAGACGGCGATCGCTCCGCTCGCCGTCAGTGCGGCGACGACCGCCCCGCCCGTCAGCGGCGCGGTGCTGCCGGTCGTGCTGGCGACCAAGGATGGGACCAGCGAAAGGTAGAAGCCGCCGAGCGTCCAGTTGGCGATATTGATCGGCGTCACCAGCGAGAGCGGCCGCTTCGCCTGCGGCGGAATGGAAACCCGCGGTATCAGAGAACCGAGCGCACCCGGCCGCGCGCCGCCGGTCTCGGGGATCAGCCAGATCGCGGCGGCCTGCAGCGCAAAGGCGACGAAGAGCAGCGCATAGACGAGATGCATTGGGAAGGGGCCATACTGGATCAGGGCGCTCGTGCCGACCGCACCCACCGCCATGCCGCAAAGCGGCGCAATCGAATTGACGATCTGGCCCTTCGCCCGGTCGACATCGACGAGGGCTGCTCCGAGCGAGGCGCCGGCGATGCCGGTGGCAATGCCCTGGACGATCCGCGCCGCGATCAGCCAGCCGGGACTGCTGGCGGCGACGAAGAGAACCATGGCGACGAGTTCGAGCAGCAGGGCAGAAAAGATCACCGGCCGGCGGCCGAGATGATCGGAAATCGAGCCGG
This sequence comes from Rhizobium sp. NLR16a, assembly GCF_017948245.1. NCBI lineage: Bacteria > Pseudomonadati > Pseudomonadota > Alphaproteobacteria > Hyphomicrobiales > Rhizobiaceae > Rhizobium > Rhizobium sp. NLR16a. Next base: position 3,554,022 of record NZ_CP072865.1, on the reverse strand, counting down.
CGGTCAGCAGCGCCGCCAGGAGCGCAAAGGCGTAGACTGCGAAGATCACCGTGATCAACACCGGCGAGATGGAAAAGTTCTCCTGATAGATCCGGTAGAGCGGCGTCGGCACCGATGAGGCGCCGAAGAAGGTGGCGAGTGTCAGCGCGTGAAAACCGATCGAGGGACGCGGCGCATTCTCTGTGGATTTGGCGGCAGCGAACATATATAAGTCCCTTAAAGCTAACCCGTTGCGTTAGCTCCATGTAGGGTGAATAAGGCGCAAAGGCAAATTATTTGCGTTTATGCTCCTGTCAAAGATTTTGAACCATCAATGTCAGGACGAGGTCGGATTGCAGGCATGGCAGTGAAAGAGAATCTCCGTCCGGGCGGACGAAGCGCTCGGGTCCAGGCGTCGGTGCACAAGGCGGCGCGCGATCTGTTGGTCGAGATCAATCGCACGGAGGTGACGATCCCGTTGATCGCCGCCAGGGCGGGCGTGACGCCGTCGACCATCTATCGCCGCTGGGGCGATCTGCAGGAGCTTCTCGCCGACGTCGCCGTCGAGCGGCTGCGGCCGGATATGCAGCCGGTCGACGCCGGCAGCGGCAGCGCCGATCTTCAGGCCTGGGCCGAGCAATATGCCGAGGAAATGTCCTCCGGGCCGGGCCGCGAGATGATCCGCGACGTGTTGGCCGCGCAGGCCGGCGCCAATGCCTGCAAGTGCTGCGAATATACGCGTCAGCAGATCGTCGTTATCGCCGACAGGGCAAAGGCGCGGGGCGAAACCTTCCCGGACGTCGATCTCGTGATGGATCAGGTTGTGGCGCCGATCATGTACCGCATCCTGTTTGGCGAGGTGCCGGATACTGCGCGTGTACGCGATCTCGTCGCTCGCGTCATCAGCCCGGCCGGCTGAGCTTGCCGGCTATTCCGCAGCCGCGCGTTTGAGGCCGGCTATCTGGGTGATATAGGCGCGCAGCGCCGCCGGCCGCACCGGCTTGTGTTGAACGGCGATGCCGTAGCGCTCGGCCTCGCTGCGCACTTCAGGCGTGCGGTCGGCGGTAACAAGCAAGGCGGGGAGGTCGATGCCGAACTGCCGGCGCAGATGCAGGATTGCGGCAAGCCCGGTGCCGTCGTCGAGATGATAATCGGCGATGGCAAGATCCGGCGGCCCATCCCGGCCGTCCATGGCGATCACCTCGGCAAGGCAATCCACCGCCGTCACCTCGCAACCCCAGCCGCTGAGCAGCAACCGCATGCCTTCCAGGATCTTCGGCTCGTTGTCGATGCAGAGGATTTTCAGTCCCTTGAGCGGCTGCCCCGGGCGGTCGGCGGGGCTGACGGCTGCCGCAGCCTCGGCCGGACGTGAGACGTCGAGCGGCATGGAGATGCGGAATTCAGTGCCTCTGCCATGCGTCGAGAGCAGCTCGACCGGATGGTTGAGCACGCGGGCGATACGGTCGACGATCGAAAGGCCGAGTCCGAGGCCGGAAGCAGTCTTGGCGCCTTCGTCCAGCCGCGCGAATTCCTTGAACACGGTACGGAATTTCGATGGCGGAATGCCGATGCCGGAATCGATCACCTGAATGATCACCTGGTTGCCGCGCCGCCGCGCCCCGACCAGCACCTTCCCGGTGATCGTGTATTTTATGGCGTTGGAAACGAGGTTCTGCACCAGGCGGCGCAGAAGATTCGGGTCTGAGCGGACGCGCAGCGATGTCGGCATGACCACCAGCTTCAGCTGTTTCTCCCGGGCGATCGGCGCAAAATCGGTCTCGATCCGCTCCAGGAGATCGGAAAGCGCAACCGAGGCAAGCCGCGGCCGCATGGCGCCGGTATCGAGCCTGGAGATGTCGAGCACCGCGCCCAGAATGGTTTCGACCGATTCCAGTGCTGAATCGATGTTGCGCACAATCGGGCTGTTGTCGGATTGCGCCATACGCTCGACCAGCGCCGAGGAATAGAGCCTGGCGGCGTTGAGCGGCTGCAGGATGTCGTGGCCGGCGGCGGCGAAAAAGCGGGTCTTGCCGATATTCGCCTCGTCGGCAGCCGCCCGCGCTTCGGCCAGTTCGTGGTTGACGCGGGTGAGTTCCGCCGTGCGTTCGGCAACGCGTTGCTCCAGCGTCTCATTCGCCTGTTTCAGCGCCTGGTCGGCGCTGACGCGTTGGGTGATATCGGTGAAGGTGGCGACAATGCCTTTGTCCGGCATGGCGTTGGAGCGCACCTCGATGATCCGCTCACCGCCGCCGAGCACCAGCGCGAAGGGTTTGTCGAGCGTGAGGAAATGCCGCACCGTCTGCTGCAGATCGCCCGGCGCGATGTCGCCGCGCTGGCTGAGGATATTGACGATCTCGGAGAGGGGAAAGCCGACCTGGCCGGCATTCTCCGGCAGGTCGAGCAATTGCCGGAAGCGGCGGTTCCAGATTGTCAGCCGGTTGGAACTGTCGAAAACGGCAATGCCCTGATCCATCTGCGATAGCGCCGTCTGCAGCATGTCCTGGTTATATTGCAGCGCTTCGCTTGCCTGATCGAGCAGCCAGGCGGTGTCGGACGAAGCATCCTCGATCTTCTGCAGGATCAACGACAGCACCAGCCTTGCCGAGGACGAGCCGATGGCGCTGCCGAGCAGCTGTTCGCTGAAATGGATCAGCGCCATGTCGGCCGGCTGCTCGTCCTCCAGCTTGCGGCCGGAGCTTTGCTCATAGGTCGTCAACGAGCGCTGCATGCGCTCCTCGCCAAGATAGCGCGAGATCGCCGCCTTGAGGTCGCCGACGCTGATGCGGGTTTTCCAGCCCCGCGTGGCAAATTGCGAGCGTGAATGCCGTTTGACGAAAATGCCGGCCTGGATGCGTTCCAGCGGCCTGGCATTGCGGGTGAGCGATCCGACGATGACGAAAGCGGTGTTGACGAGCAGGCTCATCACGGTCGCATTGACCAGCGGGTCGGCGTCGGGCGCGGTAAACAGCGTGGCGCCGGGGAAGATGAAGCCGAGCACTACGCTTGCCACATGCGAATAATCGGGGCCGCCGAGCGACGGCAGGAACAGCAGGTAGACCCAGATGACGAAGCCGGACGTCAGCCCGAGGATGGCGCCGCGCGCATTTGCCCGCCGCCAGATTAGTCCGACGAACAGGGCAGGGGCGATCTGCGCGATCGCGGCGAACGAGAGAAGGCCGATCGAGGCCAGCCCCGCCGTGCTGTCGGTCGAGCGGTAGTAGGCGTAACCGAACAGCAGCACAGCGAAGATCGCGCTGCGGCGGATGTTCAGCAGCGTCTTGGCGAAATCGTCGCGCTGGCCGGTGCGGCCGGCGAGTTTGCGCCTCAGGAAGATCGGCATGATGATGTCGTTCGACACCATGATCGACAGCGCCACGGAATCGACGATGACCATCGCCGTTGCGGCGGAGAAGCCGCCGATGAAGGTGATCAGCGAAACCACCGGCATCTCGCCGGCAAGCGGCAGCGACAGCATGTAGAAGTCGGCATTGCCGGCGCCGCCGAAGGTCAGCAGCCCGCCGATCGCCACCGGCAGCACGAAGAGATTGATCGCGACCAGATAGAAGGGAAACAGAAAGCCGGCGAGTTTCAGCTGTTTCGCCGTCCGGTTTTCCACGACCGTCACGTGAAATTGCCGCGGCAGCATGATGATCGCGAAGGCCGACAGTGCGATCAGGGTGATCCAGCGGCTGATCGGCGTATGATAATTCAGCGCCGACATCACCAGGCTGTTTTCGACGGTCTTCTGCCAGAGGTCGGTCGGACCGTCGAAAAGAAACCAGATGACGCAGATGCCGGCCGTCAGGAAGGCAACCAGCTTGACCACCGATTCCATCGAAACGGCGAGGATCAGGCCGTCCTGGTGCTCCGTCGCATCGGTATGCCGCGTCCCGAACATGATGGCGAAGCAGGCAAGCACCAGCGTCGCGACGAGCGGCAGATCGAGAAAATAGAGATTGCCGCTGCCGATACCGTAATCGGACGGGTTGACCATGGCGCTGACGGTGCTGGAGATCGCCTTCAGCTGCAGCGCGATATAGGGAATGGTGCCGATCAGCGAGATCAGCGCGACGATGGTGGCGACCGTCGGGTTCTTGCCGTAGCGCGCGGCGACGAAATCGGCGACCGAGGTGAGCTTCTCCGCCTTGGCGAGCTCGATGATGCGGCGAAGCAGCGGCATGCCGAACGTGAAGACCAGGATCGGGCCGATATAGATGCCGGCAAATTCCAGGCCGCGCTGCGCGGCAAGCCCGACGCTGCCGAAATAGGTCCAGGAGGTGCAGTAGATCGCCAGGCTCAGCGCATAGACGACCGGCCATCCGCCTTCCAGCGAGCCCGGGCCGCGGTTCTTGCGGTCGCCATAGCTTGCCACGGCGAATAGCAGCAGCAGATAGCCGAAGGCAGACGCGAATATGACCCAGCCTGGAAGCATTGACCCTCCGCCGGTGACAGGTGCCGGCACCTCCCGCAATGCAGGTGAGCTTAAGTCATTTCAGGAGCCTTGAAAATTCCTGCCCGTCTAAGCCTTAAGTCAAAGACTGCACGCAGTCCTTTGCGGGATTATTGCGATTTGCAATTGATTAATTGCAGTGAAGATGTAGCTAGTGAAAACAACTGCATATCTCTGAAATGGGATCGAAGGGAGACGGATCCGATGCTCAATGAGTTCAAGGCCTTTATCGCCCGCGGCAATGTCATGGATCTTGCAGTCGGCGTCATCATCGGCGGTGCCTTCGGCGGCATCGTCAAATCCCTGGTCGACGACCTTATCATGCCGATCGTCGGCGCCATTTTCGGCGGCTTCGATTTTTCCAATTATTTCCTGCCGCTCTCGTCGGCCGTCAACGCGCCGACACTGGCCGCCGCCCGCGCCCAAGGGGCGGTCTTCGCCTATGGCAGCTTCCTCACCGTCCTCATCAACTTCCTGATCCTTGCCTGGATCATCTTTCTGATGGTCAAGGGCGTGAACTATCTGCGCATGCAGGTCGAGCGCCAGGAGAAGGCGGCACCGGAAGAACTGCCCCCGCCGCCGGCGGACGTCCAGCTGCTGACGGAGATCCGCGATCTCCTCGCCAAGCGCCCGGCGGTCTGATCGGAGCTGGGGCCGGCGGCTCAGGCTGGCGTGTTGAGGCAAGTCGTGGTGGCTCCACAATGGCTCCGCCCGCCCTCAGCACGTCGGCCGCGCCGGCCATCCATCACGAAAATCGATATGCCATCACTGGATATCATGGGATTTGCGGTCGCAAATCCTCTATGAAGGCGAAAACCGGAGATCTGCATGTCGATCATGAACAGCCTCAGCCCGCGCGCCGTGGCGGCGCCCGAAAGCGGGATCGTCGAAGTCGTCAATTATGCCCGCGGCCGCGAAGGCCTGCTGCCGCTCTGGGTCGGTGAAGGCGATCTGCCGACGCCCGATTTCATCAGCCGGGCGGCGATGAAAGCGCTGGCCGCCGGCGAGACCTTCTACACCTGGCAGCGCGGCATTCCCGAGCTTCGCCGGGCGCTGTCGGATTATTATGTCAGGCATTTTTCCGTCCGGCTGCCGGTCGAGCATTTCTACGCCACCGGCTCCGGCATGCAGGCGATCCAGCTCTGCGTGCAGGCGCTGACTTCGCCTGGCGACGAATTCGTTTATCTCACCCCCGCCTGGCCGAATATTGCCGCAGCCCTCGAAATAGCAGGTGCGCGCTCCGTCGGCGTCACGCTGCAGTTCGAAGGCGGCAAATGGACGGTCGATCTCGAGCGCGTCGAAGCCGCCATCACATCCAAAACCAGAGGCATCTTCATCAACACCCCTTCGAACCCGACGGGTTGGACCGCGACGAAGAAAGATCTCGGCAATATCCTGGCGCTCGCCCGCAAACATGATCTCTGGATCATGGCGGATGAAATATACGCGCGCTATTACTTCGCCGGCGGCCGCGCGGCCTCGTTCCTCGACGTGATGGAGCCGGACGACAAGATCGTCTTCGTCAATTCCTTCTCGAAAAACTGGTCGATGACCGGCTGGCGCGTCGGCTGGATCGTCGCCCCCCCAGAGATGGGCCAGGTGCTTGAAAACCTCGTCCAATATTCGACATCCGGCGTGGCGCAGTTCATGCAGAAGGGCGCCGTCGCAGCCCTTGATCAAGGCGATGATTTCGTTGCGGCCAACATCGCCAAGGCGGCGCGGTCGCGCGATATCCTCTGCGATGCGCTGATTGCCACCAATCGCGTCGAGACGCTGAAGCCGGACGGCGCGATCTATGCGTTCCTGAAGATCGACGGCGTTGCCGACAGCCGCAGCGCCGCCATCGACATCGTCGACAAGACGGGCGTCGGCCTTGCTCCCGGGGCTGCCTTCGGCGCCGGCGGCGAGCTCTTCCTGCGCGCCTGTTTCCTGCGCGATCCCGCCCAGGTGGCGATCGCGGCCGAGCGCCTCTGCGACTATATCCTCAAGCGCTGAGAGGGCGCGGGGCACGCCCGTGCGGGACGATTTCGTGCCGGAATCGCCTGATCGATAAAACTGTAGCGAAGAGCGAAATCAGCCTCTAACCACGACTCCAAACATACCCGTTCAAACGCCTTACAACGGCGCCGTGATAAGAAAATTGGAAAGAAAACCGGCGCCTGATGCCCCTGCTTATAAATTGAGGCGGGGTGTGGGGAATGGCGGTTTTGGTGACGGGCGGCGCCGGATACATCGGCAGTCACATGGTTTGGGCGCTCATCGATGCCGGCGAGGATGTGGTCGTGCTGGACCGTCTCTCCACCGGCTTCCGCTGGGCGGTGGCGCCGGCGGCGCGTTTTTATCTCGGCGACATCGCCGATGCCGATATTCTGAAGAAGATCTTCATCGAAAACGACATCGAGGCGATCATCCATTTCGCCGGCTCCGCCGTCGTGCCGGTGTCGGTTGCCGATCCCCTCGCCTATTACGACAACAATTCCGGCAAGACCCGGACGCTTCTTTCCGCCTCGATCAGGGCCGGCATCCGCAATTTCGTCTTCTCCTCGACGGCCGCCGTTTACGGCCAGCAGCAGACGGACCTGCCGGTGAAGGAGACGGCTCACCTCAATCCGGAAAATCCTTACGGTCAGTCGAAGCTGATGACCGAGCTTATGCTGCGTGACGCCGCCGCCGCCTATGATTTCAACTATGTCGCGCTTCGCTACTTCAACGTCGCCGGCGCCGACCCGCACCACCGCACCGGCCAGTCGACTTCGGGCGCCACGCACCTCATCAAGGTTGCCTGCGAGGCAGCGCTCGGCAAGCGTGACAGCGTCCATGTTTACGGCATCGACTATCCCACCCATGACGGCACCGGCGTGCGCGACTACATCCATGTCACCGACCTCGCCGATGCGCATCTGAAAGCGCTGCAGCACCTGCGCAGGGACAAGGGCCCGCTCGTCGCCAATTGCGGTTATGGCAGCGGCTATTCCGTGCTCGACGTCTTGAATATGGTCACCCGCCTGCACGGGCATTCCTTCAAGATTCACATGGCGCCGCGGCGCGCCGGCGATTCGGCCAGCGTCGTCGCCGATCCTTCGCTCGCCCGGCAGGTGCTCGACTGGAAGCCCCGCTACGATTCGCTTGAGACCATCGTCCAGAGTTCGCTCGATTGGGAACTCTTCCTGTCGAACAGAAACGTCGACGACCTGCACAGCATCCACCGGGCACTTGCCGCCGCATCCTTCTGAGCGGTGTCCGGCGGCGGCTGCCGTTTACACCAGCGCCCGCGGGCTTCGAATGACGTGACGTGAATAAGGAAACATCAAGCTTTCGCTGCCTGGCTCTGGCCGACGGATAAGAGAAGATGAAGAACTTTCTGGCTTCATTGCAGCTGCAAAGAGACAATCCGACGCTTCTGATGGCGCAGTTCCAGGCCCTGTCGTCGCAGATCCCCATTCTCTATATCATGCTGATCATCAATGCGCTGGCGGTGGCGATTACCCATCTGAAATCCGCGCCGCTGTGGCTGTCGCTCTATATTCCGGTGGCGCTCAGCGTCGTCTGTATGTTCCGTCTCTGCTGGTGGGAGATCAGGGGCAAGGAAAGCATCACTGCCGAGCGGGCCTACCGGCTGATGAAGGTGACGATATCGGGCGCCGGAATCCTGACCGTCGCTTTCGGCAGCTGGTCGGTCGCGCTTTACCAATATGGCGATGCGTCGCAGCAGGGCCAGATCGCCTATTTCCTCGTCGTGACCGGCATTTCCTGCATCTTCTGCCTGATGCATCTGCCGATGGCGGCGGCGATGACCACGGTCATTACCTTCTCCGCCATGATCACCACCTTCATGTTCTCGGGCAATCCCGTTTTCGTGGCGACCGCCGTCAGCGGGCTCTTCCTCATCTTGCCCTTCCTCCGGGTGATCAACAGCTATTTCCAGAATTTCGTCGGCCTGGTGCAACTGACCGAGGAGTTGAAGAAGAATCAGGCGGAGGCCGAGGAGTTGAACCTCGTCAACAGCCGCAACGCGCTGCATGATCAACTGACCGGCCTTGCCAACCGCCGCAGCTTCTTTCTCTCCCTGGAAGAACGGTTGCAGAAGAATCCGTTCTCGACGCCCGTTCTCGGCATTATCGATCTCGACGGCTTCAAGCCCGTCAACGACGTTTTCGGCCATGCCGCCGGTGATCTCGTGCTCAAGGAAACGGCGCGACGCTTCACCGCTTTGGTCGGCGAGGAGGGTATCGTCTCCCGTCTCGGCGGCGATGAATTCGGCATCATTTTCCCCTCATCGATGACGCGCCAGGCGGTCGCCGATCTCGGTCAGGCGCTTTGCGCCGCCGTCCGTGATCCCATCGAAATCCCCGATGGCTCGGTCCGCGTCTTCGGCTCCTGCGGCATCGTCTATCCCGATCTCGGCGAATACACCGCCGAAGACCTCTACGAGAAGGCCGATTTCGCCCTCTACCAGGTCAAGAGCAAGCGCAGCAGCGGCGTCGAATTCTTCTCCGCCGAACACGAAAAGATCCTGACGCAGCGCTACCTGATCGAACTCGAGTTGCAGGCAAACGATTTCGCCGGGGAATTGAAACTCGACTACCAGCCGATCGTCGAATTGAAGAGCGGCCGCGTCGTCGCTTATGAGGCGCTCGCCCGCTGGGACAGCGCCCGTTTCGGACGCATCAGCCCCACAGCCTTCATTCCCGCCGCCGAGCGCACGGCGGTGATCGGCCGCATGACGCGCATCCTCTTTGCCCAGGCGCTCGAAGCGCTGGCGATCATTCCGCGCCATCTGAGGCTCTCCTTCAACCTCTCGGCACGGGATATCTGCGATCATGAGACCTCGATGGCGCTGCTTGCCATGATCACCCGCTCCGGCATCGACCCGAAGCGCATCGAATTTGAAATTACCGAAACCGCATTGCTCTCCGATTTCGACACGGCCGACCGGGTGATCACGATGCTGCGCGCCGCCGGCATCTCGATCGCCCTCGATGATTTCGGCACCGGCTTTTCCAGCCTCAGCCATATTCATCGTCTGGCCTTCGACAAGCTGAAGATCGACAAGGGTTTCGTGATGAATTTCGATCGCGACGCCCGTTGCATGAACATCACTCGATCGGTCGCCAACCTCTGTCAGAAGCTCGGCATCGCCTCGGTCGCCGAAGGTGTGGAAAGCGAAGCGATCGCCGAGGGATTGAAGGCGATGGGTGTCCGTCTGGCGCAGGGCTATTATTTCTCGCGGCCGCTGCCGCTGGAACTCGCCATCGAATATGCGGACCGCTGCGAAGCCGCAGCGTCAGCCCGAGACGCCCTGTCGGCCTGAGCAATCGCTTGGTCCCGGCCCGCAAATACTCTGGAGCGATGCCGCATCCTCGTCTATGCATGGTTCAACAGACGAGGTGAACCATGCAGCACGGCGAAGTGATCATCGAACGGCGGGGCACTGCCGGCATCATCCGGCTCAACCGGCCGCGGGCGCTGAACAGTCTGACGCTGCCGATGATCCGCGCGCTCGCGGAGGCCCTTCATGGCTTTGCCTCCGGATCCGATGTGGCAAGCGTTGTGATCACGGGCGAAGGCGAACGCGGCTTCTGTGCCGGCGGTGATATCCGTGCGCTGCATGAAAGCGCCCGCGCCGGCGATGGTCTCGCCGGAACCTTCTGGCGCGAGGAATTCCGCCTCAACCATATGATCGCCTCCTATCCCAAACCCTATGTCGCGCTGATGGACGGCATCACCATGGGCGGCGGCGTCGGCCTGTCCTCGCACGGCCGCCACCGCATCGTCACCGAGCGCACGCGGCTTGCCATGCCGGAGACCGGCATCGGCTATGTCCCCGATGTCGGCGCCACATGGCTGCTGCCGAAGGCGCCCGGCGAGGCCGGAACATGGCTCGGCCTGACCGGGCTCGATATTGGTGCTGCGGACGCGATCTATGCTGGTCTCGCCGATCTTCAGATCGCTTCGGCGCGGCTCGACGCGGTGATCGATGGCCTTTGCGACCTGCCGCGCACCAGCGCGTCGACGGAAGTCGATGCCCTGCTGCAGGGATTTTCCGAACCGCTGGCGGAAAGCCGGTTGCGGCAGAATGTCGATGTGATCGACCGCGCATTTTCCTTCGACGGCGTCGAGGAAATCCTCGCGGCTCTCGCCAAAGAAGAGGGCGACTTTGCAGCCGAGACGCGCCGGGTATTGCTCAGCCGGTCGCCGACCAGCCTGAAACTCGCTCTGCTGCTGCTGAGGGCGGGCCGGCGCAGTGCCTCGCTCGCCGAATGTCTTCGCCGCGAACTCGGCGCCTGCCTGCAGATGCTTGATAATCCCGATTTCTTCGAAGGCATCCGCGCCGCTGTCATCGACAAGGACCGCAATCCGAAATGGTCGCCGGCATCAGTCGAGGCGGTGACGCCGGAAACGGTCGAGCGCTTCCTGAAACCGGCTGAGCCGCCGCTTTCGCTTTGATGTCGTAACTCCTGCGTTGCTGCTAGCGAGGGCACCGCCTGCCGGGCGGGACTCTGCGTCCTTTTGCTGGTCGCTCCACGCCAAATCTGCACTGCACCACGGCGAATCCATAGGCGGGCCTGTCCTAAAGCCTAGCCTTCCCTCTCCCTTGACCTGATCGACCGCCAAACGCGCTCCGGCATAGTCTCCGCTTCGTGATCATCGACCCGACATCTTTCGATCATGCAACACAGGAGCGCATCATGTCACAAGCAGAAGCAAGACCCCGTACGGCTGGCCAGCAGGAGACAAACATCAACCTCAACAGTACCTCGCAGCCCGGCAGACCGCGGCCGGATGAGCTGGTTCCGTCGCGCTACGCGGTGCGGATCGGCGAGATTGAAGTTCTGATCATCAGCGATGGTGTGCTGCCGCTCCCAACCGCGATGCTGGGGCACAATGTCGATGCGGCTGACAGGGCAGCGTGGCTGGGGGATATGTTCCTGCCGCCGGACGCTTTCGACTGGGCGCTGAACGTGGTCCTGGTCCGCAGCGGCGGGCAGACCATCCTCATCGACGCCGGGCTGGGGCTGGACCCGGACTTGAACTTGCCGCGGGCCGGGCAGCTGATCAGGAGGCTGGAGGCTGCTGGTATCGATCTTGCGGCGGTGACCGACGTGGTGCTGACCCACCTGCACATGGATCACATCGGCGGGCTGCTGGTTGATGGGGTGAAGGACCGACTGCGTCCGGACCTCAGGATTCACGTGGCGGCTGCCGAGGCGAAGTTCTGGAAAGCGCCCGATTTCAGCCAGGTGTCCATGCCGCCAGGCTTCCCTGACGCGCTTCGGGCGACCGCAAAGCGGTTCCTCGGCGAGTACGCCAGCCATCTTAGGCTATTCGACGAGCAATCCGAGGTGGCGCCGGGTGTGGTCGCCCAACGCACCGGCGGCCACACTCCCGGACACAGCGTTGTTCGCCTGGCATCGGGCAGCGACCAGTTGACATTCGCCGGCGACGCCATCTTTGCGGTCGGGTTTGAGCACCCCGACTGGTACAATGGTTTCGAACACTATCCCGAAGAAGCGGCTCGTGTGCGCCGCGATCTTTTGCGGGAGCTGGCGGCGACCGGTGAACAGCTGGTGGCCACCCACCTGCCGTTCCCGTCCGTCGGCCGGGTGGCGGTAGACGGCGAAGCTTTCCGCTGGGTGCCGGTCTTCTGGGACTATTGAGCGCCGAACCAAAGAGCGTTGCATGGAGCCGATCTATGCAACGCACTCTATCGCCACATGCCGCGCATGCGGGCGCCGACGTCGATGCGCACCTGCCGCGCTTGCGCCTGGGCGGCGGCTTCCGATTTCACCTGCGGCCAGCTGCAGGCCTCGAAGAACTGCAGCAGCGTCGCGGGAATGAAACGGCTGCGCGCGGCATAGACGTGCCGATCGCCTTGGGCGTTCTGCCCATAGGTGAAGAAGCGTTGCGGCACGACAAGGTCGAGACCGTCCCGGGCGCGCGTCATCGCCACATAGAGCAGCCGGCGTTCCTCCTCGATTTCGGCGCTGGCGCCGACGGCAAGATCGCTCGGAATACAGCCGTCGACGACGTTCAGCATGAACACCCTCGTCCACTCCTGGCCCTTGGCCGAATGGATGGTCGAGAGGACGAGATAATCCTCGTCGAGCAGCGGCACGCCGGCCTGGTCGCTGGTCGCATCCGGCGGATCGAGGGTGAGCTCGGTGAGGAAGCGCTCGCGCGAGGCATAGCCGCCGGCAATCTGCTCGAGCTGCAGGAGATCGGCCTGCCGCGTCGCCGCGTCCTCATGCAGCCGTTCCAGATGCGGCGCGTACCATTGCCGCGCCAGCCCGATTTCAGCCGGCCAGCCGGCCTTGCCGGATTTCAGCTCCTGCAGAATCGAAACGAAGGCGGTCCAGTCCTCGCCGGAGCGCGGCGGCGCCGGCATGGCGGCCAGCGCCGACAGCGGGCTTGCATCCTCGGCCATCAGATCGAGCGCCTTCTGCGCCGTCGACGGTCCGACGCCTGGCAGGATCTGCATCAGCCGGAAGCCCGCCACCCGGTCGCGCGGATTTTGCGCAAAGCGAAGGGCGGCCAGCATGTCCTTCACATGCGCGCTGTCGAGAAACTTCAAGCCCCCGAACTTGACGAAGGGAATATTGCGCCGGGTCAGCTCAACCTCCAGCGGCCCGCTGTGATGGGCGGCGCGGAAGAGCACGGCCTGCTGCTTGAGCCTCAAGCCTTCTTCGCGATTGTCGAGCACCTTTTCGGCGATATAACGCGCCTGCTCGGCCTCGTCGCGCACCGAAACGAGGCGCGGCCGTTCCGCCGATTGCCGCTCGGTCCAGAGATTCTTGGTGAAGCGCTCCGAGGCGAGATCGATGACGGCATTGGCCGCGGCCAGGATCGGCTGCGTCGAGCGGTAATTGCGATCGAGCGTGACGATATTGGCGGCCGGGCTGAAGGCGGCGGGAAAATCGAGGATATTGCGAACCGTCGCCGCACGGAAGGAATAGATCGACTGCGCGTCATCGCCGACGACGGTCAGCCCCTGGCCCTCAGGCTTCAGCGCCAGAAGGATCGAGGCCTGCAGCCTGTTGGTGTCCTGATATTCGTCGACGAGCACATGGTCGAAGCGGCTGCCGATATCCTCGGCAATCACGTTCTCGCCGACCATCTGCGCCCAGTAGAGCAGGAGATCGTCGTAATCGAGCACGTTCTGAGCCTGCTTCGCCTCGACATAACAGGCAAAGAGTTCGCGCAGTTGTTGCTCCCACGCTGCGCACCAGGGAAAGGCGTCGCGCAGCACCTGATCGAGCGCCGTCTCCGAATTCACTGCCCGGGAATAGATGGCGAGGCAGGTCCCCTTGGCCGGAAAGCGGCTTTCCGTTTTGGAGAAGCCGAGATCGTGCCGGATGAGGTTCATCAGATCGGCGCTGTCTTCGCGGTCGTGAATGGTGAAATCGGCATCGAGGCCGATCTGCTGGGCGTAATCGCGCAGCAGCCGCGCGCCGATGCCGTGGAATGTGCCGGACCAGTTGAGCGCATCGGCCATGATGCCGGCATTCGAACCCAGCACATCACGGCAGATGCGCTCGACGCGCCGCGCCATCTCGGCGGCTGCCCGACGCGAGAAGGTCATCAGCAGGATGCGGCGCGGATCGGCGCCCTTGACGATCAGATGGGCGACGCGATGCGCCAGCGTATTCGTCTTGCCGGAGCCGGCGCCGGCAATGACCAGCAGCGGCCCGGCAATATGGCTGCCGTCAGTGAGCGTGCCGTGCTCGACGGCCATGCGCTGCTGCGGATTGAGCTTTTCGAGATACATCCAGCCGTCCGGTCGGGCTCCCGCAGAATCACTCCGGGAAGATTAGATGTTCCTTGAATGTTCGCGATTTTAGCCGCTGTCAAGCGGTTCGAGACCTTAATCGGGGAAATCCGGGCCGATCACGCGCCGCACCAGTTTCAGGCTGCGGTCGGGCTGGAGGATATAGGTTTCCTCCACGCGCTGGCCCGTCTCGTTGTAGAATTGATGATGGACGGCGCTGCCGATCGGCGACTTGGTGAGCTTGGTTCGCGGCTGGCCGCCATAGGTGATGCTGCCGGGGATGGGTTCGAGCGCGGCCGTATCGGCCGAGGAGCAGCCGGCCAGCAATGCCCCTGCAAACAAGGCGGGCAGAAACCCTTTCATCATCGTCGTCCTTCTCAGCTGATATGGAACGCGCAGCCTCTTTCGCCAAGAGCTGCTGCCCGTCACGTTCTCGAATGTTTCGTGCGCCGGCGCAGCGATGTCGACGGGGGCCGAGATCGCGGAGAGCATCGCCGGCTGAGGCTATGTTGCAGCGCCTGCTGCGGCGCTGAGGGAACCAAAGCACTCTCCAGGTGTTGAAATGCCGGACCCGAAACGCTGGAGACCATCATGCAGACGCTTCTTCGCCTCTGGGCGTCCACCTTGATCATCGGCTGCGGCGTCTTTGTCGGCTCAGCCTATGCCTCGCTCGAGACGGGCATGGATTATTCCGCCTTGCCGAAGGATCAGATCGCCCTCAACGAATATACCGGCAGTGTCGCTTGTGAGCCGGCAGAGCCGCACTACCTGCCGTCCTTCATCCGCGCGGCCGACGGCACGATCATCGGTGTGGGATATATCGAGATGGAGAATGAGGCCGGTGCGGATTGCTGAAGCCGATCCGCTCGAACGAGGCTCGCCTGCGTTTCCGGATGACGAGCCTCTGACCGTCATCATGACGGCTGGATGTTTTCTATCGAAACAGCTGGCTCAGGCGCAACGCCCTTTGCGCCAAAACCCGGCACCTGCTCGATGCAGGGTTAAGTGAAAATTAAACAATGTATCGTTCCGGCACGGTTTGCTGACCAAACCGGAAACGGCCGGACGTCTGCTGCATCAATGCAGCTTCAGCTTCGCCTCTTCGGCCGCCGCCAGGAACTCGGCTCTAGCCTCCTCCATGCTTTTGCGACCGTCCAACGCAGCCCGGCAGGTGCTGCGGGCCTTGATGTAACGAAGCCCGCGCGAACTCGGCCAGAGATCTGCCAGGCATTTCAAGGCATCGAACGGCCCGTTGACCGTTCGCGCATCGGCTCCCTCGAAACCGACCGTGACCGGGCTGTTCCATCGTTCAGTTGCCATCGATTCTCCTCCACGATTGTCGACAGAAACAGGGTGCAGCGCCTCCCATTCTCAGGACGGACGCCGCTATGATAGGCATTCTAGCGCGATTTTTGCCGTCAACAATGGTGAATCGTTCGTTGCTGATGAGGCGAAATGCCAGCTTGGGTGAGGCGGATCGCCGGGGGTGCGCACGCCAGGGGAATGTTGAGCAGTCGCAGATAAGTTTTATGGAACTTGCGCGCTGGAGCCGCTAGGCACGGGGAGAGGTCGCGGCTTGGTCTCTTCGCCCCGTTCATGGGGAGAAGGTGGCGGCGGCCGGATCAGGGGTAGCCGGGCGCGTGAGAAATGATGTCCGGGAGAAAACTGGTGCTGCCGAGTGGGATTGAACCACCGACCTCACCCTTACCAAGGGTGTGCTCTACCACTGAGCTACGGCAGCAGGACCAGATCCGCATGGAGCCGGGCGGCTCAATTGCAGGAACGGGGCGGCTATTGCCACAGCTTGACGACAAGCGCAAGCCGCAAAATCCAACTTCGCGTGGATAGAGATGCAAGGGCCTTTTGGATCGGTGCGAATTCGGCTAATTCTGTTGACATGAACGACAAGACCGAAACCGGCCAGAAGAGCCGTAAAGAGGCGATCGAGGCACAGGCGAAACTGCGCCGCGAGCGCGCCGCCGAAAAGCTCAGGGAAAATCTCTCGAGACGCAAACAGCAGGTGCGTGCCCGCCGTTCCGGCCAGGCCGACGAAACAAACGGGCTGCCCGCCGCAAAAATGGACGAATCGTAATGTTCCGTCCCGGACGAATTGAAGCCTCTGCATAAATCCCCTAAACACCTCACTCCTTCTTTCAAGGCAGAACTTTCAGGAAGTAAGCGCACATGGATCGTATCAGAATTGTCGGCGGTAATGAGCTGAATGGCATCATTCCGATTTCCGGCGCCAAGAATGCCGCACTGCCGCTCATGATCGCCTCGCTTCTGACCAGTGACACGCTGACGCTGGAAAACGTGCCGCATCTGGCAGACGTCGAGCTTCTGATGCGCATTCTCGGCAATCACGGCGTCGACGTCGCCGTCAACGGCCGCCGCGAGCGCCAGGAGGATTCCTACGCCCGCACGATCCACTTCACCTGCCGCACCATCGTCGATACCACCGCTTCTTACGAACTGGTCTCCAAGATGCGCGCCTCCTTCTGGGTCATCGGGCCACTCTTGGCGCGTGAGGGCCATTGCCGCGTGTCGTTGCCGGGCGGCTGCGCCATCGGCACGCGCCCCGTCGATCTTTTCATCGACGGCCTGACGGCGCTTGGCGCGACGATGGAGATCGATGCCGGTTATATCAACGCCAGGGCGCCGGATGGCGGCCTGATCGGCGCGCGTTACACCTTCCCGAAAGTCTCCGTCGGCGCCACCCATGTGTTGATGATGGCCGCGACCCTTGCCCGCGGCACGACTGTCATCGGCAACGCCGCCCGCGAACCTGAAGTCGCCGACCTCGCCAACTGCCTGAACGCCATGGGCGCCAAGATATCAGGCGCCGGCACCTCGACCATTACCATCGAAGGCGTCACCTCGCTCTCGGGCGCCCGTCATCGCGTCCTGCCGGACCGCATCGAGACCGGCACCTACGCCATGGCCGTCGCCATGGCCGGCGGTGACGTCGTGCTCGAAAATACCGATGTGTCGCTGCTCGAAACCGCACTGGAAACCCTGCGCCGGGCCGGCGCTGATATCTCGGCGACCAATAACGGCATGCGCGTCAGGCGCAACGGCGCCGGCATCAAGCCGGTCGATATCGTCACCGATCCTTTCCCGGGCTTCCCCACCGATCTGCAGGCACAGTTCATGGCGCTGATGACCCGCTCCTCCGGCATCTCGCATGTCACCGAGACCATCTTCGAAAACCGCTTCATGCACGTGCAGGAGCTTGCCCGACTCGGCGCCAGGATTTCGCTCTCCGGCCAGACCGCGAAGATCGAAGGTGTCCAGCGCCTGCGCGGCGCGCCCGTCATGGCGACCGATTTGCGCGCCTCCGTCTCGCTCGTCATCGCCGGCCTCGCCGCCGAGGGTGAAACCACGGTCTCCCGTGTCTACCACCTCGACCGCGGCTTCGAGCGGCTCGAAGCGAAGCTGACCCGCTGCGGCGCCGTCGTCGAGCGCATCAGCGAGTAAGAGAGACCTTCATTCCGGTTGCGTAATCGGTCGCAGCATCTTATTTCCCTTGTCTGACGCATCGCCATTCCGGCGATGCCTGTTAAATAGCAAGAGCATGATGTCGTCCGAAAATCGCTCGCACTTTCGGCATCCTGCTCTGGGGATTGAGCCTGAATGACCGACCTGAAGCTTGTTGCGCTTGATGACGAGGACCTCGCGATCATTTCTGCGCATATGCAGGATAGCGTCTTCAAGGTCGGCGACATCGACTGGTCGCCGCGCGGCGCCCAGTTCGCGCTTGCCGCCAATCGCTTCGTCTGGGAAAGTGCCGCGCGCAAGCGCAGAGGTTTCGAGCGCCGCCGTGCCGTTCTGGCCTTCAAACGCGTGCTTGCCGTCCGTTCGCTCGGCGTCGATCGCGGCAATCGTGATCAGGTATTGTCGCTGCTGGCGCTGCGTTTCGACAGGAAGGGCGAGGGGCCGGATGGCACGATCGAGCTGGCGCTGTCGGGCACTGCCTCGATTGCGCTCGACGTCGAATGCATCGAGGTCCAGATGGCCGATATCGGCGGCGCATGGCAGGCGGCTTCCAAACCCCGCCACCCCTGAATGGCTTGACGCCTGAAGTTTGAACATCGCGGTTCGAGTTGAGAAGGAATATAGGTCTTGGCAATCTGGCTGGATCAGGCACTGGAAGGTTTCGAGCAGCATTTTGCCGCCTTTCTGACGACGAAGCGCGAAGTGTCCGAGGATGTGAATGCCGTCGCCCGCTCTATCATCGATGATGTCAGGGCGCGCGGCGATGTGGCGCTGGCCGAATATTCGCTGAAATTCGACGGCATCGATTTTGCCGTGGTACCGATGCGGGTGACGGCGGAGGAGATCGACGCGGCGATCGAGGCGGTGCCCGCCGAAGTGCTGGGTGCGCTGAAGCTCGCGGCGCTGCGCATCGAAAGCCATCATCGCCGGCAGCTGCCGAAGGACGATATCTACGAGGACGATCTCGGCGTCCGTCTCGGCTCGCGCTGGACGGCAATCGAGGCGGTCGGGCTCTATGTTCCGGGCGGCACCGCGAGTTACCCGAGCTCGGTGCTGATGAATGCCGTCCCGGCCAAGGTCGCCGGCGTCGATCGCGTCGTCATCGCCGTTCCTGCCACCGGCGGCGCCGTCAATCCGGCGGTGCTCGCCGCCGCCAGGCTGGCCGGCGTGACCGAGATCTATCGCGTCGGCGGCGCCCAGGCGATCGCCGCTCTCGCCTACGGCACCGAGACGATCGCTCCTGTCGCCAAGATCACCGGTCCCGGCAACGCCTATGTCGCCGCCGCCAAGCGCCACGTCTTCGGCACCGTCGGCATCGATATGATCGCCGGCCCCTCCGAGGTGCTGGTGATTGCGGACAAAGACAACAATCCTGATTGGATCGCCGCCGATCTTTTGGCGCAGGCCGAGCACGATGTCAGCGCCCAGGCGATCCTCATCACCGACGATGCCGAATTCGGCAAGGCGGTGGAGCAGGCGGTCGAACGCCAGCTGAAGACGCTGAACCGCGCCGACACGGCAGCGGCAAGCTGGCGCGATTTCGGCGCCGTCATCCTGGTTGCCGATCTGAAGCAGGCCATCCCGCTTGCCAATCGCATCGCTGCCGAGCATCTGGAGCTTGCCGTTGCCGATCCCGACCGGCTGCTCGACGGCATCCGCAATGCCGGCGCTATCTTCATCGGCGCTCATACGCCTGAGGTTATCGGCGATTATGTCGGCGGCTCGAACCATGTGCTGCCGACGGCGCGTTCGGCGCGCTTTTCCTCCGGCCTGTCTGTGCTCGATTTCGTCAAGCGTACCTCGATCCTGCGCCTGGGGCCGGGTGAGTTGCGCACCCTCGGCCCGGCGGCGATCGCGCTTGCGGTCTCCGAAGGCCTCGATGCCCATGCGCGGTCGGTCGCGATCCGCCTCAACCTCGATTAGGTGTGAGGGGATGGCGGCGGGCGATTTCCGGCTTTGCGACGTCGTCCTCGACGATACGATCGGCCGTTCGACGCCCGATGTCGAACATGAGCGTGCCGTCGCCATCTTCGATCTGATCGAGGAGAACAGGTTCGAGCCGCTCGGCCATGCCGGCGGTCCCTACCGGCTGAACATCTCGCTGATGGATTCGAAGCTGGTGTTCGCCATCAAGACCGAAGAAGGCGGCGATGTTGCCACCCATATCCTGTCGCTCACCCCCTTCCGGCGGATCGTCAAGGATTACTTCATGATCTGCGAAAGCTATTACGAAGCGATCCGATCGGCCACGCCAAGCCGCATCGAAGCGATCGACATGGGCCGGCGTGGCATCCACAACGAAGGCTCGCAGACGCTGAAAGACCGGCTGGCCGGCAAGATCGAGGTCGATTTCGACACCGCCCGGCGCCTTTTCACGCTGGTCTGTGTGCTCTACTGGCGCGGATGACGGCGATGGAGCTTGCCGCCGACGTCGAGGACGCAAAGAGGCCGGGCGCCATTCTTTTCATGTGCGGGCTGAACGCCATCCGCTCGCCGATGGCCGAAGCGATCGCCCGTAGCATTCTGCCTGCCAATACCTATATAAGGTCCGCCGGCGTTCGCGCCGGCGAGCGCGATCCTTTCGTCGATGTCGTGCTCGAGGAAATCGGGCTGTCCCTCGGGCGCCGCCAGCCGCAGACGCTTGATGAACTCGAGGACGATTATTTCGATCTGATCATCACGCTGTCGCCGCAGGCCCATCACGCCGCACTCGAGCTGACGCGGTCGAACGCGATCGACGTCGTCTACTGGCCGACCATGGATCCGACGGTCGTCAGCGGCACGAGGGAGCAGATACTGCACAGCTATCGCGAGGTCCGCGATCACCTGGCCGGCCTCATCGAAAGCCGGTTGCTCAAACGAAATGGCATCGCCGCGCAATCGGCATGAAAACAAATAAAGGAAAGCCTGATCAACAAGGTTCACAAACCTGCCTTGATTGTGTAGTTTCCGCCCAAATTTAAAGGCGCGCGTTGCGCTGCCTCTGCAACCCACAGGAAGAAAACCACTATATGCCGAAAGAAGAAGTCCTCGAATTCCCGGGAATCGTCACCGAACTTCTGCCGAATGCGACGTTCCGCGTGAAGCTTGAAAACGAACACGAGATCATCGCCCATACCGCCGGCCGCATGCGCAAGAACCGCATCCGCGTTCTCGCCGGCGACAAGGTGCTGGTGGAGATGACGCCCTACGATCTGACGAAGGGCCGCATCACCTACCGTTTCAAGTAAGTCTGCCCGCTCCCGTCCGCCGATGGTCGAGGTTTCATGGCGCTGAAATACAAGCTCATTCTGGCCTCGGGCTCGCCCCGTCGCGTCGACCTCCTCAACCAGGCCGGCATCGAGCCTTCGCGCCTGATGCCGATGGATATCGACGAGACGCCGAAGAAGTCGGAGCATCCGCGTTCGCTCGCCCGAAGGCTATCGGCCGAGAAGGCCGAGGCCGCACTTGCCGCCATCAAGGGCGATATCACCTGGAAGGGCAGCTATATCCTCTCCGCCGATACGGTGGTCGCCGTCGGCCGGCGCATTCTCGGCAAGGCTGAATTCGCCGACGAGGCGCTGAGCTCGCTACATCTCTTGTCGGGACGCAACCATCTCGTCTATACCGGCATTTGCCTGGTGACGCCCGATCGCAAGATCCGCCAGAAGATCGTCGAGACCAAGGTGCGCTTCAAGCGGTTGTCCGGTTTCGAGATCGAGAATTATCTCGCCTCCGGCCAGTGGCGCGGCAAGGCTGGCGCTTACGGCATCCAGGGCATTGCCGGCACTTTCGTGCAGAAGATGGTGGGTTCCTACACCAATGTCGTCGGCCTGCCGCTCTATGAAACCATTCTGCTTCTGACCGGCGAGGGCTTCGATGTGCATAGCCGGTGGCCTGAGGGCTGACCGACGGCCGATGCTTAAAGCGCGTCACGATCTTTCAGATCCGCGCGTCGCGCTTTAAGGCTTTTTTCTCGCATGTCGTTGTTGCAACACCGCTGACACTGTTGCGCGCCATGCTCTAGGACGGACCGATCATGCCCGAAGACAAGAAAGCCGCCGCCAAGGTCGAACCGCTGCGCAAGACGCGCCCTTGCCCGGAATGCGGCAAACCATCGAACCGCGAACATTACCCCTTCTGCTCCAACCGCTGCCGCGAGGTCGATCTCTCCCGCTGGCTGACCGGCTCCTACGCCATTCCGGTGGCCGACGACGAAACGAAGGCCGATTACCCGGATGAGGAAAATTAGGAGATTTCCTCCCCGAAGCTCTTATTTTTCCACATGAATCCGCAAAATTGGCAAGACCGTCAAAAAAGAGTCATTTGACGCTTGCCATGGCCGAACAAGATGCTATAACCCCGCTCGCTTCCGGGGCGAACCAAGGCCACGCAGTTCTTTTCATCAAGAACACCCTCGCGAAGCAGGTTGGCCCAGGTAGCTCAGTTGGTAGAGCAGCGGATTGAAAATCCGCGTGTCGGTGGTTCGATTCCGCCCCTGGGCACCATTCAGTCTTCGGCCCATTCTAAAAACAGCCTCCATGCGTGGTTAATTTGATCTGCCCACCCGCTTCCCGTCGCCTTTCGGTCAGCAACTGATCGTTCGCGACCTGTGTAATCTTCGCTATCCAGTGCAAGGTGGTTCCGAGATCGGTGTTGATCGCCGACAGCCGGCGCGCCTCAAAGCGTCTGCGTGGTCGAGAATTCACGAGGTCGACTGTTCACGCGACCAATCCTGCGATGCGTGGAACAAGCCACAACATCGCCGCGGTTCCGATAATGTAGGCGCCGACCTGGCGGGCTTGTGCGGGTGGGACGGTCACCAGTGCTCCTGCCAATCCGAGCAAGACCGAAGCCGCGGCCACGAAGATCAGTTGTCCCGCCTCGACGCCCAGGTTGAAGGTTAGCAGGCTCAGCGGCACGTCGGATTGTGGCAATCCCATTTCCATCAGGGCGCCGGCAAAGCCGAAGCCATGCAGCAGACCGAATACGAAGGCTACCACCCATGGAAGCCTTTCGGAAAGCCGTGTCTCACCTGGCTTCATTCTAACAAGTTCGCTCGCAACGAAAGCGATGCTGAGAGCAATTGTCGCTTCGACCGGCTTCTGCGGCAGACTGAAATAGCCGAGCGAGGCCCCAGCCAAGGTGATGCTATGGGCAATCGTAAAGGCGGTGATGGTCTTGATCAGCATCCCGCGCTCTCGAATGAGCAGCAGAAGGGCGAGAACGAAGAGCAAATGATCGAGACCGGAAAGGATGTGTTCGACTCCCAGCAAGAAATAGATTCGAGCGATGTCGAGGCTGCTCTTTGCACCTGCCACGGCGAAAGAGGGTGCAGCCGGCATGAGGCGCACGACCTCTGTGTCGCCGTTTTGATATGCGATGCGAACGAGCGCTTCCGTCATGGTCGACCTGAGTCCATCGATGGTGATCTCGCCGCCTTTCAGTCCGCCTGCACAGATGACCGTCCAGCGCTGGAGATAGGCGCTGCCGCCGATCGATCTTGCTCGGTCTGTTTTTTCGACGCATGGCTTCGGCAGTATTGCATTGAGACTGAGGCGCATGTTGCCCTGCGCCGGCACCTTCCAGATGACCGCGAACTCGTCGCGTGCCGTTTCGCGCAGGTCGAGATAGGCAGGCCTGATTTCGTGAGCAATACCTGAGGTGGCCAGGAACAGCGGGACAAGCACCGCCAGCAATGCGCCGAACCGCATCATCGGCCGGCTTCCGCACTGACAGGGAATTCGATGCTTACCATATAGTGCTTGAGCAACTCGGCAAATCGCCCGTCTTCCAAGGCCCGCCGCTTGGCGTTCGTCCATTCTCGCGCAACGGCATCCCGCACCTCGTCGAGCGCTGGCACTCGGCCGGGCATGCGCCTGGACACCCGGACCAGATGGAGCCCGAAACTGCTGGCGATGGGGCCTGTCCATTGATCCAGGGGGGCCTTGTCGAGTTTCTCGGGGAATTCGACGCCGAAGGTTTGCCCGATCGCCGTCTTGCTCGAAAGCGGTAGGTCGGAGGGAAGCAGCGTCGGGTCGCCCAATAGGTTAGGATCCGCGGCGGGATTGGCCTGCAGCGCTTCGAGGATGGAGGCTGCGTCCCGAGCGGTGCTGTCGCCGTGCCGCTGCGGGTTGAGATATACTTGCTGGAAGGCAAGCATCGGATCAATCTCGAACGTGGCTGCGTTGATCTGCAGATAGGCTTGGAGGTCTGCGTCGGTCGGCGTCAGAACGTCGGCGGCGGCGTCGACGAATTCCATTTTCTGACGCAAACGGCGGCGAACGACCGTGTCGTCTCTGTCGAGCCCGAGCGCCAGCGCCTCGCGCACCAGGACTTCTTCTTTCACATAGTCGTCGATCAGGCCCTTCAATTCCTCCGAGGTCGGCGGCCGCTGCCAGGTCTTGGTGAATAGAATGGCCATCTGCTCGATCTTCGGCGCCGTGACGACGATGCTGCCCGGCTTGTTTTGGATATCCGCGCCAATGAGCCGGTAACCGGCGAAGATCACCAATGCGAGCAGCAGGAAATGAACCAGCGGCTCCCTTAGCATGGATTTCAGCCAGATCGTTCCTGTTCGTTGGCTGGAGGGTGGAGCGGTCGGTCCGGCGGCCTGTTCAGCCGCGGTCATGGCGTATACCAGATCGGCGAGGTGTAGGCGCGCTCGGTCACCGTCATCCGCGTTCCCTCGAGCGGCTTCGTTCCGTACCGTTTGGCATCATAGGCAGTCCATCGCGGCGTCGGAATTTCGATGACGCGCCCGTAGTAAAAAGCCTTCTGCTTGGGATCGAAGCTGGGATCCTTCCAGATGGCGATCAGTTCCGGAGCGCCGATCGTATTGGTCCATGTCGCGTTTTCGACGTTCACGGTGCTGCCGACCGGCGGCAGCTTGCCGTCGGCCCCTGGTTTGCGGTCCCCGCTCCAGGCGACATCGTACACCTGCTCATGCGTCTCGCCCTTGTCGTCCAGCCAGCCCTTGACGATCTGGTAGCGGTCGAGATTGGCCCCGATCGGGTCCCGCAGCGCGGCGACGAGGAACGACGGTGCCTTTCCTTCCGGCGCTGCTCTGAGATCGCCACCCATGGGAACGCCCTTGGCGTAGCCGATTTCACCGGGGTTGCGGGTCTCGGCGTCGGCTTGTTCGAAATTCCAGCCGCCGAAGAAGCGTACGGCCATGCGCGATCCCGTTGTGGCATAGGTCTCCTTGCGTTGCATGGCGTCCCATATCGACTCGCGCGTATTTTCAACCGCCCAGACAGCCGCGTATCCCGACGCGCCGACTTCCCAGTCCATCACCGTGATGCCGGTCTTGTCGTCCTTGACAAAGGTTGCCGTCAGACGCTCGGGGCTCGGCTCCTGCGGCGTGGTCTTGCCGAAGAAATTTTCCTCCTCCATCGCCGAAAGGCCCGTGTGTGCATCGGAGCTGCCGACCAATCCGAACTTGTAAGGGTTCGTACCGAGCTCGGCTTCGAGTTTGAGGCCGTTCTTCAATGCAGACCGTGCATATTCGAACTCGAGCATAGCAGGCGTCTTGCGTTCGCTGGCATCGAGATTGCCGAAATCCCAGATCTCGAAATCAGCAAACTCATCGTTCGGCGACAGCAACGGGTGTGCCTCTCCGGTCCCCTTCGTCTGGGTCGTTTCGTAGAGGCGTTCCCACCTGGCGCGCTGCTCGACATAGGTCTTGTCGACCGGCTTGCCGGTGAAGGATTCGATCAGCGGGAACATGCGCCCATTGGAGAGATTGCCGTTGTGCGCAATCGCCAGCACGTTGCCGCCGGTCTTGTCCTCATAGGCCTGCATCCACTGCCATAGATCGCGCGGGTTGTCGCTGCCCAGTGGTTTCAGCGTGGTATAGGGTACGACCTGGGCGGCCTTGTCGGCATTGTCGCGGAAGATGACGTTGCGATGGAGGTTGTTACCTGCCGTATTGGACGTCCATTCATAGCCGATGAAAGCCGTGAACCGCCCCGGATCGTTATATTCCTCGGCAGCCTTTATCGTGTCCTGCCATGCGTTCTTGTAGGGACGCGTGTCCGGCCCATAGATCATGCTCTGGGGAAGCGTTCCCTTGCCGAAGCTGAAGATGATTTGAAGCGCCGCGGTAGCGCCCTGGCCTGACTTGATCATATCGTACCAGGTCTTCGCCTGCGGATCGGCGATCACTTCGGCCTTGCCGGCGAACAGATCGGGGAACATGCCCATGTTGTCGGAGTGATCGGCCACGACCAGAAAGTCGAGCGGCCGCGACAGCTTCGCAGGCTGGCTGCTTGAGGCCATGACCTCCTCGCCACGGGCGAAGCGGTAAGCGTCACGTGGCGTCAACCTCGCGCCGAACGCGCCGGCGTCGAAGGAGGCTCCCGTATGCAAATGCGTGTCGCCAAAAAGCGGGCGGGTCGGAAAATTTCGTCCCGCATAGGGCGAGTAGAGAGGTTTACTGGTGAATACCCGTCCAGCCGCCCCGCTGTCCAGAGTGCCGATATCGGTGGCCTGCTGAGCCACGGTCGGTAAAGCAGAACCGAGGCTTATCAGCCCGGCAATCAAGAGTTTCCCAGGTGTCCGTTTCATGGCTCTCCCCCCCACTGTGCGAACATTACACTATCGAAGCGGCGCGCTCCTTGATTAGCATCAATGACCGGAGCCCCTGTCCCGGCGAAATCAGCCTTGATATCCTCTGAGGCCGGCCCTGGCGTGCCGACCGCATACATGCCGGTCGGCAGGGTGATGGAGGTCCGACTGGGCTCCCCTTACGGGCGTTCAGTCCTTCGTTGAAACTTGCTGGTGCGACTCTTGCGCCTCGGCTAATATGCAATGGTGAAGCGCGGCAAGGGGGAAATAAGAAGAGCAGATTTGCTTCAACAATAAAGGTCAATCCGGATGATACCGGTGATCACTGCAACCGTTGAAAGAAGGTTCTCGAAGTACTGGAGGGGGAAGATGAAACGTAGAACTGCGCTTACCACGGCGTTCATTGGGGGGTTTCTATTCAGCGCTGGCGCCATGGCCGCTGACATCAAATCGCCGCTGACGCCGGAAGCTCATCAAGCTGAAACCGAAACGGGATGGACATTCGCATTCGCGCCCTACTTCTGGGCGGCAGGATTATCCGGCGATGTCGCGCAATTCGGACTGCCGACTGTCGATGTCGACATGAGCTTCAGCGATATTTTTGACCATCTCGACTTCGGGGCCATGGCTATTGGCGAGGCCCGCTACGACCGCTACAGCATTTTCGGCGACATCATATACACCAAAATTTCCGGCTCAGCAGGTACGCCCAGAGGGTTCATTGCCTCCGACGTAGAAGTTTCGACGGAGACATTCGCAGGCTTGCTCGGCGTCGGCTACTCGGTCATCGATGACAACACCTCGCGACTTGATGTCGTCGGAGCGGCGAGGGTCTGGTCTGTCGACACCGATATTTCGTTCAGCGGTGGCGTTCTGGATGGGGTGACGCGAAGCGATGGCGAGACATGGGTGGACGCGATGGCCGGCTTTCGCGGAAACTACTCCATCACGCCCGAGATCTATCTGACCGGATGGGGCCTGATCGGCGCCGGCCAGGCCGACCTCGATTGGGACGTCGCTGCTGCGATCGGCTACCGTTTCGGCGAGACCGTTTCAGCAGTCGTCGGCTACCGTGCCCTGGGCGTCGATTTCAGCAATGACGGCTTCGTCTTCGATGTAGTGCAACAGGGCCCGATTCTGGGATTGGTCATGCATTTTTGACGTGGTTTCAGGCAGACTTTCGAGCCAATGTCGAGGGCTAAGCCCATGCCGAGCCCCGCGCGGAAGTCCATCGTAGCCTTCAGCGGGCGGAGTGGCTGGCGCTGCGCGCAAAAACGAAAATTTGACGAACCGGCCCGGCAACTTCAGAATCGCTTCACAAACACGCATCTACCCGATGCTCGCCAAAACTTCGGATATAACGGAGAATTTCGTGGCCTGCCACCGTCTGTAGTCGAGGACGAATTTTGCGGAAATCCAGCAATCTCCGGTCATTTGGGCAGCCTCCCACCCGAGTAGTCCTTGATTTTGCGCGGCCGCCAACAATCTGCCGGCATGACTTCGGGAAATGACATATTCGGCCGCCGTCAATCGTGCGGAGACATCGCCCACCCAGGTGCGTTCACCTACGACCGGCGCGAGTGGCACACGCGACATGAGGTCATGCAATATATTGCTTCCGGATTCGGACCTCACGAACAGCGCGATGCTTTCTGGCGGACTGTACCAATCCGGATTGTTAAACAGCCGGCGGGCGATACGCGGCTGAGCGCGATAGAGAATTGTCTCATCCGTCTCCGACCGGCTACAGCGGTCTCCCGCGTCCATGCCGTCCAGGGAACGAAGGTGCCCTTCGAACCATTGTCGGATCAAGGCTTCAGCATAGGCGCTTGCCTGTAACGGGTTGGCGCGCCGATCCGTCGTCGCCACGGGCTCGAATAGTTTGTAATAGGCCATCTCCTTCAGATGGGCGACCGCGGTGTTATGGCTGGCGACGTGATTCTCGACCAGAAACTTTGCGAGGTTGGAAGCGGTCAAAGGAGGACGGGACGGGTCGAGCTTCCGCTCAAAATGCAATGCCAATGCCGCCTGGCTGAGCAGCCACTTCTGCAGATCGGCAACGTAACGCACTATTCTGGGCGCACTGCGATGGATTGCCAGCAGCTCGGAGGCGGATTCGCGCAGAGCCGCGGCAAAGGCGGCGTCCGCCATGAGATCTTCAACACTGTAGCTGCGGCATCTGGTCTGCAGTGAGGCTGAACATAAAGATATCGACATTTTGAAACCGAAGTGCATGCGATGCTGGCGCGAGATAATAAAAACCGCGGATGGTCAAAAGTCACTGCGAGAGTCAGTAACTGGCAAGCTAATTGCCGGTCGAGTGCGCGGCACCGTCGACGGAAGCTGCAGCGTCTCTGGCCCCGCTGCGTCAGGATCGCCGGTTGAATGTTGCGAGCATCGCCGCGCCGACCAGACCGGACAGCAGAGATCCCAGCAGGATGCCCATCTTCACATGGTCTTGGACGGTGGGGTCGTTGAATGCCAGCAACCCGATGAAGAGGCTCATGGTAAAGCCTATGCCGCAGAGGGCGGCCACGCCGATCATTTGCCCCCAGCTCGCCTTCGCGGGAAGGTCGGCCAGGCCGAGTTTGACGAGCAGAAAGACCGTGCTGAGAACGCCGGCCAGTTTTCCAAGTAGCAGGCCCGCCGCCACGCCGAGCGTCAATGGTTCTGTCAGCGTGGCTGCCGAGGCGCCGATGAAGGAGACGCCGGCATTGGCAAAGCCGAAGATCGGAACGACGATGAATGCGACTGGCCTGTGGAGGATGTGCTCGAGGTGGTGCAACGGCGACTGGTCGTGGCTTGCCTCGGGCGTACCAGGCGTCACCTTCAGCGGAATCGTCAGAGCGAGAAGAACGCCGGCCAGCGTCGCGTGGATGCCGGATGCGAAAACGAGCACCCACAGCACGGCGCCGAGCAGCAGATACGGCCAGAGCTTCAAAATCCTGGCGCGGTTCATGCCGTAGAGCGCCGCAAGCACTGCCGCAGCCCCTGCAAGC
The DNA here is from genome assembly GCF_017948245.1 of Rhizobium sp. NLR16a. Lineage (NCBI taxonomy): Bacteria > Pseudomonadati > Pseudomonadota > Alphaproteobacteria > Hyphomicrobiales > Rhizobiaceae > Rhizobium > Rhizobium sp. NLR16a. The sequence continues at coordinate 3,524,786 of NZ_CP072865.1, read as the reverse complement.
GCCAGGAGGTTGAGATCGTTCGTGTAGAACAGCGCAATGATCACGACCGCCCCCAAGTCATCGATGATCGCCAGTGCCGCCAGGAAGATCTTCAACGAGGCAGGCACCCGTGGGCCGAACAGCGAGATGACGCCGAGCGCGAATGCGATGTCCGTCGCGGTTGGGATCGCCCAGCCGCGCAGGGCGGCCGGGTTTTCCCAGTTGAACAGGATGTAGAAGAGGGCGGGGAAGAGCATGCCTCCCATTGCCGCCGCGCCCGGCAGGATGCGGCGGCTCCAGCTGGAGAGCTGGCCATCGAGCATTTCGCGCTTGATCTCGAGCCCGACGAGGAGAAAGAAAAGCGCCATCAGCGCGTCATTGATCCAGTGCAGCAGGCTGAGCGGCCCCAGAGGGATGTGAAGCGCGTGGAAGTAAGCCTCTGCGAGTGGTGAGTTCGCCGTCACGATCGCCGCCAAGGCGACTGCCATCAGCACGAGACCGCCCGACGCTTCGCTGTCGAGGAACTGACGAAGAGTGGATCGGATGAGGCCTGGAGAGATTGGCGACGACACCGGTCAGCGCTCCCTTTGTTTTGGAAGGTTGATCTTCAGTCTCCGTCGATTTCGGGAAAGCCCGCGGCGCACGCAGCACACGCCATCCCCTGCAGGATAAAGGGGCCGCATCGCCATTTCCAGCGAAATCGACCCGATCCGGAAAGATCATGGAGAGGCGCAGGGTTCGTTGGACCTGCCATTCGCTTCATTTTCACTGAAACGAGTAACCAGCCGGCACCATCTGCGTTTCTATCGTGAAGGTGACGATGTCGCCGAGTTCGGGGATTGCGAAATCCAGCCCCCAATCGCTGCGACGGATGCTGCCGGTCGCCGAGAAGCCGATCTTCGGGACGCCCATCATCGGGTGCTCCGCCATTGAGCCGTTGAAGGTCACGTCGAGCGTTGCCGGGTGCGTCACGCCGCGAAGGGTCAGGAGGCCTTCGACGGTGCCGGTCTTCTCGCCCGTCACGTGGATCGTCCTGGAAACGAAGGTGATCGGCTTGGCTGCAAGGAAGTTCTCGTCTCCGCCGATCTCCGCATCGAAGTTGACCTTCTCAGGCCAGGGATAGTCGGTGCGGACCGAAAGCGGATCGATCGTGACCGAAAGCGTGGAGGTTTCCGGCTTTTGCGGCTTCCAGTCGAGCCGCGCATCGACTCCGGTAAAGCGGGCCGTGTAGTGGGACAGGCCGGAATGGTCGAAGGACCAATTGAAACTCGAATGCGAAGGATCGGTCTTGTAGGCACCGCCCGGTGCAGGATCGGCGGCGGCGGCAGAGGTGAAGGCCGTGCTCAAGGCCAGAGCAAGGGTGCATGCGGTTGTACGAAGCATTGATAGTTCCTCGGATGTGAAATGATGTGGCTGTCGGCTCAGGCCGCCTTGTCGCGGTGGATCGTCTGGAGGCGCTCCCAGACGCGGCCGGGCTGGGGGATGTCGAGATCGAATACTGCCTGGAATGTGTCGCCGAGATGGCTCGCGCTCGTAATGCGCTCCTCGCTGAGGCTGTTCGCCGTCACACGGCGCAGACGGTCGTTCTGGAGGGCGACGTAGCCGTCCGCCGTGTGCCGCAACACCGCGAGCGCCTGGGTGAACGGCGAGCCGGGATCTTGCATCAGCCAGCCTTGTGTTGCGGCCATCGCGGCTTCGTCGCTGTGGTCGAGCCGGAAATCGAAGCTTTTCGCGATGCCGAGCACCTGATTATTGAAGCGCAGCCAGCTCCCGTCGGCCGGCATGATGGAGAAGTCAAAGCCGCGTTGGCTGATCGGCCCGGCCACAAGCGGCACCGGCTCGATGATGGCGTCGGCTACGCCGACCTCGGCGAGATAGGAACGGTCGAGGTCGACCCGCAGCGTCAGATGATTGCCGATGGCGATGTCGCCGAGCTTTTCGCGATCGACGGCGCCGCAAAGGCGGGTCACACGGAAACCCAGGGCTGCAAGCGCGGCGCCGAAGAGGCCGTTCATCTCATAACACCAGCCGCCGCGCCGCCCCTCGACCATCTTGGCGAATGCCGCAGCCGGGGTGATCTGGGAAGGCCATCCCATGAAGGCGTCCAGTGCCTCCCATGTAAAGCTCATGAGATGGGCGCGGTGCAACTGCGACAAGCTGTCGATGTCGAGGCGCGACGGCCGCTCGACTCCGATCCGGGCCAGATAGGCATCTATCTGTTGGGCTGTCAGGGGCATTGCGTTTTCATTTGAACGTGCATGTGTCATCGTTCGGTCTCCTTTCATTGGACCGTTGCTCAGGTCCGGCGGTGCGACTCCGTTGGTTCAGGCGACCTTGCGGCCGTCCTCAGGTGGGAAGGTCAGCCCGAAACTTTTGGCGACCGAGGCGACCTGCTCAGGTGTTTCGGGCTTGCAGAGTTCTACGATCGAAAAGAAACTTTCGAACCCGCCCGGTGTGACCACGACCATGAGGCGGCCCTCCGTTTTCCCCACATTGCGGAAACGGTGTGGCACACCACGCGGCAATGCGATGCAGCCGCCTTCCGCAAGTTCGACATAATCTCCGGCGCACCAGAAGCCGAAGCGCCCGGCAAGCACGCGGAAGAACTCGTCCTCGCGCTCGTGTACGTGCAGCGGCGGTCCTTCGCCGGCCGGCACGAAAGCTTCGAACATGCCGAGCGAACCGCCAGTATTGGCCGCCATTATGCGGATGACATGCTTGCCGAACGCCATTGCCGGCGTCCCACGCCCGGACGGCGAGACCGCAGCTTGGGTGAATGTCATCATGTCGGGTCTCCTTTGCTTGAGTACGCCCCACCGATTACTTTGCGCCCTCTCCTATGATAAGAGGGATTAACTGACATCATTGTATGGATAATTGTACTCATGAAAACGCTTGATCCGCTTGACGGGATTGCCGCATTCCTAACGGTTTCCACGCATCTGAGCTTCACGAAGGCGGCCGAGGAACTGAGCATGGCGCGGGCGACGGTCGGCGCCCAGGTCAGGCAGCTCGAGGATCGCCTTGGCATCCGCCTCTTTCAAAGATCGACGCGCAAGATCGTCCTGACGGAGGCCGGGGCAGCCTACAGGGAAGCGCTTTCGGGAATTCTGCCGCAGATAAGAGAGGCCGAACGGGCCGCAATCTCGTTTCAGAAGGAAGCTGTCGGGCGATTGCGGGTGTCGGCGCCACCCGACCTCGGGCAGCTCGTGATCGTGCCGGCAGTTTCGGAGTTCCTCAAACTCAATACGGCTGTGTCTATCGAACTCGACCTGTCACATCGGCCCGTGAACTTGGTCGAGGATGGCTTCGACCTTGCAATTCGAGGCCGCCTTGAGGTCGATATCAATCTCATCACCCGACAACTGGCGACATCGTCAATCGTAATTTCCGCTTCACCGGCCTATATTGCCGAACACGGGGCACCAATGACGCCGCACGACCTCGCTCACCACGCCTGCCTCCACTTCGCCGAACTAAGATGGGGGCGGATTTGGCCGTTCAGCAGGGACGGTGAGGAGTTTCGCATCCCCATCGTACCCCGCCTGGAACTTAATCACAGTCTTGGTCTGCGCGACGCCGCCGTGCTCGGACTCGGCATTGTCCTTCTGCCCGACTTTATCGTCGGGGAAGACCTCAGGCAGGGCCGGTTGGTCCGTCTTCTCCCCGATTGGGATATCAGTACGATACAGTTGCAAGCGGTCTATCCGGCCAATCGCCATATCGCGGTAAAGGTCCGACGCTTCGTCTCGTTCCTGGCAGGCAAACTGCGACTATAGACGAGGTCCCAATCACCTATGGCATACAGCCTATCGAGACGCTGCTGAGCCCGTTCCCTGTCTCGAAGTATGCGGCTACTCCACCGGAATTTCGACCCCGATCGCGCCGATCATTCATCACCGCGGCGACGAACGAGCTTTACATCGTGAAGGGTGTTGCCGGCATTCCGCTGCGCCTGATACTCGACTGGCATCTGAGCGATGGCAGAAGCGAGTTCACGAACCGGGAAACGCGGTTGACCGCCGGCGCACGCATGCCGGAGATCAAGGACAATCTCGAAACCCGGCTCTTGCTGTTGCGCCGCCGGCTTGAAGAAAAGCAGGCGCCCATCCGCCTCGCCCGCATCGGCAGGGGCCGCGTCAGGCTGGAGGCGGAAGGACCGCTGTTCCTGGAAGCCGTCGCAGGGGAATCCCCCTAAGCTGAGTGCCGGCGCAATCCTCCGGCGGCGCCTGCGCCAAACGAGCACCACCACTGCCCCACGAGCAAAGCCGTACCATCGTGCGAAGGCCGATCACCAATTCGTGTTCGTCATGCCTGTAACAAGCGGGATCGTCGGCTCGAAAGAGGGATTACGCGGCCGATGACCGGTGCGCGGATATTTGCAAGAGGAGACCATCCATGAACCGTTCCACTCTCACCCTCGCCCTCGCAGGCTCGCTCGCCACTGCGATTTCATCCGCTGCCTTCGCCGCGCCGCTGCCGGCGGAGAAAATGGTGGGCAACGAGAAATGCTATGGCATCGCGCTCAAGGGTCACAATGATTGTGCCGCCGGTGCCGGCACGACCTGCGCCGGGACATCGACGATGGATTATCAGGGGAACGCCTGGAAGGCCGTCCCGGCCGGCACCTGTGTCAGCATGAATGTCAACGGCCACATGGGTAAGCTCGAGCCGACCAAAGGCTGACCCGAAAGCGGAGGCCCGACACCCGGGCCTCCATCTTTTCTGGCCAAATCGGGAGAATTGCGATGACCGCTTCAACAAACCGACCTGTCCTCCTGCCTGCGCGGGCCGGCCTCGGCTTAAAACCCGAGCATTACGACACTATTCTGGCCGATCTGCCGGATGTCGGCTTCTTTGAGGTCCATGCCGAGAACTACATGGGCGCAGGTGGGCCGCCGCATTGCTATCTCCAAGCCATCACGGAACACTATCCGCTGTCGCTGCACGGTGTCGGCTTGTCGATCGGCGCGGCGCGCGGGCTCGACACGGCGCATCTGAATCGACTTCGCAGCTTGATCGACTGCTATCGGCCGCAGAGCTTTTCCGAACATCTGGCCTGGTCGACGCATGAAACGGGATTTCTCAACGATTTGTTGCCGCTACCCTACACGGAAGAAACGCTGGCACGCGTCGTCGACCATGTCGATGAAACGCAACAGGCGCTCGGGCGACAATTGCTGCTGGAAAACCCTTCCACCTATACACTATTCGCCGACAGTACGATCGATGAAGTGGATTTTCTGGGGGCGATCGCGCAGCGGACGGGCTGTGGCCTTCTGCTCGACGTCAACAATGTGATGGTCTCGGCGGTGAACCACCGGCTCGATGCCGCCACCTATATAGATCGTTTTCCGGTCGAGCTCGTCGGCGAGATTCACCTTGCCGGCTACGACGAAACCGTCGACTCCACCGGCGACCGGCTGCTGATTGACGCGCACGCGACGGCCGTGAAGAGCGATGTATTGGCGCTCTACGAACATACCCTCGCGCGCACCGGCGCACTCCCGACGCTGATTGAATGGGACAATAATGTTCCGGATTTCGCCACACTGTATTCAGAGGCGAAACGTGTGGATGCGATGCTCGCCGCCGAAACGTTTCGCCGCGGCGGGCACCGGACCCGGGCGGCGTGACGATGGATTTCCCAACTTGCCAAACCGCCTTCGCCGATGCCTTGCTGCATGCCGAGCGGCCGGTGCCGGACGGCGTGATCAATGCACGCGGCAAGCCCGACGCGGCGCGGTTTGCCGTATACCGCAACAATGTATTCGTCGGGCTGACAAAGGCGCTGGTGCAACGCTTTCCGGTGACGGAGAGGCTCGTCGGTTCGGAATTCTTTGCGGCCATGGCGCGGGCCTACGCCCAGAATCATAAGCCGGCCTCGCCGCTGATCATGGAATATGGCGACGATTTCCCCGACTTCATCACAGCTTTCGAGCCTGCAGGCACGCTTGTCTACCTGCCTGACGTCGCCCGGCTCGAGGCCGCTTGGACGGAGGCTTACCACGCCGCAGACAGCGCGTCTCTCGATCCTGCGGCACTGAGAGCCGTGGCGCCCGAGATTCTTTCGGATTTGCGGCTCGTCCCGCACCCCTCGGCGCACCTGATCCTATCGAATTTTCCGGTTGGTTCGATCTGGAGCGCACATCAAGAGGAGATGGTTTCGCCGGTCTCCGACTGGGGCGGCCAAGCGGTCCTGGTCGTGCGACCGGAGATGTCGGTGAATGTTCATATCCTGCCGCCGCGGGACGCCGTTTTTGCAGCCGCCTTGTTCAATGCCGCCACTCTTGGCGAGGCGGCAGAGGCGGCATTTGCGGCTGCCCCCGAATTCGATTTCGGAACGGCGCTGGTCGGCCTTGCCGGTCTCGGCGCGTTCAGCACCCTTCAACAGTATAAAGGAAACTCCACATGAAAACCGAAATGGTCCCTTCGTACGGCTTTGGTGCTGCCGCTGCCTCCCTCGTCACGCGTGCGGAAGGCCTGCTCGCCTCCGTTCCCAGGTCGCTGCCGCTCTTGGCATTGCGTTTTGCGCTGGCTATTCCCTTCTTCAAGTCGGGGCTGACGAAATGGGACGGCTTCCTGACGCTTTCATCGGGCGCAAGATATCTTTTCGAGCAGGAGTTCAAGCTTCATGTCTTCGGCAGCGCAGTCGCCTACCCGTTTCCTCTGACGATGGCGACGGCCGCCGGAATCGGAGAATTGGTCCTGCCAATTCTGCTGATCCTCGGCCTGGCCACACGCTTCGCTGCTCTCGGTCTGCTTCTGATGACGGCGATCATCCAGCTCACCATCCCGGATGGCTGGGCGAATTTTCACTTGCCCTGGGCGGCAATGGCGCTGGCATTGGTCGTGTTCGGTGGGGGCAAGATCGCGGTTGATCCGTTTGTCTTTGCAGCGCCGCAAATGACGCGGCGGCCACACGCGTCATCTCCCCGAGGCGGCGCTCAGCCGGGATGAAGCCTTGCGCCGGACCGGAAAGATGCTGGCGTAGAACTGTCCGGCGTCAATGGCGTCGGCGGCTGCCACGCTCTCGACCATCTCATGGTCCTGCGATCCTGCCGCAGTGCTGGCATCCAACACGCTAGCGGCCGGTGCTGTGATCAACGTCAGCAATGGAAGGAACTCGAAGCGCAGCCGGAACCGACCAGCGTTTCGATCTCAGCCCCAGCCTGGGCCTTGCCCCGTCCACCGGATTGGCCGGGCCGAGGCGCTCCGGTTTTCGAAGCGAAGTGTCTCCGCCGCTCCCCCGAGCGCGGCGGAGACACGCAGCGCGCCAGCTATGCTGCGGACTGGTCCCGCGCTGCGAAGATGCTCGCCTCTCCTGCGATATCGAGCACTGTGCGGCCCTCGATCGTTCCCGCTTTGAGATCGGCAAAGATATCGTTGATGTTGTCGAGTGGCGCCTTGGAGATTTCGGCGCGAACCTTGCCTTCGATAGCGAAAGCCAGCGCCTCATCGAGATCGCGGCGCGTGCCGACGATCGAGCCGCGTACGGTGATGCGCTTCAGCACGACATCGAAGATCGGTGTCGGGAAGTTGCCCGGCGGCAGGCCGACGAGGCTGACGGTGCCTTTGCGACGCACCATGCCGAGCGCCTGCGAGAAAGCGGGCGGCGAGACGGCGGTGACGAGAACACCATGCGCACCGCCGCTTGTTGCCTTCAGCACCTTCTCGACGGTGTCTTCAGCGCGTGCGTTGAGCGCGAGATCGGCGCCGACCTGGCGGGCAAGGTCGAGTTTGGCGGCAGCGACATCGAGAGCAACCACCTTGAGACCCATCGCTTTGGCATATTGGATCGCAACATGGCCGAGGCCGCCGACGCCCGATATCGCCACCCATTCGCCGGGCCGCGCTTCGGTTTCCTTCAGCCCCTTATAGGTCGTGACACCGGCGCAGAGGATTGGCGCGATCTCCGCGAAATCGACACCGGCAGGAAGGCGGGCGGCGAAAGCGGCCGAGGCAATGACATATTCGGCAAAGCCGCCATTGCAGCTGTAGCCGGTATTGTGCTGGTGTTCGCAGAGGGTTTCCCAACCGGTTTCGCAATATTCGCAGCGCAAGCAGGCATCGTGCAGCCAGGCGACGCCGACGGCGTCGCCTTCCTTGAATTCGGTGACGCCGGGACCGAGAGCAGCAACGACCCCGGCCGCTTCGTGACCGGGAATGAAGGGCGGCAACGGTCTGACCGGCCAATCGCCCTCGGCGGCATGCAGATCGGTATGGCATACTCCGCAGGCAGCGACCTTCACCAGGATTTCACCTGGGCCCGGAACAGGCACTGGCACGCATTCGATTGCGAGCGGCTTGCCGAACTCCCGAACCACTGCCGCCTTCATCATCTTGCTCGTCATGATCTTCGTCCCTTCACGATGATTATCCGGCTCGGATAATGCAGGCATCGCACACTCGCCACATTGACCCATCGCAAAGAGCGGCCCCGTTGACCCAGAGGGAAGGGGGAGACTGTTCTGGCAGCCATCAATAAGAGAGGCCGGATACGAAACCGGCATGTCTGGAGGCACCACGGGAATGGGAGCGGCCATGAGATGTCTCCTGCACGAAAGTGCCGGCAGCCTGGCGCACATCACCCGGGAAGGCCTTAGCCGGCCTCGTCGAGGGACCTTGCCGCTTCAAGCAGAAGCTGCTTCATTTTCTCGCGAACCGTCTGAGCGCCAATCGCGGCGTCTGCGCTTCCAAAAAGCTGAACCGCTCTCGGTAACGCAGGCGCAGCGCCTGTAGGCAATCAAAACAGAAGGAGCGATGCCAGAGACAGAATGAGCGCGGGGAACATGACGACGGTTCCGAGTTTTAGAAACGTCCAGGCGCCGATATGCAGGCCTTCGCGGCGCAGCGCAGACAGCCACAAGATCGTTGCCAGCGACCCCGTCACCGACAGATTGGGGCCGAGATCGACGCCGATCAGCACGGCGCCGGCGATCTTGTCGGAGACGCCGGCCGCCTGAACCACGCTGCCGGCAAGCAGTCCGGCGGGAAGATTGTTCACGAGGTTGCAGATCACGCCGACGAGAAGGCCCGCCACGCCGATCGCCTGCGATTGCGAGGACGAGGCAAGCGCAGCCATCTGATCAGAGAGAATGTTCGTCAGGCCGGTGTGATCGAGAGATTCGACGATGACGAATAGGCCGGCGACCAGCGGCAGAACGCTCCAGCTGATGCCCTTCATCGTCTCGGCCGGGCTTTGCCGCGTGAGCATCAGAACGATCGCGGTGGTGATCGTGCCTGCAACAAAGGTCGGCACGCCGAGATCGACATGCATCGCCGACGCCGCGATAAGAATAATGGCCGTCAGCAGGATTCCCCATCCCGCCAGCCGGGCGCTGTGGGAGAGGGGCGCCCGTTGCGTGTCCGCGGCAAGAGTGTCTTCTGCGAGGGCGCTGCGCTGCGTCCAGTAGAGGCAAAGGAACGTGGCGACGATCGAAATGATCGACGGCAGCATGAATGTCGACAGCCAACGGGACAGCGGCGGCATGTCACCGCCGGCAAAGATCACCAGATTGGCCGGATTGGAAATTGGCAGAACGAAGCTTGCGGCATTGGCGATGAAGGCGCAGATCAACAGATATGGCATCGGGTCCTTCACCCGCGCCGTCCGGCAGGCGGCATAGACGGCCGGTGTCAGCACCACGGCTGTCGCATCGTTGGAAAGAAAGACGGTGACAACCACCCCGACAAGATAGACCAGCACGAAGAGACGCCGGGGTGATCCTTTGGCGTAGGCGATTGCAATGGCGGCGATCCAGTCGAACAGGCCTTCGCGCCGGGCAAGTTCCGACAGCAGCATCATGCCGATCAAAAAGAGATAAACGTCGCCGCCCTTGGCGACGCCTGCCAGGGCATCATGGGGGCCGAGCAGGCGGAAGGCGAGCAGGAGCAGGGCGCCGAAGACGGCCCAGATCGCTTCCGGCCACCGAAAGGGACGGACGACGACGCCCATCGCAGTGAGGCCGGCGATCCCCCAGGTCATGGCATGTTCAATCATTTGCAATCGCGTTCGGTTGGGGCGCGGCAGAACAGCCGCCAAGGTTGATGCAAGAGCTTTTCGGGATCGAATACATGTTTGGTCGGGCAGTGACAAATCCGATTATCTTGAAAAGCCGCTAATACCAGAAGCAGCAGCTCAATCGGCCAACGGAACAATCACAGTAGGATCTGGTTTAACTCGCACCACGTATCTCCGGCGGAGGTGACGATGTGGGCAGTTCTGATTGGCGCCGCTCTCATAATTGGCGGCCTTGTTTTTCTCTTGCGGCCGACGCTTCGTCGAAAGCCGAGTGATCCGCACCTGATGCCGCAAGGCGGCGCCACGCTCGAACCGCGGCGCCAAGGGCTGAGATTTCTCAGCTTGGCGCGGAACTGGCCGGCCCTGGTTGTCATCGCGGTCGGTGCGGTTTTTCTGGTTTTCGGGAGCTACTGGTGACAGACACAGTGTTGGCCCACTCCGCAGCGCATCTCTCCCATCAAGATTCCCGGTTTGCCGCCGACGCCTTGAGAAGGCCTGCAGCCAAGGCGCCGAAGGCCTCGACAGCTTTCGGCAGCACATCCTGCGGCTCGTCACTGGCAGCGATCCAGAGGGCGGCATTGAGCGCGGCACCGTTGAGCAGCCGGGCGGCTGCTTCCGCGTCGACCGGCTTGAGGGCGTCCTGCGCGATAAGGCGATCGATTGTCTGCCTGGTTGCCTGAAGGCAGCTGCTCTGGCTCGGCCATTGTGACGGATCACCCAATACGGCAGGCCCGTCGAGCAGAACGATGCGTTGGACCTCCGGATCAAGCGCCATTTCGATATAAGCCGCGCCCTCTGCGAGCAGACCTTGCCAGTCATCACCCGCACGGGCGCCGATCTCCTGGGCGCGGGACGCCATTTCCGTGTCGATCTGATCGACGACTGCCGCAAGCAGCCCGCGCTTGTCTCCGAAGTTGTGGTACAGCGCTCCGCGCGTCAGGCCTACCTCTGCGGTCAGCTCATCCATCGACGCGGCCGCGTATCCCTTCTCGGCAAAAGCCTTTCGCCCGGCCGCGATCAGCTTCATACGATTTTCCTCCATCGTCTCGCTGCGCCGTTTGACCATCTCGTCTCCAAATTTTGGTATACGTTCCGTATATGAACTTGACATACGGCCCGTATGCAGGCATTTCATATACGCACCGTATATCAGATAACGCGGCGGGCTGTGAAGCTCCTTAGACGGCCTGCTGCTCATTGGTGTTCCATCAACGACAAGGATCGACAAATGACCCAACGCGAAGCAATCTTTCCCGCAGGCAGGAATGCCCTTTACGAAAAACACGGCTATTCGGCCGCCATCCGAACTGGCGATCTTCTGTTCGTCTCCGGCCAGGTCGGCAGCCGTTCCGATGGTACGCCTGAACCCGACTTTGAACGCCAGGTTCGGCTGGCTTTCGAAAACCTGAAGGCAACGCTGGATGCTGCAGGCTGCGGCCTCGACGACATCGTCGATGTAACGACGTTCCATACGGACCCCGAAAACCAGTTTGAAACAATCCTGGCCATCAAGCAGGAGCTTTTCAGCAAGCCACCCTATACGAACTGGACGGCGATCGGCGTGAACTGGCTGGCCGGCTTCGATTTCGAGATCAAGGTCATTGCCCGCATCCCTTCCACCGCCCGATTTTAGGATGATGCCAGGCATCCCGTTCGGGCTGCATGGTTGGACTGTGACAATAGACGGGTGCCGGACGATGCAATCATCGTTCGACTCGCGACCTATCGGGGGAAGAGCTCCGGGATGATCCTGCGGGCGCGATCGCGCAAAAACACCGCCTCTCGCTCGTCGACAAAGCGGTAAGGCCATCTCAGCCTGGTCGTGACCGGGCCCCAGTTGCCGATCACAGCGAGCAGTTTGTCGAGGGCGGCATTTGAATAGCCGCGGTCACGGCGAAACGGGACGATGTGATTGTCCATGAAGGCGCAGATGCGGCTTTCGATGTTGAGCGCCGCCTCGAGATCCCTGCGCATCAGCTCTGTCCAGGCCTGCGCGCCGCGGGGATGGAGACAGGCAACGTTCGAAAACGCCCCGGCGGCCACGCCCTGCTTCATGCCGGTTGCGAGATGGTGGCCTGGAATGAACAGCGAAAATTCGGGAAGGTGTGCTCGCGCCTGCGAAAACCAGGCATCGTCTCCATCGGCGACCTTCATCCCGACCACTGACGGGCAGGGGCCGCAAACCTCGCTGAGCTCGGCTGGCGACAGGACACGTTTCGCATGCGGCGGATTGTAGAGGATGAGCGGGATTCCTTGGGCGACGTCTGATGCCCGTTTCAGGAAATCGATGGCTTCGAGATTGGTGAGCGGCCACCAGTCGGGGAGGATTACCTGAAGCGCCAATGGCTTATGAACGGTTGCACGGCGCAGCCGATCGAGCATGATCATCGGATCGGGCTGGCAGGCGCCGATGACGAACGGCATTCCGGCCGCGCGGCAACGCGAGACCAGCACGTCCTGAATTCGCTCGTACTCCGCTTCGCTCTGGTTGTGGAATTCTCCCGCCGTGCCGTTCGAATAGATGCCGTCGACCCCGGCGGCGATCAGTAAGTCAATTTCCTCGGCGAGCTTTTCGAAATCGATGCTGTCGTCGTCGGCGATGGGCAGCAGCAGGCTTGCCCAGTTGCCCGCGATCGGGTGGCGGCGGGTCGTGGTGGTCATCGCACGTCCTTCAATTTAGGTCATCACGGATGCAGGCCTTGAAATGACCGGGCTTCATTTCGCGCAGCTCCGGCACGGTCTCGCCACAGGCGGGCAGAGCGTTTGGACAGCGCGTGCGGAAGACGCAACCGCTCGGCGGATTGGCGGGGCTCGGAATATCGCCCTTCAGGATCTGGCGATCGCGCGGCGCATCGGGATCGGGCGAGGGGATCGCGGAGAGAAGCGCCCGCGTATAGGGATGCAGCGGCCTGGCATAAAGCGCGGCACTGGGCGCGATTTCCATGATCCGGCCGAGATAGAGCACGATCACCCGGTCGCAGATATATTCGACCACGGCGAGGTCGTGACTGATGAACAGCATGGCCAGATCAAGGCGCTGCTGCAGGTCGCGCAGAAGATTGATCACCTGCGCCTGGATCGAAACATCGAGCGCCGAGACCGGCTCGTCGGCGACGATGAATTCGGGCGCGAGCGTCAGCGCGCGCGCGATGCCGATCCGCTGCCGCTGGCCGCCCGAGAATTCGTGGGCATACCGGTTGACGGCGTCCGGCGGAAGATCGACCTGTTCGAGCGCCTCGCGGGCACGTTCTAATCTCTCTCTTGCCGTCCCCAAGCCCTGGATCCTCAGCCCCTCGGTCAGGATTTCGCCGATTGTCATGCGCGGCGACAGGCTCGCGAACGGGTCTTGGAAAATATATTGCATCCGGGGCCGCAGACGCCGCATTTCGGATGAGGACAAGGCGGTGAGTTCGGTACCGTCGAAGCGGACGCTGCCGGCCGACGGTTCGACCAGCCGCAGGATCGATCGGCCGATCGTGGTCTTGCCGCTGCCGGATTCGCCGACCAGCCCGACCACCTCGCCCTTGCCGATATCGAAGGATATGGCCTGCAGGATGGTCAGCCTGGTTCCGCGGGACGTATAGTGCTTGCCGAGATCGCGGACGGAGAGAAGGGGCTCGCTCATCTGATCTCCTGCCAGCGAATGCAGCGGCTCTGGTGGCGCGGATTGACCTCGGCCAGCGGTGGCACCGCCGGGCGGCAGGAGTCGATGGCAAATTTGCAGCGTGGCTGGAAAGCGCAGCCGGCCGGCATGTTCATCAGGCTCGGCACGACGCCGGGAATGGCCGCCAACCTTTCGCCCGCCTGCTTCATCCGGCTCGCATCGCCGAGTTTCGGCATCGAGGCCAGGAGGCCGATCGTATAGGGATGTCTCGGATTGCGGAAAACCTCGGCCACCGGCCCGGTCTCGACGATCCGGCCGGCATACATCACCGCCACCCGATGCGCGATTTCGGCGACGACGCCGAGATTATGGGTGACGAAGAGCATGGCCATGCCGCGTTCGCGTTGCAGCGTCTGCAGAAGGGCTAGAATCTGCGCCTGGATAGTGACGTCGAGCGCCGTCGTCGGCTCGTCGGCGATCAGCAGCGTCGGGTCGCAGGCAAGGGCCATGGCGATCGTGGCGCGCTGGCGCATGCCGCCGGAGAGCTCGTGCGGATATTGACCGGCGCGGCGCCCGGCATCGGGAATGCCGACGCTGTCGAGAAGGGCGACGGCCACATCCATGGCGGCCTTCCGGGCCGCCCGGCGATGGATGCGGATTGGCTCCGAAATCTGGTCGCCGATCGTGTAGACCGGGTTGAGGCTCGACATCGGCTCCTGAAAGACCATGCCGATGTCATTGCCGCGAATGGCACGCATGTCCTCTTCGATGAGCGCGACAAGATCGCTGACCGTACCGTTCTTGCGCTTCAAATGGATGCTGCCGGCGGCGATCGCACCAATATTGCGGGTCAGAAGCCGCATGACCGAAAGGCTGGTGACCGATTTGCCTGAACCGGACTCGCCGACAAGCGCAAGCGTCTCGCCGGCAGTCACCGTCAGATCGATGCCGTTCACCGCCGTCACTTCGCCCGAGCGGATACGGAAGACGGTCCGCAGCCCTTTGACGTCGAGAATGGTGTCGGCGGTCTGTTGCATGGCATCCATCAGGAAAGCAGGCCGGTCGCGCGCAGGATTTCGTCGATCCTAGTCGTTTCAGTCTCGTTGAGAGCCGCCCTCGGACGCGGCATCAGCGCCGTGTCGATGATGCCGAGGCTCTTCATCGCCGCCTTGAAGGCGCCGATGCCGGCGGCGCCGCCGCTGACGCGGCCCGCCCCGACTGAGACGATCTCGAAGAGCCGGCAGAGGCGCTCCTGCTCCTTGCGGGCCGCGACCCAGTCGCCACGCTGGGCGGCGTTCCAGAGCCTGACGTAGCCATGCGGATCGACATTGGCGATGCCGGGCACGACGCCATGGGCGCCCATCTGCAGTGCCGTGTCGACGACGATTTCGGAGCCCGTCATCAGGAAGACCTCGTTGTTGCCCGCGAGATCGAGCAGCACGTAACGGAAGTTGCCGTCGTCGCCGCTCGAATCCTTGATGCCGACGATCGTTCCCTCCTTCGCCAGCGTCACGCTGGTCTGGCGCTGCAGTTTCACATGCACGCAGACGGGAATGTCGTAGGCGATCAGCGGCACGTCGACGGCATCGCGGATATAGCGGAAGTGATCGATGATCTCGGACTGGCTGGTGACGGTGTAGAACGGCGCCGTGACGACAACCGCGTCGGCGCCGGCCGACTTCGCGATCCTGGCATGGTTGATGACCCTGTCGGTGGTTGGGTCGATGACGCCGACGATCAGCGGTACGCGACCATTGATGACTTTGGCCGAGTGCTCGATGATTTCCTTCCGGGTCCTTTCGTCGTGGAAGATCACCTCGCTGGTCGAGCCGAGCACGAACAGGCCATGGCATCCGGCCTCGATCAGGTTTTCGAGCACCCGTGTGTAGGACGGGTAATCGACCGTGTAATCCTTGTTCAGCGGGGTTATGACGGGAGGAACGACACCCTTGAATTTGCTCATTTTCGCTTTCTTTCGATCGTCAGTTTAGTTCGGTGCGAGGGTCGAAGGCATCACGAAGACCATCGCCAATGAAGTTGATTGCAAGGACGGCAAGCACCAGGAATCCGCCGGGAAACAGCCATTGCCAGGGATATTGTTCGAGCACGGCGGTAGAGCGGGCAGCATTCAGCATGTTGCCCCAGCTTGCCGCCGGTGGCGCAATGCCGAGACCGAGGAAGGAAAGGCCGGCCTCGAGCAGGATGGCATTGGCGATCTGCAGCGTCGCGAAGACGACGAGGATGTCGATCGAGTTCGGCAGGCCGTGGCGGAAGAGGAGATGCGGCAGACCCGCCCCCATGCCTCTCGCGGCCATCACGAAGTCACGTTCGCGAAGTTCGAGCAGCCGCGAGCGCACCATGCGCGCCAGCAGAGGCCAGGAGAGAAGTGAGATGACAAAGACCGTCGGCCAGATGCCGGTGCCGGCGATCGAGGCGAGCACCAGCAGGAAGATGACCGGCGGCAGCGTCATGACGAGATCGACGAACCGCATCGTGACCGCATCTGCAAAGCGGCCGGCAAGCGCCGAGACGGCGCCGACCAGGAAACCGATGATGGCGGACATGACGGTCGAGGTGAGGGCCACCAGCAGCGAAATGCGACCGCCGTCCAGGACCCGGGCAAGGATGTCGCGGCCGACCCCGTCAGTGCCGAACCAGTGTCCCGGCCCCGGCTGCGCATTCATTGCCATGAGATCGATGTCGTTGGGTTTGAAGCTCCACCACAGCGGATAGGAAAGGATTGCGACGATCATCAGCGCGATCATGCCGAGGCCGAGCAGCGCGGTCCGGTTGAGCAGAAAGCGATGCAAGGAGCGTATGATCGGGCCCGGGCTGCGGGCAGGGCTTCGTGCCAGCATCGCTCACCCCACCTTGATCCGCGGATCGACCACCGCATAGGCTAGATCGGTCAGAAGATTGACGACGATGACGCAGGCACCGATCACCAGCGTCGAACCCATGATGACCGGATAGTCGCGGCCCTCCACCGCATCGACCATGAGCAGGCCCATGCCGGGCCAGTTGAAGACGCTTTCGATGAAGATCGCGCCACCGATCGCAAGGCCGATGGTCGAGCCGATCAGCGTAATGACGGGAAGCAGCGCGTTGCGCAGGGCGTGCTTGGTGATGACCCAGAATTCGAAGACGCCTTTGGCGCGCGCGGTACGCACATAATCCTGGCTCAGAACCTCCAGCATGGAAGCGCGCATATAGCGCATGATCAGCGCTGTCTGGGCGACGGCCAGCAATGTCGCGGGCAGGATCAGGTGATGGAGAAGGTCGGCGATGGAGAATTCCTGGCCTGGCGTCAGCATGCCGCCCGAGGGCATCCAGTTGAAATAGACCGAAAAGAGATAGAGGCCGACAAGAGCGCTGAGGAAGGGTGGACTTGAAATACCGGTGACGGCGAAGACTGACAGGGACAGGTCCGCGACGGAATTGCGGCGAACCGCGCTGATGACGCCGGTGGCGATCCCCGCAACGATCGCGATCGCAATCGCCGATCCCATCAAGAGCACTGTCGGGCCGACGCGCGAGAGCACGAGGCCGAGCACTGGCTGGTCCGGCCGCTTGATCGAATAGCCGAGATTTCCCGTCAGCGCCTGCCGCAGCCAGCCAAGATACTGCACCGGCAGCGGCTGATCGAGTCCGAGCGTGGCGCGCAGCTCGGCAAGATCCGACGACGACATCGGAATATTGGGATCGATATAGGCGTCGATCGGATCGCCGGGCGTGAGGCGCAGCATGGCGAAGATCAGCACGCTCAAGGCAAGCAGCATGCCCACTCCGATCAGCAGGCGCCGGAGACTGTATCTCAGCATGAATTCCGTTCCCGTGCGGGCGGGCCACTGCGCCTCGGAAGACGCGTGGCGCTGCAGTGACCCGGCCGCCCTTTGCTTCTCAGGATGCGTGACGCCCTATTCGGCGATCGCCCATTTCTCCGGATGCGCCTGGTAAGGGCCGCCACCGGGAGCGGGCGTCCAGATGAAGTCCTTCAGCCTGGCGGAGGCGACGCCATATCGTTTCGCCACCCACAGCGGACCCCAGGGCAGTTCCTTGTTCATCACCTTGCAGACATCCTGATAACGGGCGGAGCGCTTTGCGGCATCCGTCTCGCCAAGCGCTGCGTCTAGAGCAGCCGTCAGCACCGGCATGCGCACGCGCGCGACGTTCGGGCCGGCCGGCGGGATCTGCTTTTCGTTGAGGCCGACATTGATGCTGCCCGGATCCGGGCCGTTCTGAAGTCCGGCATAGACCATCTGGAACTGCGCGACATCAGGCGTCGGATTGAGCACGATGCTGTTATAGGTCGGCGTGTCGACGGCACGCGGCGTTACGTTGATGCCGACCTGGGCGAGCATTGCCTGGACCGCCGCCATGACATTGGCGGCAAGCGGCGTCGTGTAATAGGTCAGCAGGGTGACCGGCTTGTTGCCGTTGATCTCATCCCAGCCGGCGTCCTTCAGCAGCTGCTTGGCCTTTTCCGGATCATAGGCATAGGTCTCGATGCCTTTCGGCACCACCTGATCGGCGACATAGGCGCAGTTTGCCGGTTCGGCGGCGCCGCCGTAAAGGCTCTGGATGATGGCATCGCGATTGATCGCGTACATCACTGCCTGACGGACCCGAACATCTTTCCAGATCGGCGAGTCGTGGTTGAAGCCGAGATAGTTGACGACGAAGGAGTTGCCTTCGATGACGCGGAAATCCTTGTTGTTGTCGAAGGCCTTCAGATCGTTGGAATCGACGTAGGTGAACTGGATTTCGCCGGCACGAAGTGCGGCGATCGCCGCTGCCGGATTGGCAAAATAGCGGTTGATGATCTTTTCGAGCGCCGGTTGGCCGCCTCGGTAGTCGGTATTGGCGACAAGTTCGACATATTGATCGGTGACATATTTGCTGAACTTGAACGGCCCGGTGCCGATCGGCGCGGTGGACCACCATGTGTTCTTGGCGAGCTGATCGGCCGGGATCTGCGAAAGTGCGTGTTCCGGCAGCATCATCACCTTCGTCAGGGTGTCCATCAGGCTTGCGGACGGGGCGGAGAGCTTGATGATCAGGGTGTTGTCGTCCTTGGCCTCGACCGAGGAAACGGCGCTCAGCCGCGCTGCCAGAACGGAGCCGGTCTTGGCGTTCTTGGCGAGCTCGATGGTGAACTTGGCGTCCTTTGCCGTGAAGGGCTTGCCGTCATGCCATTTCGCGTCGACAAGCGTGAAGGCGTAGGTCAATTGGTCGGGACTGACCTCGTAGGACGAGGCGAGCTGGCCGACCACCTTCTCGAGCTTCGCGTCATAGGTCACCAGCGGCTCGAAATAGACGCTGAGCCATGTGAAGCCGCCCGTTGCGGCAAGCGGATTGAAATTGCCCTGAAAACCACCCGGGCCGACATCGAAGCCGCCGGACAGCGTGGCTGCCTTCGCTGGGCCGATGAAGGCCGGGGCAACGGTCGTCGCCATCAAGGCACTCAATGCGATGGCCGATGATAGTCTTTGCAGTCGTTTCATTGTGCTCCTCCCACATTGGCACTTTTCTTGTTGGCTGCGATCACCCGGGAAATGCCGTCATAATGGCGGTCCAGGCGCTTCTGCGCTTCCGCGACATCCCTTGCCTCGATGGCATCGACGATCGCCGCGTGATCCCTCCAGGTGGCGACGGGGTCGACATTGTCGAGGTTGACGAAATCGGACGCCTTGTAGAAGGCGAGCCAGAACACGTCGATCAGCCGCGCAAGGGTCTCGTTGTTCTGGCAGCGGAAGAGCAGGGTGTGGAAAAGCTGGTCTTCGTCGGCAAAGGATTGACCCCGTTCCGCATGGACCCGCATGCGCTCCACCGTGGCGCGCAGCTCGGCAATATCGTCGTCGCCGATCATCTCAACCGTCTTGCCGATCAGCCCGACTTCCAGCGTTCGCCGGATCTCGATCACTTCTTCGATCTGGCGCAAGGCGCCGCCGAGGCCATAAGCGAGATTGTCGAGCAGCGGCTCGAATGAGAATGCCTTGACGAAGATGCCGACACCACGGCGCGATTCCAGCACGCCGAGCGATTCCAGCGCCTTGATGCCTTCACGCAGGGAATTGCGGCTGACGCCGAGCTGGTTCGCCAGGTCGGATTCAGGCGGAAGCAGCGTGCCGGGCTTCAACCCGTTGTCGCTGATATAGGCCCGCAGGCTTTCCTGCACCGAGACGTGAAGTAGGGGCGCGCGGGCGAGGGGTTTCATGGATTTCAGCGACATGCGTTCTCATTCCGTCCGCAATGGAGATGTTAGAGAGATATCCACTTGTAGGATATCCGTCAACAGCATTCCTTCGCTTCGGAATGTCGGCGAGAGGTCGGACGCGCACGCTCCGAGCGCTGGCAGTAGTCATTGTGGTGATGGAGGATCGCTGCGCGTTGCGACGGATACGCAGCTCGCGTCCGCGTGAGTAGTAGCGGAAAACCATACGAACGGCCCGGCGCTCAATCGGGTTGCGGGGGAGCGGTCGTTTCCCCCTCCGAAAGCTCGCAAGCGAGCAGGATCGGGTGGTCGAGGTCTGGCGTCGGTTGCCTGTTCAGCAGGACGGCGACCGCTGCTGCGGCAATCTTTTGGATCGGCTGCTTGACGGTTGTCAGGCGCGGCGTGGTCATGCTCGAGAGCGGGATGCCGTCGAATCCGACGATCGAAAGGGCTGCGGGTATCGGTATCCCCAGATCATGTGCCGCTCTCATGCAGCCGATCGCCTGCTGATCCGAACTTGCGAAAATGGCTGTCGGCCGCTCGCTGCGGGCGCGTGCCAGCAGATAGTTTCCCGCCGATCGTCCGCTTTCATAGTCGAAAGCCGCCTCTGCGATCAGCGGCGACCCTGTTTGTCCGCCGTCGTCGGGCTGCCCCATGGCGTCAAGGTAACCTGTAAGGCGATCGTTGGCAGGCACGGAATGTCTCGGTCCCGAGATGAAGCCGATGCGGCGATGGCCGAGCTTCAAGAGATGCTCGACGCCGAGACGCACGCCCGCCCGGTGGTTTGAAGCGATCCCGGAATATCCTGGCATGAGGCGGTCGACGACGACGATCGGCAAGCCCTTCGGCAGCTTCAGCGTATGGAAATCATTGCTGGGAACCAGGATGATACCGTCCACTTTTCGGCTTGTCAGCTGACCTATGCGGTCTGCTTCCTTGGTCGCATCGTCAAACGAAGTCATGACGATGATGTTATAGCCATGGCTTGCCGCCGCCTGCTCGGCCGACTGCACGAGTTCCGAGAAGAACGGATTGGTAAGATCGGGAATGACGATGCCGATGAGCCGGCTGACCTTGCTGCGCATGCTTCGGGCCGACGGGTCGGGCCTGTAGCCGAGTTCGTCGATGATGCGTCTGACGCGTGCCCTCAGTTCATCGGTCACGGCGGGGTGGTCATTCAGCACCCGTGAGACGGTCCCGGTGGAAACGCCGGCAAGTTTGGCAACGTCTCGAATTCCGACCTTTGGCATAATGGAAGAATATGTCCCTTCATTTTGGGTCTCGGGGACGCGGAGGCACCCGATGAGGCTTCAGCTAATGGTCTCCATCGCCTTCGTCAAAGGGCCGCAGTCAATTTGACGGCGTTTGCATAACACGAGGAACGCCGGCATTCAATGGAAACGGTTCATCAACAGGCGCCTCATTCTTCCATATGCGGCCATTTTCGCTGCCTTGACAATCCTGCGGGGCGTTGTTACCCAAGTGCTGTTGGAAACGGTTCATTTCGAAGGCACTCAGGTGAGGATAGGCCCGGAACCGTTCGGAGGAGAGAAATGTCCCAATCTACGAAGCGTGATTCCGTCCTGATGCGTACGCCGCGCCGTGCGGCATTGAAGCTTGGACTTGCCGGCACGTTGGTGCTCGCACTGTCTTGCGGCGTGTCGCCCGCTTTTGCGGCCGGCAAGCCGAAGGTCGGCCTGATCATGAAGTCTCTGTCGAATGAGTTCTTCAAGCAGATGAAGGCCGGCGCCGATAAATATGCGGCTGAGAACAAGGACAAGTTCGACTTCAAGGCCGTCGGCATGAAGGACGAGCGCGATTTTGCCGCCCAGGTCGATGCCGTCGAAAACTTCGTGACGCAGAAATACGACATCATCGTCGTCGCCCCGGCCGATTCCAAGGCGATGGCGACGCCGCTTGCGAAGGCCGTGAAATCAGGTGTCAAGGTCATCAACATCGACGTGCCGCTCGATGCCGATGCCAAGAAGGCAGCCGGTATCGACCTGGCATTCTTCGGTCCGGACAACCGCGAAGGCGCAAAGCTCGCCGGCGACGCGCTGGCCAAGGATCTGGGCCCAGGCGCCAAGGTCGTCATCCTCGAGGGCAATCCCGAGGCCGACAATGCCAAGGAGCGCAAGGAAGGTTTCATGGCCTCCGTCAAGTCGGGCAAGCTCGAGCTTCTCGACAGCAAGACCGCCCATTGGGAGACCGAAGAAGCCAACACCGTCATGACGAACTTTCTGACCAAATATAAGGATATTCAGGGTGTCATGGCGGCCAACGACTCCATGGCGCTCGGTGTCGTCAAGGCTCTCGATGCAACCGGCCAGGCCGGCAAGATCAAGGTTGTCGGCTTCGACAACATCCCGCCGGTCCAGCCGCTGATCAAGGACGGCAAGATGCTTGCCACTGTCGAGCAATATGGCGCGCAGATGGCGGTCATGGGCATCGACTATGGTATGCGTGAACTGGCCGGCGAAAAATTCACCGGCTGGGTCAAGACCGACATCAAGCTCGTTACCGCCGGCGACCTCAAATAATCGATATTGCCGAGCTAGGACGAAAGGAGGCGCCGGCTGCCCGCCGGCGCTGACAGCTGCCAACCGATTGCGTCTACTCCCGATGAGGCTCGTTGCGGGCCTTTGGGAGTGTGCATGTTCGGATGGTGGCCATCTCGAATTCAAACAGATCATGCACGAGGTGGGACGTGTCAGACGCAGCAGATGACCACATCCTGAAGCTGGAGGGGATCGGCAAGCGCTTCCCGGGCGTCGTGGCGCTCAGGAATGTTTCCATGCGGATCGGCCGCGGCAAGGGCCACGTCCTGCTGGGCGAGAATGGTGCCGGCAAGTCGACCCTGATCAACCTGCTGGGCGGTGTGTTCAAGCCGGACGACGGGCAGATTACATTTGACGGCGGGCCCTATCATCCTGCCTCGCCGCTGGAGGCCTTCAAGGCCGGCATCCGCATCATCCACCAGGAGCTCCACCCCCTTTCCAATCTCAGCGTCGCCGAAAATCTGCTCTTCGAACATCTTCCGCGGCGATACGGCCTGGTGGATTACCGGCAGATGAACCGCCGGGCGGCCGAATTGCTGGCGGAAGTTGGCCTCGATGTGGCGCCGACGACGCTCGCCAGCCGTCTCAGCGTCGCGCAGTTGCAGCTGCTCGAAATCGCCAAGGCGCTCTGCTATGAAAGCAAGCTGCTCGTTCTCGACGAGCCGACGGCAACCTTGACGTCCAAGGAAGTTGACCGGCTGTTCGAAATTCTGAAGCGTCTGAAGGCGCGTGGGGTGACGACGCTTTACATATCCCACAGGCTCGAGGAGATTTTTGAAGTCGGGGACGATGTGACGGTGCTGCGCGACGGCCAGCATGTCATCACGCGACCGTTGTCCGGCTTGGCCATCCCCGACATCGTCGAGCTGATGGTCGGGCGAACGCTCTCGGATCATGGCGTCTTTCGCAGTGACAGCGCCGTGTTCGGCGAGGCGCTCGGCGTTTCCGGTCTGAAAGTGACCCGAAACAGCCCGGAATTGTCGTTCTCAGTGGCCAAGGGCGAAATCGTCGGCATTGCCGGCCTTGTGGGTAGCGGCCGGACAGAGGCGGTCCGCGCCATATTCGGCGCCGACGCCAAGGCCGGGGGCGAAATCCGCATCGACGGCGAACTGGTTGCGATCCATTCGCCGAAAGATGCGGTTGCCGCCGGCCTGTGCCTGGCGACGGAAGACCGCAAGCTGCAGGGCCTGATGCTCGACATGAGCTGCGCAGAAAACACCACGGTTACCGATCTCGCCAAGATTTCCCGCAAGGGGCTGATCAGCCGCAGGATGGAGAACGAAAACGCGCAGCGTCTCGTGCGCGAGTTGCGCATCAAAACACCATCCGTCCATCAGCGGGTCAGGACGTTTTCGGGCGGCAATCAGCAGAAGGTGGTGATCGCCAAATGGCTGTTCCGCGGCCCCAAGGTGCTGATTTTCGATGAGCCGACCCGCGGCATCGATGTCGGCGCGAAAGCCGAAATCTACGACCTTCTCTGGAAGTTTGCCGCGGAAGGAAAGGGTGTTCTGGTCGTATCCTCGGATCTGCCGGAGCTCATTGGCATCTGCCATCGCATCATCGTCCTGTCGGACGGCAAGATCGCCGGCGAAATCGCACGGGATCAATTCGAAGAGAGCAGGATCCTCTCACTCGCTTACAAGGAGTACAGTCGTGTCCGGCAACATTGAAACCAAGGTCGAAGCGAAAGAGACGGGCTTCTGGGACAAGCTGATCCGGATCTCGATGAAAGAGGCAGGCGTTGCCATCGCCCTCGTCCTGATCGTCGCCTTCTTCTCGGCGACGGCGCCGTATTTCGCGACGCCTGAGAATTTCCTGAAAATCTTCGTGCAGATTGCCATCAACACCGTGCTTGCCTCGGGCATGACCTTCGTCATCCTGGTCGGCGGCATCGACCTCTCGGTCGGCTCGCTGCTGGCGCTATGCACGGTCATCGGCGCGACGATCATGATCGACCCCAGGCTCTCGCCCTGGCAGGCGATCGTGCTCGCTTCGCTCGCCTCGATGGGCACCGGCGCGATCCTTGGCGCCATCAACGGCTGGGTCTGCGAAAAGTGGAAACTGCCGTCCTTCATCGTCACGCTCGGCATGCTGAATGTCGCCAGCGGCCTGGCCCGCGTCGTCAGCGACAACTCCACCATCACCGGCCTGCCGCAGCCTTTCGTGGATTTCGGAAACCTGATCTTCTGGGGCGTCTTCCCGTCGATCTTCCTGATTGCCATCATCGTCGTCCTCGCCGGCTGGTTCGTCCTGCGTTATACCGTGTTCGGACGTTTCGTCTTCGCGATCGGCACCAACGAAGAGGCTGTGCGGCTGTCGGGGCATGAGCCGAAACGCTACAAGATCGCGGTGTTCACCATCTCGGGCCTGACCGCCGGCATCGCAGCCATGGTTTACCTGCTTCGCCTCAATGTCGGCAGCCCGGTTGCGGGCATCGGCTATGAGTTGAACGCCATCGCCGCGGTCATTATCGGCGGAACCAGCCTCTCGGGCGGCAAGGGCTCGATTGTCGGAACGCTGGTCGGTGCCTGCATTCTGCAGGTGCTGTCGACGGGATTGCAGCTGCTGGGCGCCGACGACAACATCAAGCCGATCGTCATCGGCGCCGTCATCGTGCTTGCCGTTATCCTGGACAGCTATCGCGGCCGGTTGATGCGGATACTCGAAACGCGGTGACCGATCGCAAGGCGTGGGCCTCTGAGGTCGCATGGCGGCGTGCAAAGTCGAGGCAGGCCGTCAAACTCCTGCCACATGCCCTGCATTAATTCGACGCGACTGCGTATGTCTTAGATCGGAATTGATTTAAGGATAATGCTGCAGCAGCTCAAAGCCCAGCCGCACCCTTGGCGCATCTGAGACGATGCGCGGCGCTGCGGTAACCGCGTCGATGGAGATCCGATGCCCGCAGTCCTGCGAAAAAAAGTTCACGGCGCGTCCACCCGGGCTGAGGTCATCGACGGTGCAGAGGATATCGGCGTCGCCTATCAGGTGTTTTCCGACACGGTGGTCGAAGACGTCGTCGTCAAGAACTCGCCTCGTGGCTTCAAGTTTCACAACGGCAGCAACCTCGTCGTCAGACGCTGCGAAACGGAGAATGTCAGGGGCGATGGCATTTATCTGACGAAGACGAAGAACGTTCTTCTGGAAAACAACCGTATGGGGGCGGCTCCGGGCGAGGGCGCGGACTGCTGCCAGTTCGCCTATCAGAACAGCGACGACAATATCAGTTCGGACGTGGTGATCCGCGGCAACCTCTTCCTGCAGTCGCCGACGAGCACCTCGAACAAAGGCGCCCTGGTCTGCGATAAAACCCGGAAATATCTCGTCGAGTACAACTTCATCGGCGGCAAGAATTTCTCCTTTTCATCGATCGGCGACGATGCCGTGGTGCGCAGCAACATCATGCGCGACGGCAGGATGAACGACTATTCCTTCGGTTACGGCATCGGCGACAAGGCAGACCGTACCGGCCATCACGTCTATGACAATTGGATCGAGAACAACAATCGCGGCATCAGCCTGAGCGGCTTTTCCGACCAGGAGCGGGCATTTCGCAAGGACATCGACATCCACGACAACGTCATCAGCGGCTGCGACATCGCCTTTTTCGCCAATCGTCCATGGTCCGGGAGCCTCCGGCGCAACATATTCATTCGATGCGGCCAGGACTTGGTTCTGTCGGGAAAGGGCAAGAGCACCGCCGGCGAGATCGACAGCAATTACCATAATGACGGCAGCTTCTTGAACCTTGTGGCGCCGCCGCTCCGCTTCAATACCGACGGCAAGGCCTCCGTCGCCTCGGGTGAATGGACATCCGAGCCCGATGAGATCGTCATCCAGTGGCGCGACAAGGGATTGGATATTCCTGGCGCTAACCGCCCTTCCATTGCCGTCGAGCCTGGCATGGAATTGTCCTGCGTGCTGTTGGCCCGCAAGGGCCGCAATTGGATGCTGGCGATCGCCGAGACCGCTTATGACGAGTTCACGCCGCGCGCATGGCAGGAAAAGATGCTGCCGTGGCAGAAGCGGTATCTCTCGATCTGAACCAAGTAATCCCGGTATGCCAGGCCCGGAACCAAAGGCCGGTTTTGCCGTTGACTGCCAAGTTCCATCGGTCCGGGAGGGCAGGACAGTCGTGGCACGTCAGGCGTTCTGGAAAGGTTATCTCAAGCTCTCGCTCGTCACCGCCGCCGTCTCGCTGACGCCGGCAACGACCGAAAGCAACAAGTTGCGTTTCCACGTCCTCAATCGCCAGACGAAAAACCGGGTCGAAAGCCGCTATGTCGACAGCGTTACCCATAAACCAGTGGCCGACAGGGACCAGGTCAAGGGCTATCCGCGCGGCGAGGACGATTATGTTCTTCTCGAAGACGAGGAGATCGAGGAAGTCGGGCTCGACAGCACCCGCACCATCGATATCGACAGCTTCGTACCGCGTGGCTCGATCGATTGGGTGTGGTACGACAAGCCGCATTTCCTGGCGCCGGAGGACAAAGTCGGCGTGGAAGCCTTCTGCGTCATCCGCGAGGCGATGAAGGCAAACGACGTCGTCGGCATTGCCCGCCTGGTTCTCTATCGGCGCGAGCGTGCCGTGCTCCTGGAGCCGCAAGGCAAGGGCATCGTGCTCTGGACCCTGCGCTATGGCGACGAGGTGCGCGAACCGTCGGCCGAAATCGACGACAAGGCGGAGATCGACAGCAAGCTGCTGACGCTGATGAAGCGGCTGGTGAAGGAAGAGACGAAGGATTGGAGCCCGGCCATGGTGCAGGACCCGATCCAAAAGCGCCTGAAATCGATGATCCGCGGCAAACAGAAGAGCCTGAAGAAGGCAGCGCCTGCCAAAAAAACCGCACCGGAAAAATCGACCGGCAACGTCATCAACATCATGGATGCGCTGAAGAAGAGCCTGGTTTCGCAAAGGGGGCGGAAGTCGCGTTAGAGCAATTCCAGGAAAAGTGCGAAGCGGTTTTCCCAGGCAAAGCGAAGCGCTTTGCCTGGAATTGCGCAAATCCAAAGGTCAGAGCGGGATGATTTTACGCTCTAACGCTTCTTCTTTTCCAACGGTTTCGCTGCAGCGAAAAATCCGTCCCAGGGATCTCGCGGCAACGCGTTGAGCCGCGTCGGCGTATTGTCCACCGTGAAATAGGCCGGTCCGACGTCGGCGGTGAGTTCGCTCCACTCCAGCGGCATCGAGACCGCGGCGCCTCGCCGTGCCCGTGTCGAATAAGGCGCGACCGCCGTATTTCCGCGGCCGTTGCGGAGATAGTCGATGAAGATCTTCCCCTTGCGCTTGGCCTTCGTTGCCGTCGCCAGATAGCGGTCGGGATCGTCGGCGGCCATGCTGTCGGCGAGCCACTTGGCGAAACCCTTCACTTCGGCCCAGCTGGCCTTCGGCGTGAGCGGCGTCACCACATGCAGCCCCTTGCCGCCCGAGGTCTTGACGAAGGCGGCGAGGCCTTCGGCCTCCAGCCGCTCCTTCAGTTGGTAAGCAGCGGCGATCACATCTGCCCACGCCACCCCGTCATCGGGATCGAAGTCCATGGTGATCATATCGGGCTTTTCCCAATTGTCGGTCGTTGTGCCCCAGGGGTGGATTTCCAGCGCGGCCGATTGCACCAGCGCCACGATCCCGTCGAAATCGGTAATTCTGAGCAGCTTCTCCCCCTGCCTGTCCTTGGGATCGGTAATCTCCTGGATATGCGGGTTCATGCCCTTCCAGGCGTGCTTCTGGAAAAACCGCTGCCGGCCATTGATCCCGTCCGGCAGGCGCAGGAGCGCCAGCGGCCGGTTGACGACGTAAGGCGCCATGAAGCGCCAGACCTGGGCGTAATAATTCGCCAGCCCCTCCTTGGTAACGCCCTCGTCCGGCCAGTAGAAGCGGTCGGGATGGGTGAGTGTCACAGCCGATTTCGGCAGAGCAGGGGCCATGGTCTTTTCCGTCTCGCGCGTCACGTCCTTCGCAGGCTTGTCTTCTCGCAGACCGCGGAAGGCGGCATGGCGCAGATTGCCATCGGCCGACCAGGCGCGGAACTCGACCTCGCCAACCAGCTGCGGCTTCACATAGATCAGACCGCGCCGCTCCTCCGATGTCAGCTTGTCGTCGAATGATGTCTCGTTCTGCGTCAGGCGCGACAGTTTCTCATAAAGCATCCGCGCGGTCGCCGCCGTATATCCGGTGCCGACGCGCCCGACATGTTTGAGTTCGCCGTCCTGGTAATAGCCCATCGCCAGCGAGCCGATCGCATTCTTCATCGATGTCGACGGCACGTAGCCGCCGATGACGAATTCCTGCCGGTGCGAACATTTCGATTTGATCCAATCGCCTTTGCGTCCCGACGTGTATTTGCTATCGCGCAGTTTGGAAATCACCCCTTCGAGGCTGAGCCGGCAGGCATGGTCAAGCACCAGGCCGCCGCTTTCGTTGAAATGCGCGCTGTAGCGCAGCTTGTCGTTATTGTCGGGCAGCAGGCTTTCGAGCAGCTGCTTGCGATCGGTGAGCGCCACATTCACCAGGCTGTGGCCGTCGAGGTGGAGAAGATCGAAGGCATAGAAGACGAAGCGATCGTCGCGGCCCTCGCTCAGATCGCGTTGGAGCGCCGAGAAATCCGAGGCGCCGCTATCGCGCTCGACGACGATTTCGCCGTCGATCACCCCCGATTGCACCGGCAGGGCGGCAAAGGCCTCGAGCACCTCGCTGCCGAATTTCTCCGTCCAGTCGAGGCCGCTGCGGGTCAACATTCTGACCTTGCCGTTCTCGACCCTGACCTGCAGCCGGTAGCCGTCGAACTTGATTTCGTGGATCCAGCGATCACCAGCCGGCGGCTTCGTCTTTAACCTGGCAAGCGCCGGTTCGATGAAATCGGGCATTGCGGCCTTGCGAGCACCCTTCGGCCAGTCGCGTTCTCCTGGTGCGGCGGCTTCGGCCTTTGAAGCCGGTCTTTTAGCGGCAGCCGGCTTGCCGTCTTTCGACTTGGAGGTCCAGGTCGTATCCGGATTTCCCGCCACCTCTTCGAGCCGGCGGCCGGTCTTTGCCGATTCCGGCCGCTCCTGAAGAATGTCGCCGTCGTGGCGCGCCGCGGCATCATCTCCCTTGATCAGCAGCCAGTTCTCCCGCTTTTCCCCGGGCCGGCCATGCATGCGCACGAGGTGCCAGCGGCCCTTCAGCTTTTCGCCATCGAGCTCGAATTCCATATGGCCCTCGCGATAGTCCTTGTGCGCATCGCCGAGGGGCGTCCAAGTGCCGCGATTCCAGACGATGACAGTGCCGCTGCCATATTGACCTTTTGGAATGATGCCTTCGAAATCGCCATAGGAAAGCGGGTGATCTTCGACGTGTACGGCAAGGCGCTTGTCCTCGGGGTTGAGGCTCGGCCCTTTGGTCACGGCCCAGCTCCTCAGCACCCCATCCATCTCCAGGCGGAAGTCATAGTGCAGCCTCGTTGCATCATGCTTCTGGATGACGAAACTGTTGCCGCTGCTGCGGCCCAAGCGACCACGTGGCTCCGGAGTGAGTTTGAAATTGCGCTTCGCCTCATAGGTCTCGAGGGCCATCTCAGCCTGCCTTCTTCCTTAGGCTATCGCTGCGCGCCGGCGCCTTCTTCTTTGCCGACGCCTTCTTCGCCGTCTTGCCGCTCATCCCCGCGCTTTGGCGCAGCGCCTCCATCAGGTCGACGACCTTGCCCTCCGGCGCCGGTTCCTTCTTCGGCGCTGCCCGGCCCTCGATCTTTGCTTTCACCAGTTCGACGAGGGCCGCTTCGTAGCGATCCTCGTAGGCACTCGGATCGAAGCTGCCGCGCTTGGTTTCGATGATGTGACCGGCGAGTTCGAGCATCTCCTTGTCGAACTTGACGTCGGGAATGTCTTTGAAGACCGAGTCGGTCGAGCGCACCTCATAGTCGAAGTTCAGCGTGGTCGCGATGATGTGGCCGTCATGAGGCCGGATCAGCAGCGTTCGGATGCGCCGGAAAAGCACGGCTTCGGCGAGCGCCGCGACCTTGCCGTCGCGCATGCTGCGGACGATCAGCGACAGCGCCTCCTCATCATGTTCGTCGACAGGTGCGAGGTAATAGGGACGATCGAAATAAAGCTTGTCGATATCGTCATAGGCGATGAAAGCTTTGACGTTGAGCAGCTTGTCGCTCTCCGGCACGATCTCTGCGATCTCGTCTCCTTCGATGACGACGTAGTCGCCATTCTCCATCTGATAACCTTTGACCTGCTCGTCCCGCTCGACCGGTTTGCCGGTCTCGCTGTCGACGAATTGCCGTTCCACCCGGTGTCCCGTCCTGCGGTTGATGATGTTGAAGGAAACCCGGTCCGAGGAGAAGATGGCGGTATAGAGCCCGACGGCGCAAGCAAGGTCGCCTACCTTCAGATGACCTTTCCAGCTTGCCCGCGCGGCCATGCCATCCTCCGTTGCAAATCACAGACGACTGTTGCTCTTATCTGTTTCGAGTTCCTGAAACGCCCAGCCGCCATCGGGTGAAGGATAGGCGAGCAACGCGTCGCCATCGCCGATTTTCTGACGTGACGCAGCATCCTTGGCGTGGACAATCGCTTCCTCAGCCGTCGCATAGGTTTCCGACAACGTGTCGCCGAGCTTGTAGGCCCAGCCATTGTCATGCGGCACGACCTGATAGGTGATGTCAGCCATTTCGGATCTCCTCTTTTCAGTTCGATGGCGGCATGATGCCGGTCGAAAACCGCGCACGCTTCGGCATCACGCCTAGTTCCGATGTGGTTTGCGTCTTTCATCGAGCGCGATGATTTTCTCCAGGGAGGCGATGTCCTCGCTGGTGACGACGGGAACCGGATCGGCCGCGATAGCCTCAAGCACCTCCTGCGAGATGGCGCCGTTGCGGATGGCCCATTCCAGCGTCTCGCGCGTTTCCCGCTCGGCCTTCAGCTGTGCATAGAGCGCGACAATCAGCCGGTCGCGGGCGTCCATCCGCCGGTCCTGACGATGCATGTTGCGGGCATGCGGCATCGTTATGCACCTTTGTCACTGATTTCGTTCAGGTGTAGTCAACTGATGACGGAAGGAAAGGTTCCGTTACCAAGCATCGCGCCGTCATTGCGGGCCGAGGCGTAACTCGCTATTTCTGCGAGGCTGTTGTCAGAGGATCTTTTCATGGCCGATCTCAAGGCTCGCCCCCGTCCGACAGGTGCTATCGCCACTCTCGGCCGTACCGGCTTTCCGCATGTCACGTCCACCACCAAGGGTGAGATCGATATCGTCACCGCCCCTTCTCAGCCGGGCTTCAGCCCGCTCGATCTGCTCTATGCCTCGCTCTCGGCCTGTCTCGTGCTCAGCGCCCGCATTGCAGCCAGTCAGATGGGGGTTCTCGACAGGATCAGCGAGATCACCGCCGACGTCACCGGCGAGAAGGCGGCGGAAGGGCTCTCACGCGTTGCAAAATTCAACATCGTCTTCTCGATCAAGGGCGATGTCGACGAAGAGACCCGCCGCAAGATCGTCGATGCTGCCGAAGAGGAGATCTGCACAGTCAGCAACACCATCCGCGGCAATCCCGAATTCTCGACCACGATAGTGGGATAGAGGTCGCACTCGAAACCCAATAAAATTTATAGACAATTCGCGGTGAGGGAGATTGCGCGGGAAATGTCCGGCATTTATGCTCGGCCATCGCAAGTGAATATCCCGGCCGTCATGCATCCGAAGCCTCTCCCGAAGTCCGAACGATCCGTCGTCGCCATTATCGGCGGCGGCCTCTCCGGCGCGGGCGTCGCCTATCATCTCGCCAGGGCAAATTGCGGTGAGCGCCCCATCATCATGGTCTTCGAACCGCGCGCGGAGCTCGGCCGCGGCCTTGCCTATGACACGGACGATCCGGCGCACCGTATCAATGTTCCCGCCGCCAAGATGAGCCTGCAGCCCGACGACCTGGGCGAATTCCAGGCTTGGATCGAAGCTCGCGACGCCGTCGCGGACGATCCGGGGGCAAGACAACCGGACGGCATGCTCTTCCCCCGGCGCCGGCTCTTCGGCGAATATGTCGCCTCCCTGCTGAAACCGCTGCTGGAAGAGGGCGTCGTGCTCCACAACTGCGCCCGCGTGACCGGTCTCGAGCGCCGGGGCGGCCGCTGGTCGATCCAGGACGACAAAGGCGGGGTGACGGAGGCCGATATAGTTGCGATCGCCACCAGCCATCCGCCGCCGGCAGCGCCGGGCCGGCTTGCCGCCAGCTTGGCCGCCCATCCCCGCTTCGTCGCCGATACCACCAAGCCGGGCGCGCTCGGCGTGATCCGTCGGCATGACCGGGTGCTGGTCATCGGCAACGGCTTGACGGCCGCCGATGTCATCGCCTCTCTTGCCGAGTGCGGTCATGATGGCCCTGTGACGGCGATCTCGCGCCGCGGCCTGCGTTCGCGCGGCCATTCGCCGGAACCGCAGCAGCTCTTTGGAGACTTCGTCTCCCAGGCCGCGCATTCCGCCCTTGCGCTGCTTGTCAGGATCCGCGCCGACATAGAGGCCGCGAAGGCGCAGGGCATAAGTTGGCACGGCGTGATTGATCAGGTGCGGGCGCAGGGATACGAACTCTGGCAGGCGCTGCCGATCGCCGAACGGCGCCGTCTCGTCCGCCATCTGCGTCCCTATTGGGATGTGCATCGCTTTCGCATCGCGCCGCAGGTGGAAGCCGTGCTCGACGCGGCGATTGCCGCCGGCCGCCTGGAAGTCCTTGCCGGGTCGGTCGCCGATGCGCGCATTGAAGGAGAGCTTGTTCTTTGCACCCTGCAGCCGCGCCATCGGCGTCAGTCCCTGGAGCGGAGCTATGACGCCGTCGTCGTCACCACGGGCCCGGCGCATGGCGGCATTCTCGAAACTCAGCCCTGGCTCGCGGCGCTTGCTGCAAGCGGCCACCTGTCGCTTGACCCGACAGGCCTCGGCCTTGCCTGCACCGAGCAGTCGGAGGCGATCGGCCCGTCGGGAAAGGCGGATCCTTCGCTACTGATCTCCGGTCCACTGGCGCGCGGCACTTTCGGCGAACTGATGGGGCTGCCGCAGGTGACCGAGCATGCCTTCTTCGTTGCAGGCGAAATCGCCGCAAAGCTGCGGCTGGCCGAGACGAACACCCGCCCGGCCTGATTTTCCGTTCCGATGTCGTTCTTCGACTGTCGCCGGCACATGACTTCTGCTACGCACGCTCCAGTCAATGGCCCGCCGCCAATGTTCGGGCAATCAAGAAAATCGAGACCATGTCGCAGACCGCTTCCACTCTCTCCGAAGCCTCGCCTTCCAACCGTCTGGCGCTGGCCGCTCTTGTTGTCGGCGGGGCGGCGATCGGCGGCTCGCCGATCTTCGTTCGGCTGTCCGAAGCCGGGCCGATGGCCACTGCCTTCTGGCGTGTGGCGCTGGCGCTGATCCCGATCTTCATCGTCTCGCTCATGAAGAAGGATAGGGGGCCGAAGCCGCAAAGCCTCTCCGATTATGGGCTGCTGGTTCTTCCGGGCCTCATGCTGGCGCTCGACCTCGCCGCCTGGCATCTTTCGCTCACCATGACCTCGGTCGCCAACGCGACGCTGCTCGCAAACCTCGCGCCTGTTTTCGTCACGCTGATCGCCGTCCTGTTTTTCAAGGCGCGAACCAGCGGTGTTTTCCTGCTGGGGCTGGTCCTGGCGCTTGCCGGCGTCGTTATCCTAAAAGGCGGACCGGCAGGGCTCGGCAATGGCGGCTTGAGCGGCGACGGCACCGCGATGATCGCCGCTTTCTTCTATGCCTGCTATATCCTGGCGATCGGCAGGCTGCGCAGCCGGTTCGATACGATCCGCATCATGCTGTGGAGCACGGCATCGGCTGCCGTCTGCATCTTCCCGATCGCCTTCTTCTTCGAAGGGCAGATGCTGCCGGCGACCCTCTACGGCTGGTCGATCCTCTTCGGCCTCGCCTTTGTCAGTCATGCCGGCGGGCAGGTGGCGATCACCTATGCGCTGGCCTATCTGCCGCCCGCCTTTTCATCGCTGACGCTGCTGTTGCAGCCGGTCGTCGCCGCAATCCTCGCCTGGGCGCTGCTCGACGAGGCGATCGGGACGATGCAGGCGCTGGGCGCCGGGGTGGTGCTCGCCGGCATCATGGTTGCCCGAACGGCTCGCTCGCCGGCCTGACCGCTTGCTGCTCCAGCGGCGCTGGATCGTCCCCCATTCTCTGAAGCAGCCACTTTTGGATGATCGGCACATCGGCGTCGCCGAGATCGTGGCCGCCGGGGATGACGTCGGAATCGACGGTGGCGCCGGAACTCTTCAGCC
This sequence comes from Rhizobium sp. NLR16a, assembly GCF_017948245.1. NCBI lineage: Bacteria > Pseudomonadati > Pseudomonadota > Alphaproteobacteria > Hyphomicrobiales > Rhizobiaceae > Rhizobium > Rhizobium sp. NLR16a. The sequence goes on along the minus strand of NZ_CP072865.1, from coordinate 3,490,143 downwards.
GTTCCTCCAGGTCGCTCGCATATTTGCCGTAGGCATCGGTCTTGCCGCTGATGACGAGCAGGTCCGTGCCCTTCAGATCGGCATGCGGATAGTCACTGAGCACAGGCATGGAGCGCAGCAGTACCGCCTTGTGAACGAGGTTCGGATGCAGGTAGAGCAGCGAGTTCAAGAGGTTGGCGCCATTGGAATAGCCGACATAGACGATCTTCTTCGGATCGAGGCCGTAGGATTTGACGGCGCCTTCGATGAAGGCCGCAAAGGCTTCGGCCTCGGTCTTGATGTCGTTCTGGTCGAAAGAGAAGGGTGTAATGCGCTTGTACCAGCGCGGAAAGCCTTCTTCCGTCGCCCGGCCCCGCACGCCCATCAGTGTTGCGCGCGGTGCCGCCTTGTTGAGGAGCGGCATCAGCGTCGTCTCATTGCCGCCCGAGCCGTGCAGAAGCACGAAGACACTGCCGTCAGGATTCGGCGGCGTGTAGAAGCGATGAACGAACGGCAGCTCGCGGTAATTGATGCGCGGCTGGCCGGGCAACGAAAATTGCGGCAGAACCACCTTGAGGTCGTCGAGATTGGTGATCGCTTCCGGCGGCGCGAAGAGCTTGGTGCCGAGGGCTGCATGCTCTTCGTCAACAGTCATGCCGGGCTTGTCGGTTGCAAGCTCCACCAGCGTGCCGCCGGGCTCGCGGGCATAGAGCGAGCGGAAATACTTGCGGTCGTGCATGTTGGTCGGCGATGCATCGGTCTTCTCCAGCGCCTTGGATACCGAAAGCAGCGCCTCCTCATCGGCGGCCCGGAAAGCGACATGATCGACCGTGCCGGTCCCCGGCGCACCGGACCAGAAGCCGCGTGCATCGCGCACATCGATGACATCGCCCGATTGCGACACCAGCCTGTCGATCGTGCCGCGGTTGGCCAGGAAGCGGTAGCCGAAATGGCGCTCGAGGAAGCTGCGGCTCTCGGCCGGCTTTTCCGTCAGCATGGTTGCGCCGCGCACCCGCTGGACGGCATGCCCGACCGGGATCGCGGCGCCGTCCCAGACAGCCGGCGATGTCAGGTCCTTTGCGCCCGCGAGCTTGAGAATGATATTGTCGGGGTCTTTCAACCTGAGGACAGGCTCGCCGAATTCATCGGCGGGTCCTTCCGAGCGCAGGCCGAAGCTCATGGCGCGCGTCAGCCAGTAGCCGATGCTCGCCGGATCGATCGCCAGCGAAATTTCGCTGATCTGGCCGTAGCCCGCCCGGCCGGGCGCGCCATCTTCCCAGACGAGGAAGCTGACGAGCGAACCCGGCGTGCCTGCCGAATCGCCGTAGAAGAGATGGAGCTGCGTCGCATCCTCGTAGCCGGCCGTCTGCTTGACGAGCCGCATGCCGAGAAAGCCGGCGTAAAAATCCACGTTCGCCTGCACCTTTCGGGTGATGGCTGTAACGTGATGTATGCCTGATACCATCGAGAGCAGTCCTGATTGAAGCGGCGTCGTCAGGAGCGCGAGTATGAGAGCTGCGAAAGTCATACCGTTGCCAATGACCACCGCTTAGTTTTGTTCCGCGCAAAGCGCAAGCGAATCGCCGCGCTGGAGCAGTTCCAGATGGTCGACATCTTCGAGCGCCTCTTCCAGTTGCTGCAGGGTCGGCGGCTTCACCATATAGGCGCGCGCGCCGAGATTTCTGGCCCGCTGCATGTCGGTCTCATCGCTTGAGGTGCTGAGAATGCAGACGGGAATCCGTTTCAGACGGGCATCGGCCGAAAGCGCGTTCAACACCTCGAAACCATCCATGATCGGCATGTTGATGTCGAGCAGCATCAGGTCGATCTGCGGGACGTCGGCTATGCCGGCGCGCTCTTCGAGCAGCCGCATCGCCTCGCGCCCATTGGTGGCGACATGCAGGTTGAAGGCCACCTTCTCCCGCCGCATCAGCTTGATCTTCAGAATCTGGATGTCGGCGGGACTGTCTTCGACCAGCAGCACCTCGGCAAGCCTGCCGGAACCCTCGCCCGGCTGCTCCGCCGGCTTCAGGCTGGGCGGAACGGCTGATGCGGCGGGCGGCGCGGGCCGTGCCGCGGCGAGCGGCATCTCGACGACGAAGGTGGCGCCAGGTCCCTTCTCCGGTTCGCACCAGATCGAGCCGCCATGCAGCTGCGCGATGCGTCGGCAGATGGCAAGGCCGAGCCCGGTGCCCTCGATGCCGCGGCCGACGAGCCGTTTGAACGGCTGGAAGATCAGCTCGCGGTGCTGGGGATCGATGCCCGGTCCATTGTCACGCACCGTCAGGCGGCAGCTATTCCCATGCGCTTCGCCCGAGATCTGGACCTCCGGAACCTTTTGATCGCAGTAGCGGATGGCATTCGACACCAGGTTCTGGAGAAGCTGGGTCAGCAGTGTCGCATCGCCCATCACCTCCGGCAGCGGCCCGCGGATGATGACGGCCCCGCGGCTCTCCATCTGCTGGCGCAGATTGTTCTCCACTTGGTCGAGCACATCAGACAGCGAGACCGGCGTCAACTCCGGCCCGCCATAGGCTTCGAGCTTGGTGAAGTTCGAAACCTTGACGATCAGGTCTTCCATATGGTCGGCGGCGCTCAGGACATAATCGAGCAGCTCGCGGTCTTCCGCCGGAAGCACTGCAGAACCGTGCAGGATCCGGCTGAAGGACTTGATGGTCCTCAGCGGCTCCTTCAGATCATGCGCCATGGCGCGTGTGAAGATCTCCAGCGACTGCCGCTTCTGCTCCAGCTGGCCTTCCAGCATGCCGTGCATGATGGCGTTCTGGATGCAGCGATGCAGCGTTTCGGGTGAAAGGGAATCCTTGGTGAGATAGTCGCGCGCGCCGCTCTTCATCACCTCGACGGCGACGGTTTCGCTGCCCTGGCCGGTCAGCATGATGACGTTTGCGGCGGGATCGTCCTCCAATATATCGGCAAGAACGCCGAGTCCGTCGCGCCCCGGCAGCGAATAGTCGAGCAGGATGCAGTTCGGCCGTTTCCGGCTGTTCAGCGCAAGTCCCTCTTCACCGGTCTCCGCCTCGAGGACGGTATAGGCCGTGCTGGAGACACGTCGAAGGATGCGGCGATAGACCTCGCGGTCGTCGATGTTGTCGTCGATGATGAGAATGCAGCAGTCTTCCGCCAAACTGTCAGTCCTCGAGCGGCAGGATCGCGATTTCGAACCAGTATTCCTTCAGCCGCTGGATCGCGGCGAAGAGGCCGTCGAGATCGACCGGCTTCTGCACATAGGTGTTGGCGCCGAGCGCGTAGCAGCCTTCGATGTCGCGTTCATCGTCTGACGTCGTCAGGATCACCACCGGGATCTTACGCCAGCCGTCGTTCGACTTGATCGCCTGCAGCGTCTTGCGGCCATCGAGACCCGGCATGTTGAGATCGAGCAGGATCAGCCCTGGTTTCGGCGCCATCACGGCGAGCATGTCGAGGGCTTCCTGACCCGAGGCGGCCCATCGGATCGAGTTGCGCAGGTTGGTCCGTTTGAAGGCGCGCATTGTCGCTTCGAAATCGTCTTCACTGTCTTCGACGATCAAGATCGGTTGCGTGTCACGCTGCTGCATTCTGCCCCTCGCGCTTTCTTCCCAGGGTGAAATAGAACGTGGTGCCGACGCCGACTTCGGACTCCAGCCAGATATCGCCGTTGTGCCGCGCGATGATCTTGCGGACGAAGGTGAGGCCTGCTCCGGTCCCGTCGTCGGAATCCTGCGACTTTTCGAGCCGTTTGAAAATGCGGAAAATGTCCTCATGGAATTCCTGGGGTATTCCCTTGCCGTTATCCCTAACGAAAAACACGTTGCGGGCAACCGTGCCGTCCTTGCCGACGAACCGTTCGAGATAGCCGATCGAGACTAACGGCGCCGGCTTGTCGTTGTATTTGATCGCATTGGTGATGAGATTGCGGAACACTTCGGTCAGCCGCGGCGCGTCGCAGACCACGTCAGGCAGCCGGCCGTCGGTGACGACCCTGGCATGCCGCTCTTCCAGCAACAGCTCCATCGTCGCGACCACATCCTTGACGATCAGGCCGATATCGGTGCGTTTGACTGCCAGCTGCTGCCGACCGAGCCGGGAGAAGTAGAGCAGGTCGTTGACGAGCTTCTCCATCCGCTGGCTGAGACGCACGAGCCGGTTCAGCCGGCGCACGCCGTCCACGTCGAGCTTGTCCTCATAATCCTCGAGGAGGAAACGCGAGTGGTTGTGCAGGCCACGCAGCGGCTCCTTCAGATCATGCGAGGCAATATAGGCGAATTCGTCCAGGTCGTGGTTGCTGCGCTCGAGCTCCGCCGTATAGGCCTCGAGCTGGGCAAGCGTCGTTTTCATCCGTTCTTCCTGCCGCACGCGCTCGCTGATATCGCGTACGATGCCGACGAAGGTCTTGGTCTCGCCGCTGACGACAACGCTGATGGACACTTCGATCGGGAAGACGATGCCGTTCTTGCGCCGACCGGAGACCATCCGCGTCGTTCCGATGATACGTTCCTCGCCGGTCTGCCGGTAATGGGAGAGATAGCCGTCATGCTCGGAATGATAAGGCTCGGGCATCAGCATCTTGATGTTCCGGCCGATCGTTTCCTGCGGCGAATAGCCGAACATGATCTCGGCTGCCGGATTGAAACTCTTGATCGTTCCACGTCCGTCGATGACGAGGACGGCATCCGGCGTGCTGCGCGCCAGCGCGCCGAAGCGAACGCGTTCGGCTTCCAGGTTGTTGTTGTTGCGCAGGAAATAGAAGATAAGGATGGCGATCAGCCAGAGGGTGGCAGCGGTGATGGTGCGGTTGGCGATCTCCTGCCAGAATGCCGCCTCGTCATGCCTGACGGCGAAGAAGCCGAGCATGAGGAGCACGGTGCAGGCAAAGGCGAAGAAGAGCGGCGCATTCCTGTTGCCGAACCAGAGGGCCGTCAGCACCAGCGGCACATAAAGAATGCCGTTGGCAAGGCCGAGCGGCGTATAGAGATCGACGACAAGGCCGGTGAAGCAGACCGCCGCCGGAATCCAGAGCGGAATCTGCGCCCGGTTTGTCGGCTGCATCCACCAGGAGCGGGCAAGCAGGCCCGCGCCGAAAAGCACCATTCCGATCGCCGTGTGCAAAGCCATCGCCGCATAGGGGCCCCAGCGGTAGCCCTGTTCGGCGTCGGTGAGATAGCCGGCGAGCGCGATCATGCCGAGCGTGACGACGACATAGGCGGTCAGCTCCTGCACCACCTGATTTCCAGACTTTTCCACATGAAGCGAGAGCAGCAGCGAAAGATTGGCGATCAGAAAGATCAGCGCTGTATTGGGTCCCATGCCGCCGCCGATCTCTGCGATGAAATCGGGCGGAATCACCCAGCCAGTGATCAACTGGTCGACATAGTGGACGGTCCGGCCGGCGGTGACGATTTCCACGAGCCGGGCTGCCGCGATCGCCGCTGCAAACCCAGTCATGACAGTTGCCATTGTAAGAAAGCGACGGGCGGAAAACGTCGATGCGGCAAGCCCAAGGCCGGACAGTATGAAGCAGAGCCCGGTGTTGAAGGCCATCGACGGAAAGCCGGGGAAGAGCGAAATGATGAGCTTGATCTGCAACAGCCAGCCGGCAAGGGCGCTCACCCCGAGAAGGAACAGCAGGCAACCGACCGCAATCGCGAAGGCACGGTAGCGCCATCGCCTCCGCTGGTCCTGCAGGTCCACGTTGCCCTTATCCTGCACCCGTGTATCCTCTCTCGGTTCGCGCGGCCATTTTTTCCGAAATCGAGGAATACTCAATAGGCAGTGGACGCCGCCATCGCGCTTTTTCCGAAATGATTTTTCGATCGGGCAGATCGAATTTTCGTGAAATCGCGATATCGTGACGTCGGAAGACAACGAGGTTCATTCGAACAATACCCAGATCACGGTGCCGCATGCCTACGATAGTTTACGTCGACGACAGCAGGGACGATCTCTTCTATCTCGACTATATCCGCAAGAAGCAGCAGGTAGACGTCGATCTATTTTGTTTCTCGACGGGCGAGACGGCGCTGGAGGCGCTGAAGCAGCGCGTGGCGGAAGGCTGGGCCCCGCCGGAGCTGCTGGTCGCCGATCTCTACATGCCCCTCGACAGCGGCATTGGTCTGGTAAGCAGCCTGCGCGGGGATGATCGTTTCAGAACGATGCGTCTCGCCATCTGCAGCGGATCGGATGCCGATGAGGATCGCGCGCGCGCGTTCGAAGCCGGTGCCGATCTTTACCTTGAGAAGCCGCTTGACCTCGCCGCGATCCTTCTCAATCTGGAAGTGTAGGAAACAGCGAAACCGAATGGTGCGTTTCCTGGCGTTCGTCCGGGCGAAGTGACAAACCGCAATTGACAAGGCGGAGTGTGCATTTCAAGATGCAACCGAAGCGAAAAGGACGGAACAAAAAATAAGCGCTGAGAGAACCGATTGACCCGTGTTCGCCGCCACGAACTTCCAGCCAACCCCTTAGCTGAATGGGCCTATCGGCTCTCTCGCGCTTACGTCTGGCACTGCCTTCTCGCATTCATGGATGTTGAACGCGCGAAGATTTACGATACCCAGGTAAGAATTACTGCCCCTCAGTATATCTGCCCGTGCATCACCTGTAGTTGAGGCATTTGATGATATCCGCCTTGTATACCGAAAGTCCCCGTTTCGATATCTCTCATCAACCGTCTCGCAATTTTTGTAGCTGTTCGCGTTTAAGACGTATATCCCAAGATTTGGGGATCGGGGGCATGGCGGGAGGAGAGGAAGAGTGGGAATGAACAATGCCGCGGCAACTCCTTTTCATGCCGGACCGGAGCTGAGCCGGGCGATTAACCGCACCGATTTTTTCCGTCTGCTGAAAGCGGCGGCGCAGCATTACCACTTCGACAATTTCGCGCTTGCCCGCATTTCCGAGGCTTCGACTCCTTTCGGCGAGCGCGATATCGTCATCACCAATGTCGCCGAGCGACGGGTCGGCCTTTTCATTGCGACGTTGAGGGAGGCGCTCGGGACCGTCCGGGCAAAGAGCGCCCAGTTTTTGGCGACGCCCGTCCATGGCAGGAGCGCGCAGCCGGACACCTTTCCCTCCGATCTGCTTTTCAACGAGTTCCGCTGCGGCGTCTTCCTCTTCATTCCGCTGTTCACGCCCGAAGGGCGGCGATATTGCCTCGTGCTGAGCGGCGAGCGTGAAGAGCCGGATCAGGGTGAGATCGCCGACATGCTTCTGGATGCCATGCGCATTTTCGACAAGCTCTACGAGGAAATCCTGACGCCTGAGATGTCCGGACGGTTGACCCAGCGCGAATCGGAAATCGTCAAATGGACCAGCGAAGGCAAGACCTCGGCCGAAATCGCCATCATTCTCGGTCTGTCCGAACATACGGTCAATTCGCATATCACTGCGGCCGCGCGTAAGCTCGACGCCGTGAACCGCGTCCACATGGTGGCGATCGCCCTGAGGAATGGGTTGGTTTCGTGAAAATTGGCTTCGGGACTGGGAAAATGAAATGATCACCAAAACGGTCCGACAGAATGCCGTAAAGGTTCTCTTTGTCGATGACGAGTTCATCGAATTCCGCGCGCTCAAAAAGAAGATCGCAGATCTCTCCGAGCCGGCGGTCGAAGTCGAATATTCGCCGTCGATCGGAGACGCATTGGAAAAGGTCCGCGCGGCGCGCTTCGATCTCATCCTGCTCGACAATCGCCTTCTGCCCAATGCCGATTTCCGCGAGACGGTGCCGGAGTTGCGCGGCATCGGCTATACCGGCCCGATCGGCGTCGTCTCGACCGACATATCGGGTGGCTATTTCCAGGAATTCCCGGATTACGGCGTCGACTTCCGCATTGGCAAGGACGAAATCGACGTTCAGACGCTGCAGCACATCATCCGCGAATATGTGAACTATGATGTCCCGGATTTCTGGAAGGACGATTACAGCATTTGAGCGTGGCGCGCAAAATAGCGCGAACGTTTTGCGGTAGCGGCATGCGCAGAAAAGGACTGGAAGCACGTCCGGCGAATCTGAGATCGCAAAGCGCTTCAAGCACGGCAAACGAAGCTGAGCGATTGCAATAGGTTGCTTAGCCGGCGGGAAGGCGAACGGTGAAGCGGCTGCCGGTTTCGTCGGAATGCTCGAGACTGATATCGCCGCCAAGCGCCTTCAGAACTTCCTGCGCCGTCGTCAGGCCAAGGCCGGCGCCGGGGGCTGCCCCCGCCTTCGGCAATTTCCAGAACGGCTCGAAGATCCGTTCTCGATAAGCAGGATCGATGCCTATCCCGTTATCGGAAATCCGGACGAACCAGTTCGCCCCCTCTTGTTCCGCCGTCATCGCCACATGCGGCGGCGATGAGTTCCGATAGGTGAGTGCGTTGGACATGAGCTGCCTCAGCACCAGTCCGAACAGCGCGGGGTCGGTGCGGATGGAGGGGAGTCCCTTACTGGCGAACGTCGCGTCGCGAGCCCCCGTCTCATCGATGAGGTCGCCCCAGATTTTCTCGGCCAAGGCCTTCAGGTCGACCTTTTCGGGCGTTACCTGTGGTGTTCCACCGGCAAGGCTCATCAGTGCCTTGGTGAGGCGTTGTGCGGCTTGCGCCTTTTCCAGGATCATCTTGAGGCTCTGAAGCTGTTCGCCGTCGAGTGTCTCCTCGAGATCGTCGAGCAGCAGCTCGGCATACATGGCGATATGGCGCAGCGGCGATTGCAGGTCGTGCGAGGCGGTTGCGAGAAAGCGCTTGATGCGCTCCTCGTTATCGCCGGCAATATTGGTCTCAGGCGGTTTCGCCGGGTTGGGTGACATCTGGCGGTTTCCCGATCTCTGCTGCGGCGTCGCGCGCCTTTTTCAGCCGCGCGACGGACGCTGTAATATCTTGAATTGCTGCACAATTTTATCCTGGCAATAGGCAACAATAAAAAGAGGGCGCCGGCTCTGCAACCGGCGCCCTCTTCAAGGATACGTTAACAACCCGTTTTTCAGCTCACCGACTTGCGCGAGCGGCCCTCTTCCGGCGGGATGATTTCGGCTGCCGTATCGGTTGCCAGTGCCGCCTTGGCGTGGCGGCGGCGCCAGTCGCCGAGGAACAGCAGGATCGGTGCGGCGATGAAGATCGACGAGGCGCCGGCCACCAGAATGCCGAAGACCATCGGGATCGCAAAGCTCGAAACGGCGCTGCCGCCCCAGATCGCCATCGGCACCAGGGCGAGGAAGGCCGTCGCGTTGGTGTAAAGGCTTCGCGCCAGGGTCTCGTTGATCGACTTGTCGATGATCTCGCGCAGCGGCATCGACTTGTAGAGCCGCATGTTTTCGCGCATGCGGTCGTAGACGACGACCTTGTCGTTCACCGAATAGCCGACGAGCGTCAGGATGGCGGCAATGGCCGTGAGGTTGAAGTCGAGGCCGGTGATTGCGAAGAAGCCGATCGCCTTGGTGACGTCGAGCACCAGCGTAACGATGGCGCCGACGGCAAACGGCCATTCGAACCGCGCCCAGATATAGATGAGCATCGCGAAGCTGGCGATCACGACCGACAGGATACCGGCCGAGGCAAGCTCGCCGCTGACCTTCGGGCCGATAACGTCGGTACCTTCGACGGTAGCGCTCGGATCGATCTTGGCGACTTCGGCCTTCAGTTTGGTCACCGCAGCCGTCTGCGCCTCCTCGCCGCCTTCCTGCCGCTGCGCCCGAACGAGAATGCTGTTGTTGTCGCCAAAGGTCTGTAGCGTGATTTCGCCGAGGCCGAGACTATCAAGTCCCTCGCGGAACTTCGCAAGATCGGCCGCCTCTTTCGTCTTGACCGACATCTGGATGCCGCCGCGGAAATCGACGCCGTAGTTGAGTCCGGGATGGATGAAGAGCACGACGGAGGCAATCGAAAGCAGCGCCGAAACGGTGACGCCGAAGAAGCGCGCCTTCATGAACTGGATGTGTTTGTCATAAGGGCTGAAGGGGATCAACGGCCGGATGTTCAGTACCTTGAACCTGCGGCGGCGGGTAATCTCGATCATCGCGACGCGAACGAAGGCAACCGAGGTGAACATCGAGATGATCAGGCCGAGCGCCATGGTCACGGCAAAGCCGCGAACCGGTCCGGAACCGAACCAGAACAGGATGGCCGCAGCGATCAGGGCCGTCATATTGCCGTCGATAATGGTCGAATAGGCACGATTGAAGCCCGTGTCGATGGCGGCAAAGGCGCCCTTGCCCTTGCGGGTCTCTTCTCGAATGCGCTCGTTGATGAGGACGTTCGCGTCGACCGCAAGGCCGATGCCGAGAACGACACCGGCAATGCCGGGCAGCGTCAGCGTCGCGCCGACCAGAGTCAGGGCCGAGAAGGTCAGGATCGTGTGGATCAGCAGCGCCACATTGGCGAGGATGCCCCAGGTGCCGTAGAGAACGAAGATGAAGGCGGCAACAAGGGCGAAGCCGACGATGCCGGAATAGATGCCCATCTTGATGGCGTCAGCGCCGAGATCGGCGCCGACCGTGCGCTCTTCGATAACAGTCAGTTTGGCGGGCAGGGCGCCGGCGCGCAGCATGGCGGCAAGAGTCGTGGCGCTGTCGGCCGAGAAGTTGCCGGAGATCTGGCCGGAACCGCCGGTGATCGGCTCGCGGATGACGGGAGCGCTCAGCACCTTGTTGTCAAGGACGATGGCAAAGGGACTACCGACATTCTGGCGGGTGATCTCGGCAAAGCGGGTGGCGCCGGCACTGTCGAAGCGGAAACTGACGATGGGTTCGCGCGTGTTGGGATCGAAGCTGACGCGGGCATCCGAAAGGCGGTCGCCGGAGATTTCGACACGATCGAGCACCGGATAGGATCTGCCTTCGTCGTCCTGCAGCATGGTGACGCCGGGGCCGGGCTGGTTGTTCGGCGCCAGCATGTGGAACGACATCTTTGCCGTGGAGCCCAGAAGTTCACGCAGGCGCGACGGATCCTGCGCGCCCGGAAGCTGGACGAGCACGCGGTTGCCGCCGATGCGCTGGATGGTCGGCTCGGACACGCCGACCTGGTCGACGCGCTGGCGGATGACTTCAAGACTCTGCTGGACGGCATTGTCGACATTGGCGGAGATGCCGGCCGGCGAGAAGCCGACAGTGATGGTCGCTCCGTTTGCGGTGACATTGAGATCTGCCTGGCCGGCGCTGAGGCCGGTGCTGATCGGGTTGGCAAGCGTCTTCAGATCGGTGACAGCCGCATCGCTCTGCGCGGCATCGGCGAGCGTCACGACGATCTGGTTCTGGCTGCGCACGACGGCCTTTGGCTGGATGCCCTTTTCGCGCAGGACGCGGCGGGCGTCCTGAAGCAGCGATTGCAGCCGCTCCTTGGTCAGGTCCGCTTCGTCGACTTCCAGGACGAGGTGCGAACCGCCGCGAAGGTCGAGGCCGAGTGACACCTGCTCATGCGGCAGCCATGCCGGAATGCGCTGGAGGGTGGACTGCGGCAGGACGTTCGGCAGGGCGATGAATAAGCCGATCACGATGATCACCGTATAGGTGAACACCAGCCATGGTGAAGTACGCATGTTGTATTCCTTAGATAATCGAGGGCCGGCGCCCGGGCGCTGGCGGCATGTCGTCAATGGTCGGAAGCGCCGCTCGGCGCAGGCCTCAGGCGACGATCGGCGGTGCGCGCGCCTGATGGGTCCTGGAAACTGCCTGATGAAGCGCAGGCTCGAATGCCGCAAGAGGAGCGGCAATGTCCCAGCCGGTAAAGTCGACAGCAGGGGCGGCGGCAAGGGCCGGCGGTCCGGCGTCGTAGCCGGTCTGTTTCGGCGCAAGCTTGCGCTCGGCGACAAGCACCCCGCGCACGGCTTCGCGCGCGCTCAGTTGCTGCGGCTGGGGATCGCGGCCGGAAGAGGAAAGCGTGTTGACGGCGGTCGCCGGCTCAATGAGATTGCCGCCGAAAAGCAGGCCGATATAGGCAAGAATGGCGAAGAGGAGGGAAGCGGCGATACGGCTCGTCAGACGGTGCTGGTCCAGCTCCATCTCCTCCGTCCCGGCGATGTCACTACCGTATCGGCTCAAAAGCGCGCCAATCTCTCATTCTCTTTCCGGCGGAGCAGTGCCCGTCGGGATGATTGTATCAGGCTCCTGCCTGTCTTCATAGGAAACACTCTCATGATGCACTTGAGCGAGCCGGTCAACCATGCCAAGCGCGATTTCGCGTTCGCCCATGATGACGGTGTCGGCGCCGTATTGCTTCAGCTCGTCGACCTCGGCGTCGGAATGGGCGCGGGCGACGATGAGGATCGAGGGATTGACGCTGCGCGCCTGCTCGGCGATGCGACAGGCCTCAAAGGCGTTCGGGATGGCGATGGCGAGGCTGCGCGCAGTCGAAAGATTGGCGAGATCGAGCGTCTCCCGCGCCACCGCATTGCCCATGAAGGCTTCGATCCCTTGTGCTTTCAACTCGCCGATGCGCTTGTCGGAATCCTCGATGACGAGGAAGGGCGTGCCGGACGATTTGAGATTCTGCCCGACGATCCTGCCGACCCGGCCATAGCCGACGAGGATCGCGTGGCCGGTTAGCGTGGTCGGATGCGCGTCGTCGTTGTCAGACGCCGCCTGCTCTTGAGCGGGATCCGCAACCGCGGCGGAAGCGGGGTCGGCCACGGTTTCCTCGCGCTTTGCACCTTCGAGAAGAGGCCGCATGCGGTCGCAGAGGAAGAACAGCAGCGGATTGAGGACGATCGAGATGATGGCGCCGGCAAGGATCAGGTCGCGGCCCTCCTCCGGCAACAGCCCGAGTTCGGTGCCGAGAGCGGCGAGAATGAAGGAGAACTCGCCGATCTGACCGAGGCTTGCCGAAATCGTCAGCGCCGTGCCGGGCGGCTTCCTGAAGGCGAGCACGATCAGAAAGGCGGCGACGGACTTGCCGATGACGATGATGAAGACGGTGGCAAGGATCGGCAGCGGCCTGTCGAGCAGGATGTTCGGATCGAACAGCATGCCGACCGAGACGAAGAAGAGCACGGCAAAGGCGTCGCGCAGCGGCAGGCTTTCCTGGGCCGCGCGGTGGCTGAGCTCGCTTTCGGCCAGCACCATGCCGGCAAAGAAGGCGCCGAGCGCCAAGGACACGCCGAAGAGCTTCGCCGCGCCGAAGGCAACGCCAAGAGCGATGGCGAGCACACCGAGCCGGAAGAGCTCGCGCGAGCCGGCGTGGGCGATGCGGTGCATCGTCCAGGGAATGAGCTTGCGGCCGAAGACCAGCATCAGCGCCACGAACAGCGCCACCTTGACAAGCGTCATGGCGATTATCCCGCCGATGCCGAGATCGAGGCCGAGCAGGCTGTTCAGAGCCGCCGACAGCGGCTCGACCGGACCATGGCCGCCGCCGATGCTGGCTGCCGCCGGGATCAGCACCAGCGCCAGCACCATGGCGAGGTCTTCGACGATCAGCCAGCCGACGGCGATCCGGCCGCGCTCCGTCTCCACCAGCCGGCGCTCCTGCAGCGCCTTCAAGAGCACGACGGTAGAGGCGACCGACAGCGCCAGGCCGAAGACCAGGCTGCCGCCGGTCGGCCAGCCCATCAAGGCGCCGAGCCCCCAGCCGAGCAAAGTCGCAAAACTGATCTGCACGATGGCACCCGGCAGCGCGATGCCGCGTACCGACAGCAGGTCTTTGAGCGAGAAATGCAGCCCGACGCCGAACATCAGCAGGATGACGCCGATTTCGGCAAGCTCCGGCGCAAGGCTCTGATCCGCCACGTAGCCCGGCGTGTGCGGTCCCACCAGCACGCCGGCGATCAGATAGCCGACGAGCGGCGGCATGCGCAGCCGATGAGCAAGGGCGCCGAAGATGAAAGCCAGCACGAGGCCGCCGACGATTGTCGAAATCAAGGGCGTATCGTGCGGCATTGCTGTCTCCCGATCTGGAAATCCCGCGTAATATGACATATATGGTCTATCTCAACCAATATGGGCAACATCACACCATGGGTCAAGGCGCAAGGGAAACAATTCTCACTCCGGCTCTCTGCCGCGCGGCGCGCGGCCTGCTAGATTGGACCCAGGCCGATCTGGCCGAAAGAGCCGCCGTCTCGCGCAGCACCATCCGCGATTACGAGGGACGCCACCACGACATCCACCGCGCGACGGAGGCGCAGTTGCGCCTTGCTTTCGAAAGGGGTGGTGTCAGGTTCGTCGAGATCGAAGGGGCAGGCACCGGCCTCTGCCTGCCCAATTGAACAGGCTGAAGCCGGCTCAGGGCGCCAGGCAGCCGGCGGAGACTTTGTAGATGGAAAGCGCCTTGCCCTTGTAATAGCCCGCGGTCGGCTGCCATTTCTTCAGTACCTCCGGCGTTTCCGTGGCACAGCTAAGGGGGACGTCCGTCAGGAAAAGCACCTTGCCGGTGACGTCGGCGGGCAGCGCGAACTCCTGCTCGTAGTAGCTCTCCGGAAGTCCTGCGGGCGCCCGGGCGTAGATCCTGTAGGATGCGTCGCGCAGTGTATAAAAGAGGTCGGCGACCATATCGCGGTTGTCGGTGACGATAATGTCGGTGCCGGCCTGAGCTGCAAGGGCTCCCGCCTCGCGGCTGACCTCGGCGCGACCAAGATAGCGCTTCATCAATTCGTCGCCGTTCGGCAACAGCAATTGCTGCGGAAAGATCGTCGCCAGCGGAAAGAGCAGGCTTGCGATGCCGTTGATGGTGAGCGACAGCCTCAACCCCTTAGGCCACATCCGGTAAAGCAGCCAGACGGCAAGAATGGTCCCCGCGACATAGGCGGTCACGGCCCAGTTGGCATAGGCTTTCGCGACCGTCGCCTGCAAGGTGATCAGCACCACCACCGGCATCGACAGCCAGATCAGCATCTTTTCGCGGTCGTCGCTCCGGCCCTTGATCATGCGATAGACCGCCCAGAGCATTGCGAAAAAGATGATCGGTCCGACGACGCCGAATTGGGCGGAGAAGAATTCGAGCCCGCGCCGCAGATTGATGCCGATGTCGCTCCAATGGGCGATATCCTGCGTATGGCGCACCGTCGTATTGTCGTGTTGCAGGTTCCACCAGAGGTTTGGCAGGGCGACGACAGCCGCAACCGCGACCGCGATGATGAAGTCCCGGACGGCGATGCGCGCCGACGGAATGAGCAGGAGGGCGATCGCGCCGCCCGGTACGACGAACAGCACGGCATATTTCGTCAGGAAGGCGAGGCCGACGCCGAGGCCCATGATGAGCGCCAGTCCGACCGAGCGCCGCTGCGTCAGGCCAAAATAGGCGTGCAGAGCGATCGCGATGAAGAACAGCAGGATGACGTCGGTCGAGAAGAACACTGAAGAAAGCGCCACCCCCGGCAGCGTAATATAGGTGGCGCCCGTCCAGCCTTCGATCTCCGGCCCGACGAAACGCTTTGCCACCTTCATCAGCACCAGTGCCGCCGCCATGTGGATCAGCGGCCCGAGCAGCCTGATGAAATAGATGGCGTTGGAGCCGGAAAGCTCCGTCATTGCCCGGATCACCCAGGCGATCATCGGTGGTTTCGAATAGTAGCCGAGATCGAGATTCTGCGACCAGAACCAGTACTGCGCCTCGTCGACAAACAGGTCAGTAGCATCGAAACGCAGCGTGACGACACGCCAGAACGTGAAGCCGAGAACGATGAGGAGACCAGATCTGGGGGACATGAACCGAGTGTTCCGCTGACATGAAAGGCGCGAGTGCGATTACACCAAAGGCGCCGGACTGCCAACGGGGGATGGATCGGCTTGGAGCGGGAGAGCTTTCAGAACACCCGAAGCATGCGGATGTCGCGGCTTGCGGCAAGGAAATCGAGGCTGGCGATGGCGGCAAGTACGCCCATTGCGATCAAGCAGGAACCCAATCCGAGAACAATCATTGCTCTGTCCTTGTCGACGTCATGTCTTGGTTGTCGACCGGCCTATAACACGGAGCTTGCGTGTGCCTTGTAGCAGCCGTGCAACTCCGTGGAAGTATTTCCTGCGAACTGCCTTGAATTGCTCCAAAAGCCTGCGCCTGGAACGGCGTATTAACCTTCGGGCAAGGAATTAACCATAAACATTGGGCTACACGTCGGAATGGGAAGATGTGCTCGTTCCCAGCAGGCATGACGCCGTACCGCCGTACCGGGTCGATCCGGTATCCATCTCTTCAGACAGCTTCGAAACATAGCTGATCAGGGGCTTTTACCTGCCGGTCGTCGCCGGTGGTGAAGACCGGCTCCACGCTTGCGTTCATCGAATGCTGCAAAAGTTTTTGCCGGGCATTCGCCTGGAAAGTGGGTCGGGGACAGGCGTTGAGGCAGGACATGCCATCAGATCAGGCTCGTGGAGCGCAGGCAGGCAGCTTGCGCGACCGCCTGCGTTTTGCCGGTCTCGATGCCGATCAGTGCGAACTGGTGCGCCGTAACCGACCGGCCCTCGAAGCGCATCTGAAAGCGGGCCTGCGCGATCTCTTCCACAGGTTCCAGTCCTATCCCGACGCCGCTCGCAATTTCGAGAGCGACCGACAGGTCGATCGTCTGCATGATCTGCAGTCCTCGCATTGGGACCTGCTGACGGATGCGCGCTTCGACAGCCTCTATGCCGAGCGTGTCAAGGTCCTCGCCGACACCGAAAGCAAGATGGGCCTCGAGCCGCGCTGGCACGTGGCCGGCCATGGCGTCATGCTGGAACACGTCCTTTCCGGCCTCGCCGAAGAGATCGCCGGCCGGCCCCTGCTGCCCTCGGCCAGGCGCCGCACCCGCGAAATTTCCGATCTGATGACGGCGATCATCCGCATCGTCATGGTCGATGTGGAAATTGCCGTTTCGCTTCGCTTCAATGCGCTGCGAGCCGCCCAGAGCCGCGCGCTCGCCGATCAGCGCGCCGGAAGTGAAGCGGAGATCGGGCGGATCTTCGGTGAGGTTATCGAGGGCCTCGCCGCCCGCGACCTGACGCGGCGCGCGCCTGTCGAGGCCGACGGCGCCTATGCCGGCATCGCCGCCGCCCTGAACGGCGCCTTGGATGGCCTGCAGGCAGAATTCGCCGCCATGACCGAACGCGCTGATAAGGCCGAGACGGCGACCGCTTCGCTTGCCGCTCAGTCGCGGCAGTTCGCCGGCACTGCGTCCGGCCAGGCAGGCCGGCTGCAGCTTTCCGCCGCTGCCCTTGCCGGCATTGCCGGAAGCGTGCGCGACGGCGCCGCCGACAGCCGCGCCGCCGAACAGGCGGCCGCCTCGACGCGCGCTGCGGTCGAACAAAGCGGCGAGGTCGTCGGCCGCGCCATCAGCGCCATGGCCGACATCGAGCAGTCGGCCGAGAAGATCGGCCAGATCATCGGCGCGATCGACGAGATCGCTTTTCAGACCAATCTGCTGGCGCTGAACGCCGGCATCGAGGCGGCCCGCGCTGGCGATTCCGGCCGCGGCTTTGCCGTCGTTGCCCAGGAAGTCCGCGCGCTTGCCCAGCGCTCGGCCGACGCCGCCCGCGAGATCAAGACCCTGGTAACGACGACCAAGGCGCAGGTCGACGCCGGCGTGCAGATGGTCGGACGTACCCAGGATTCGATCGGCAGCATCGTGCGGCAGGTCACCGACATCAACGCCGCCATATCCGGCATCGCCACCAGGACCGGCGAGCATGCCGCAAGCCTCGACGGCGTGGCGGCCGACGTCAAGGGTCTCGGCGCAGAGGTGGCGGACAATGCCGGTTTGGCCGAGTGCTCCGCCGAAGGCGCCGACCACCTCCATACCGTCATTCTCGAGCTCGGCCAGACGATTCGCGAATTCCGCATCGCCCGGGAAAATGCGCACACCGGGCGTGCAGCATCGGTCCGCGCGGCGCCGTCGCGCGCGATCGAAGCGGCTGCCCGTCCTGCGGTCGAAGACGAATACGAAAATGATGATTTTGGCCTTCCGCAATCGCTCGTAAGCGTCGGAGGTGGGCGGAATGTTTACTAACCTATCGGATGATCGCCGCAGCTCATCTTTTCGGGCCGGGGACAAAGGGACAAGGACAAGCTGATGGTAGCAAAGAAGAGTGGCAAGACGCTGAATTTGACAGCGGTGCTCGATCTCAACGAGGCTTCCGCCTTGCGTGACAAGCTCCTTTCTCTCAGGGGCAGCGGTCTTTCAATCGACGCATCGGGCGTCGAGCGGATCGGGGCTCTTTGCGCTCAGGTCCTGATGTCCGCCGAGAAGACCTGGGAGCAGGACAAGCAGCCATTCACCTTCTCCAAGGTGTCCGACGCATTTCACAAAACCATGCAGCTGGTTGGCGTCAATATTGACCACCTGCTTGCCAAGGAGATTCGGCAATGAAGAAAAAAGTGCTTACCGTGGATGATTCCCGCACCATCCGAAACATGCTGCTCGTGACGCTGAACAATGCCGGTTTCGAGACGATCCAGGCGGAAGACGGCGTCGAGGGCCTTGAGGTGCTCGAAGAATCCAATCCTGACGTGATCGTGACCGACATCAATATGCCGCGCCTCGATGGCTTCGGCTTCATCGAAGGTGTGCGCCGCAACGAAAAATATCGGGCGATCCCGATCCTGGTCCTGACCACCGAGAGCGATGCGGAAAAGAAGAACCGCGCCCGCCAGGCCGGCGCCACCGGATGGATCGTCAAGCCTTTCGACCCGGCCAAGCTGATCGATGCAATTGAGCGCGTAACCGCTTAAACCCAGGATTTGCTCCTATGGATATGAACGAAATCAAAGAGATCTTTTTCCAGGAGTGCGAGGAACAGCTCGCCGAGCTGGAATCCGGTCTGCTGAAAATGAACGATGGCGATCGCGATCCGGAAACCGTCAATGCGGTGTTCCGTGCCGTGCATTCGATCAAGGGGGGTGCCGGCGCCTTCGGCCTTGATGATCTGGTTGCCTTCGCCCATGTTTTCGAGACCACTCTCGATTGCGTTCGTTCCAACAAGCTCGAGCCGACCCAGGACGTCCTGAAGGTGATGCTGAAGTCGGCCGATGTGCTCGCCGACCTGACCAATGCTGCACGCGACGGCGGCAGTGTCGATGAAAGCCGCAGCCGCGGCCTCGTCAAGGAGCTCGAGGCGCTGGCCAACGGCGAGCTGCCGTCTCCTTCGGCCGAAGCGCCTGCGCCCAAGGCCGCCGCAAAGGCGTCTCCGGCCGCTCCGGCGCCGGCCCCCAAGCCGACCGACGACAGCGGCTTCCAGCCCGTCCCCTTTTCCTTCGACGATTTCGCCGACGAGGACGGCGCAGAGACCGGCCTGCCGGCCTACGAGATCACCTTCAAGCCGCGCCACGAACTCTATTCGAAGGGTAACGACGCCACCCTGCTGCTGCGCGACCTTTCGCGCCTCGGCGAAATGACGATCTACTGCAATACGGATGAGCTGCCGGGTCTCGAAGAGCTCGATCCGGAGGCTGCCTATTTCTTCTGGAACGTCACGCTCAAGACCGACAAGGGCGAGGATGCGATCCGCGCCGTCTTCGAATTCGCCGAGTGGGATTGCGAGCTGACGGTGAAGCCGGTTGAGGAGACCAGTGGCGCCGCTTCGAGCAACGAGGAACTGCCGATGGTGCCGGTTCCCTTCGACCTCTCGATCCTGGACGAGACCGACGCAACGGAGAGCGTTTCCGCTGCACGGTCCGAAGACACGGTCGCTGCCGTTGCCGCCGCCGAAACCGCTTCCAACGTCACGCAGATGGCGGCAGCCGCCGCTCGCGTCGAGAAGAAGGAATCGGCCGCCGCGGCCGCCGCGGCCAATGCCGCCGCCCAGAACAATGCCGCCGGCGCCGGCCAGACAATCCGCGTCGATCTCGACCGCGTCGACCGTCTCATCAACCTCGTCGGCGAACTGGTCATCAACCAGGCAATGCTGTCGCAGAGCGTCATCGAGAACGACACAACAGGCACGTCCTCGATCAACATGGGTCTCGAGGAGCTGCAGCAGCTCACCCGCGAGATCCAGGACTCGGTCATGGCGATCCGCGCGCAGCCGGTCAAGCCGGTCTTCCAGCGCATGTCGCGTATCGTCCGCGAAATCGCCGATATGACCGGCAAGTCGATTCGCCTCATTACCGAAGGTGAAAATACCGAAGTCGACAAGACGGTTATCGACAAGCTGGCCGAGCCGCTGACCCACATGATCCGTAATGCCGTCGACCACGGCATCGAAACCCCGGAAAAACGCGCAGCCGCCGGCAAGAACACCGAAGGCACGGTTCGCCTCACCGCCAAGCACCGCTCAGGCCGCATCCTGATCGAGCTTGCCGACGACGGCGCCGGCATCAACCGCGAGAAGGTCCGCCAGAAAGCGATCGACAACGATCTCATCCCCGCCGACGCCAACCTGTCGGATGAGGAAATCGATAACCTGATCTTCCTGCCGGGCTTCTCGACGGCCGACAAGATCTCCGACATATCGGGCCGCGGCGTCGGCATGGACGTCGTCAAGCGCTCGATCCAGGCGCTCGGCGGCCGCATCAACATCACCTCCAAGCCGGGCCACGGCTCGGTTTTCACCATGAGCCTGCCGCTGACGCTTGCCGTTCTCGACGGCATGGTAGTCACCGTCGCCGGCCAGACGCTGGTCGTGCCGCTGACCGCGATCGTCGAAACCCTGCAGCCGGAAGCGTCCGCAATCCACTCCTTCGGCGCGAACCACCGGCTGATCTCGATCCGCAACTCGTTCTGCCCATTGGTCGATGTCGGCCGCATCCTGAACTTCCGCGCGACCCAGGCCAACCCCGTCGAGGGCGTGGCGCTGCTGGTGGAATCGGAAGGCGGTGGCCAGCGTGCCCTGATGGTCGATGCCATCCAGGGTCAGCGCCAGGTGGTTATCAAGAGCCTGGAGGCCAACTACACCCATGTGCCCGGCATCGCCGCCGCCACCATCCTTGGCGACGGCCGCGTGGCGCTCATCCTCGATGTCGACGCGGTTGTCGGCGCCTCGCGCGGCCAGTCGCTCAAAGCGGAAATGTCGTTAGCAGCGGTAGGGTAAGGAATGTCGTACGCTGTAAAAAGTCTGAACCAGGGGGATCGCGAACTGATCGCGTTCCGCATCGGAGATCAGGAATTTTGCGTGAATATCATGTCGGTTCGCGAAATCCGGGGCTGGACCCCCGCGACCGCGATGCCGCACTCGCCTGCCTATATGCTGGGGGTCATCAACCTGCGCGGCGCGGTGCTGCCGATCATCGATCTTGCCGCCCGGCTCGGCATGAAGCCGGCCGATCCCACAGCCCGTCATGTCATCATCGTCGCCCAGGTCCGTCGCAAGGTCGTCGGCCTCCTGGTCGACGCCGTCTCCGACATTCTGACCGTCACCGACGAGATCATTCAGCCGACGCCCGAAATCTCCTCCGACCTCGAGCGCCAATTTGCACGGGGCATTCTCGCCATCGACAAGCGCATGATCTGCCTGATCGAACTTGAAGCCCTCTTTTCCGAGACCGAAAGCGAAGCCGCATGAGTGCAATGGGTGCAAAAGATCAGAGGCAGGGAGCCGATGAGGTGCTGGCGAGCGGAGAATATCCGCTGACGCGCCGCGACCTTACGGAAATCGCCGCCATGATCTACTCGGATGCCGGCATCTTCCTCAACGAGACGAAGGCCTCGCTCGTTTATTCGCGTCTGTCGAAACATATCCGCAATCTTGGTCTGTCCGGCTTCCGGGAATATTGCGAACTCGTCGCTTCGCCGGCGGGGGCTGCGGCGCGCCGCGAAATGCTCTCGCATCTGACGACCAATTTCACTCGCTTCTTCCGCGAAAACCATCATTTCGAGCATCTGCGCGATCATGTTCTGCCGGAGCTTCTGCAGCGGGCGAGATCGGGCGGCAGGGTGCGCATCTGGTCGGCTGCTTCCTCCGACGGGCAGGAGCCCTATTCGATCGCGCTGACCGTGCTGTCGCTGATGCCGAACGTCGCCGATTACGACTTCAAGATCCTGGCCACTGACATCGATCCGAAAATCCTCGCCATCGCCCGGGCCGGCGCCTACGACGAGAGCGCGCTCGAAACCGTTTCACCCGCCATGCGCAAGCAATGGTTCAGCGAAGTCGAGGTGCAGGGCCGGCGCAAGTTCCAGGTCGACGACCGCGTCAAGCGGCTGATCACCTACAATGAGCTGAACCTGATGGCGCAATGGCCGTTCAAGGGCAAGTTCGACGTCATCTTCTGCCGCAACGTCGTCATCTATTTCGACGAGCCGACGCAGATGAAGATCTGGCAGCGTTTTGCCGGCCTGCTGCCGGAAGGCGGCCATCTCTATATCGGCCATTCCGAGCGCGTCTCCGGTGAGGCGAAGCACGTCTTCGACAATATCGGCATCACGACCTATCGCTACACGACCAAGGGTCTCGGGAGGAAGGCATGAGCGCTCCGGCCAGAGTTCTCGTTGTTGATGACTCGCCGACGATGCGGGGTTTGATTACCGCGGTGCTGAGCTCCGACCCGGAAGTGAGCGTCATCGGCCAGGCCGGCGACGCGCTGGAAGCGCGGGAGGCAATCAAGCGGCTGAATCCCGACGTCGTGACGCTCGACATTGAGATGCCGAACATGAACGGCCTCGATTTCCTTGAAAAGATCATGACCCTGCGGCCGATGCCGGTGATCATGGTCTCGACGATGACGCATCGCGGTGCCGAAGCGACGCTTGCGGCGCTTGAGATCGGTGCCTTCGATTGCGTCGGCAAGCCAGGTCCCGGCGAACCCAGGCCCTTCGGCGATCTCGCCGAGAAGGTCAAGGCGGCCGCGCGCACGCAGCGTCAGTTCTCCCAACCGACCGCCGCCGTCGCGCCCCCGCCCTCCGTCGCCGATTTTCGCGTCGGCCGCAAGATCGTCGCGATCGGCTCGTCGACCGGCGGCGTCGAGGCGCTGATCGCCGTGCTGCAGAAATTCCCGGCAAACTGCCCACCGACCGTCATCACTCAGCATATGCCGCCGACTTTCACCAAGAGCTTCGCCGAGCGGCTGAACCGTCTCTGCGCGCCGGTGGTGCAGGAAGCGACCGACGGCGCCCGTCTCGAGATCGGCAAGATCTATCTGGCGCCGGGCGGCGAACGTCATCTTCAGGTCAGCGGCGGCTCCGCGCCGTGCTGCCGTCTCGTCGATCGGGCGCCCGTCAACGGTCACCGCCCGTCCGTGGACGTGCTCTTTGATTCGGTCGCGGAACTCGCAGGCCGCAATGCCGTCGGCGTGATTCTGACCGGAATGGGCCGCGATGGCGCCGCCGGATTGTTGAAAATGCGCCACGCGGGCGCCAGAACGCTCGGCCAGAACGAAAAAACCTGCGTCGTTTACGGAATGCCAAGGGTTGCTCACGAACTTGGCGCCGTCGAGCAGCAGCTGCCACTGACTGCCATCGGTGAAGAAATATTGAAATTGACAGCCGCCCGAAAGGAAGGGACCGAATAAATGTCGATCGCGGAGAAAATCAAAGTTCTGATCGTCGATGATCAGGTAACGAGCCGGTTGCTGCTCAGCGACGCGCTGACCCAGCTCGGCTTCAAGCAGATCACATCCGCAGGCGACGGCGAGCAGGGCATGAAGATCATGACCGAGCAGCCGCACCACCTGGTGATCTCTGATTTCAACATGCCGAAGATGGATGGCATCGGCTTCCTTCAGGCCGTGCGCACCAACCCGAACACCAAGAAGGCGGCCTTCATCATCCTCACCGCCCAGGGCGATCGCGCGCTGGTGCAGAAAGCGGCCCAGCTCGGTGCCAACAACGTGCTCGCCAAGCCATTCACGATCGAGAAGATGAAAGCTGCTATCGAAGCCGTGTTTGGAGCTCTGAAATGATCATTGAGGGGGCAGCCCGCCGCGTGCACATCATTCAAGGCGAGTACAAGGTTCTGAGCGATCCGAATGCGGTTCTCTCGACCATTCTCGGCTCGTGCGTGGCTGCGTGCCTCAGAGATCCGGTCGCCGGTGTCGGCGGCATGAACCACTTTCTGTTGCCCGGCTCGGCGACGTCGCCGACATCAGGCGGCGATGCCACACGTTACGGCGTGCATCTGATGGAATTGCTGATCAACGGTCTCCTGAAGCAGGGCGCCCGGCGCGACCGGCTGGAGGCAAAGATCTTCGGCGGCGCCAAGACGATCTCGACTTTCTCCAACGTCGGGGAGCAGAATGCGGCCTTCGCCATGCAGTTCCTGAGGGATGAAGGCATTCCGGTGGTCGGCTCCTCCACAGGCGGAGAGCATGGGCGCAAGCTCGAATATTGGCCGGTCTCCGGTCGGGCCCGGCAATACCCTTTGACCGGCGCCGAAACGCAGAGAACCGTCGCTCTCGAGCAGCGTCCCGCCGCTCCGCAGAAGCCCGCCGAAACCAGCATCGAATTTTTTTGATGGCGAGGATTTTGATATGACATTTACTCCGGTGATGGAGCCGCCCGCGCCTGTCGAAGCGCTGAGCGACATCCTGATGCGCATCGTTTCGGAACTGCACGATGTGGCTTACCTGATCGAGCGCATCGAGCCGCAGCTTCTCGACCTCGGTGGCGCTGAAATTCTGAACTCGCCTGACGCCATGAAGGTCATGCAGGGCATCGACCTGGCCGTGCAGAAGTCACGCGGCCTTGCCGAATTCATCGACACCATCACCGGCGAAATCCCGCTCGGCTGGACGGTCGACGTCGCCACCGCGCTCAGCCTCGTCAAGCTGGCGGAGATGCAGAAGGCGCTGGGCGGCTCCACGCGCCACGGTCATTCGCAGCCGCTGAGCAAGGCCGCCGGCGACTTCGACTTCTTCTGAAGCGAACGGTTTTTCAACTCCGCTTCTCGCGCCTCGGGTCCTTTTCAAGCATGTCGTTCTCGCAAACTCGCCGCGCGACATGCTTCAGCCTTTCGCTCTCGCGCGCTCCTCACGAAACGCTCGCACAAGTTTCGCCTATTATTCGTCGGATGAGGCAATAAGCCTGCTTTGTCTTTGACGGATCGTGCGAGAACAGAATGAATCTGTTAAATCAATTAGTTCAGATTTTTAAGAACTTTGGCGCCCTGGGCCGGACACGCCTGATGATTCTGGGAGGCGTCGGCGCCGTTTCCATCGCAATCATCCTTGCGGCCGCCCTTTTCGTCAACAAACCGGCACAAGAAACGCTCTATGTCGGTCTCGACGCTCCCGATCTCAACCAGATCAGCATGGCGCTTGCCGAAGCCAACATCAATTTCCAGGTCGGCACGGACGGCTCCAGCATCACCGTTCCGGCTGGTATGACGGGCAAGGCCCGCCTGATGCTTGCCGAGCGCGGCCTGCCGAACAGCGCCAATGCCGGCTATGAACTCTTCGACAATGTCGGCTCGCTTGGGCTGACCTCCTTCATGCAGGAGGTGACGCGGGTTCGAGCGCTGGAAGGCGAAATCGCACGCACCATCCAATCGATCTCGGGCATAACGGCCGCGCGCGTCCATATCGTCATGCCCGAGGTTGGAAACTTCCGGAAGGCGGAGCAGAAACCGACCGCCTCCGTGATGATTCGCGCCAGCGCCGCCACCGGGCGCGGCGCGGCGACCTCGATCCGTCACCTCGTCGCCTCGGCCGTGCCGGGGCTTGATGTCGATGACGTCACGATTCTTGATTCTGCCGGCCAGCTTCTCGCGTCCGGCGACGAGGCGAGCAACAGCTCGCTGAACCGCTCGCTCAACATCGTCCAGAACGTTCAGCAGGAAGTCGAATCCAACATCGACAAGGCGCTGGCGCCCTTCCTCGGCACGGACAACTTCCGCTCCAGCGTCACCGCCGACCTCAACACCGATGCTCAGCAGATTCAGGAAACGGTCTACGATCCCGAATCCAAGGTCGAACGCTCCGTTCGCTCGACGAAGGAAGCCCAGCAGTCGCAGCAGAGGCAGTCCGACAACGCAACGACTGTCGAACAGAACATTCCCCAGGCGGCCCCCGATGCCGGCGGCGCAAGCGGTCCGGAATCACAGGACAAGTCGGACAAGCGCGAAGAGCAGACCAACTACGAAATCAACAGCAAGACGACGGCGACGACCCGCAACAGCTATCAGGTCGAGAAGCTTTCGATCGCCGTCGTGGTCAACAAGGGCCGCATCGCCAAGATGGTCGGCGAGCCCGTCGATCAGGCCAAGATCGACGCCTATCTCGCCGAAATGCAGAAGATTGTCGCTTCGGCAGCCGGCATCGACGCCAAGCGTGGCGATGTCGTCACCGTCACGGCGATGGACTTCCTCGAGAACCAGCTGCTGGAAGACGCCACCGGCGGTGTCCGCGTCATGGATATGCTGAGCCGCAACCTTGCCGGCATCATCAACTCGCTCGCCTTCGTGGCGGTCGCCTTCGTGGTGGTCTGGATGGGTCTGCGGCCGCTGGTACGCAGCGTCAGCGGTAACGGCGCGAGCTCGGTGCTTGGCGACGCCACGCCAGAAGCGGCCGGTCTCGAACTTCCGGACTTCGCGCCGGCGGCCGGCGCTCCTGGAGGCGCTCTCATGGACGGCTTCGGCTCCGATTTCGGCTTCGACAGCACCGAGGATCTGCTCAGCCTCGGCGACGACGACGGCAACTTCAACCGCCGCGTCAAGGAGGGCCCGGAACGCAAGCTTGCCCGCATGGTGGAGATCAACGAGGAGCGCGCCGCCAAAATTCTCAGGAAGTGGGCGATCGACGACGCAGCATAAGAAAGAGGCCGGGCAACCGGCCCTTTTCATGTCTGTATCAGGCTTTTCACTGCCGGAGCAGGATTGTTATCGGTCCTCCGCGGGGGAGCCGACAGCTCCCCGGTTTGTATTCGGCTCCGGCTGTCGAACGGGAATAGAAACGGCCGCGTGAAGGATTTGAATAATACTGTTGAAGATCACTCGCGTAAAACGCGAATGAAGTTGCGGTACAGCCAGAATCATCTTAGCCTTCCCAGTATTCTGAGGGGCGCAAGTCGTCCTCGAATCACGGCATGAGCGACAGCGAAAGTAAATCCCTAGAAGTCGGAGATGGTGATTTACACCGGCTGGCTTACCCTTAGGTGATTCGAAATGGGATTCGAGCGGGGCTTGAATTGAATCCTTCACAAAAAAATCGCTGTTGCACCGAGTTTGATCGTTCCTCAGCCGCAGGAAATTGCCAATGGATATGACGATATTTCAGGCGAGCAAAGGCGAGAGGCAAATGGCGAATTTCGCGAGCGTGGTGGCGCCGGCTCTCTTGCCGCGCGACGAGCTGATTCGGCGCCTGCACGGTGTCGCCGACACTGGGAGGTTGCAGTCCGGTCTGCGCGCGCTGACGGACTATGTGGGTGCGTCGCACTATCTTCTGGCGCGCTGTGATCTCATCCAGGAAAGCGGTCTCGATTTCATCGTTTCGTCGGACTGGCCGTTCGATCTGGTTAAGGATATCGCCAACGATCTGGTCAGCACCTATGCCCGTTCGACCGAGCTGGAAAAATGCATGCAGGTTTTCCAGCCGAACTTCGCTCTTCTGCCCGATGACGCCGATGTGCCTGATGGCGCCAGCCGCCAATATTGCTCATTGACCTTCAATGTCGGCCGCTCGCGGCTCGCCTTGATGTTCCTGTTCGGCGAAGGCTTCATCCTGTCGCCGGAGCGCCTGCGGGATGTGGGACTGCTTGCCGGCTACGTCGCGAGCTTCCTTCGCTGCGGGGGCGCAAAGGTCGACCGCGATTTCGAACTGACCGACCGCGAGCTGGAATGCCTGTTCTGGATCGCCGAGGGCAAGACCAGCGATGAGATCGCGATGATTCTCGGAATATCCCGCAATACCATCAACAATTACATCACCAGCGTGATGCGCAAGACGGCGACCAAGACCCGGTCGGAGGCCATTGCCTTCGCGGTCCGCAACAATCTCGTATAGGGGAATCCATGGCACATCCATCAAGCAGGGCGATGAACGGCGCCGATCCGCTGCGCGTGGTGCGGGTGAACAGGATTTCCAGCCGTTCGGATCTTTTTCCGCGGCTGGTCGCGATGCAGAAGCTCGCCGACGCTCAAGGCTTCGCGATCTACCGTGTCAGCGGCTCGGGATTGCCGGCAAAGCAGCGCCTAGTCTGTGAGCTCGAGAACTGGGGGCCTTCGAATACCGGTTTTGCCAAGGCCTTCACGGATGCTTATGGCGATATTCTTCTTGACCATATCGAAAAGTCGCTGCTGCCGCTTTCATGGGCCGGCGCTCACGACCGAGCGGCCCCCGGTCCGGCGGATTTCGCGCCCTTCATGACACGCCTGAAGGATGGAATTCTGCCTTTCTCCGGCCTTGCCTTCCCGGTGCGGCTCGGCGCCCTCGGCAACGGCTTCATCCTTTTCACCGGCGATGATATCGATCCTCCAAGCGACACGATCGTCGAGCTGCACGGCCGCTGCTGCCACGTGATGATGGATCTGCTCTCTCTCGACGAACGCCGCTCGGCCGCCGCCGAAGCGCTGAGCGAACGCGAAATCGCCTGTCTCCAACTCGCCGGCGATGGCCGTATCAGCGAAGAGATCGCCGAAAAACTCGGCCTGTCCGTGCACACGGTCAATGCCTATCTCGGCTCGGCGACCATCAAGCTCGATTCCGTCAACCGCATCCAGGCGATCGCCAAGGCGATCCGGCTCGGCTACATCAGCTGAACCGGTTCCTGCCGCCTTCATGAAAGGCGGCGCGAAAGCGAGGCTGGATTGTCCTGGGGGCAAATCAGCTGGCGAGCGCGCGCGGCGGTTTCACGCTGTAGCGGGACTGCTGAAGGCTCTTTTCCAGAAAGGTAGTGTTCTCGTCGGGGTCGGAGGAGGGGTCCTCGAAGGCGATGTGGTTGATTTCGATGCCGGCATGATTGTCGGCAAGGGTGAGCTGGGCGTAGACGGTGACGCCCCGCGGCTTGATTTCCAAGTCAAGAACGACTTCGGGCTTGCCGCCCCATTCCAGCGTATAGTTTCCGCCGAGGCCGAAATTGACCGTGCCCGGATGAAAGAAAAGCTCCGCCGCCGAAGCGACGAGATCGGCCAGATTGCCGTAATACTCGAAGCGCAGCAGTGAAATGAGGTCAGAGGCATCCAGAAGGCGCAGTTCGGTGGCGACGGGGCTGATCGCGTCTGCGAGGATCTTTTCACGCTGGGCAGAGTGAGGGCATTTTTTCATTCGGCTTATCTTACCCGTTTGTTCTTGGCGTCTGCGGCGTAGACCCTGTGTATGAGCTCCGCAACGGCCTTATAGAAGACTGACGGTATGACACTATCGATCGAGACTTGCGCAAACATGGAGCGCGCGAGCGGCGGATCCTCGAACACCGGGATGCCGTTCTGCTCGGCGATCTCTCTGATTTTGAGTGCAATCAGGTCCTGGCCCTTTGCCAGAACCACAGGCGCGTCGTTCTCTTCACGCGCATAGCGCAGCGCTACGGCATAGTGCGTCGGGTTAGCGATGACAAGCGTGGCGCGGTGCACGTTGGCGATCATGCGGCGGCGCGCGCGGTCGCGCATCAGCGAGCGCTGCCGGCTTTTGACAAAGGGGTCGCCCTGCGCCTGCTTGTTTTCTTCCTTCACCTCGTGGCGCGTCATCTTGAGCTCGGTGAACCAGTGATGGCGCGTCCAGAAAAGATCGGCGATCGCCACGATCGCGGTGGCGATCAGCATGACGATGATGATCTTGCGCATCGCCGTCATCATCCGCACGAGGATTGTCTGCGGATCGGAGAACATGGCGTCGATTGAGCTGAAATATTCGCTCCTGAGCACAAAAAACAGGACGACCCCGACGACGACGACCTTGAACAGCGACTTTCCGAACTCGACGAGGCCGGGCAGGCTGAAGAGCCGTGACCAGCCCTTGACCGGAGAGATGCGTGAGGCCTGAGGCCTGATGCGTTCGAGCACAGGCGTCGGCAGGTTCTGGAAGATCGAGGAGGCGATGCCGAAGACCATGAACAGGATGAGGGCGGGTGCCAGCAGCGCCGCGCTCGCCCAGCCGAGCCGGACGAAGAGCGCCAGAATATCCGGTCCCGTCTCGATTTTCCATTGGTCGGGCTGCTCGAAAATGTCGCGCAGCGTTTCGCCCATGCGGCCGACGCTATCGGGAAGGAAGAACACCAGATAGATGAAAGTGGCGAGGATGGTCGCGAAGATCGACAGCTCGCGCGAAAACGGCACATTGCCTTTCTCCGCGGCGTCGGTTTGCTTTTTCGCGGTCGGGGCTTCTGTTTTGCTGTCCTTGTCATCATCGGCCAAGTCGCGGCCCTCCGTCAAAGAAACAGGCCGCAGCGAATGCATGCCACCCCGAACAGGGCAGCGATTCTGGGATGACGAGATGCGTCAAAACAAAAACCCAAGGCGCGTCGCAGGAGCCATGTGCTCTGCGACACGCCATAGAGTGCGGCCGATCGATGAAAGGTAGTCGCCCGCGGCGCGGCGATCAACAGCGGCCTGCTTGCCGGCCGGATTTGTCAACAGTCTCAGAGGGTCAGGCGGCGGCCGAGGCCTCGCCTTCCTTCTCCTTGAGCTCGATCTGGCCTGAGTTGGCCAGGCGAATCGCTTCCTGTGCCACGGCGCGGCGCGCAATGGCGATCTCACGCGGATTGACGCCGCCCATGCCGCTCTGCAGATCCGATTCGATCATGCGGCGCTGGCGCGGACTGATGGCGGACAGAACCGATTCGCGGATCTCGGCCGGCGAGCCGCGCAAGGAGACGGTGAGCACGTCGGTCGAAATATCGTTGAGCAGCAGGACGCGGCTGCGCTGCGGCATGTACATGAGGTCCTCGAAGAGGAAGATCTTCGGCCGAACCTTGTTGACCGCCTCGCGGCTGATCGATTCGAGCGAGGTGAGCAGCGTGTCGACCTGCGGCTTGTCGAGCTCGTTCATGAGATCGGCGACCTTCGTCGAGCCGGCAGCGTTGCGCTCTGCCTCGATTTCGGCAAGCAGCGTCATCACCTGGTTCTCGATGATCTGCGCCGCCTTCGGGCTGACGGCCTTCATATTGACCGTCCGGTTCATGATGTCGGCGCGGCGGTTGTCGGGAAGCTGCAGCAGCACCTTGGCGCCGAAGGAGGAGGGCATCATCGAAAGGATGTAGGCGACGGTTTGCGGATGTTCACGCAGCAGGAACTGTGCGACGAATGCCGGCTCGGCTTCGCTGAGGCGATCCCAGATCGAGGTCTCGTAGGCCTGGAATGCCGTGCGGCGGCCGAGCA
The DNA here is from genome assembly GCF_017948245.1 of Rhizobium sp. NLR16a. Taxonomy (NCBI): domain Bacteria; kingdom Pseudomonadati; phylum Pseudomonadota; class Alphaproteobacteria; order Hyphomicrobiales; family Rhizobiaceae; genus Rhizobium; species Rhizobium sp. NLR16a. The sequence continues at coordinate 3,459,118 of NZ_CP072865.1, read as the reverse complement.
GGCTGTCCACCTCGTCGGGGGTCAGGCCTTCTTCCAGAATGGCCTCGATCGCTTTGGCATTGTCCATCAGTCCAGCGCCCTCGGTGAAGAGGTCCTCGAACTCGGAGACGAGCGACAGGAGCTCGTCCGGCGGAATGGCGCGCAGTGACTGGGCCGATGCGATAATGGTCTGCAGCTCGGCCTGAGTGAAATATTTCAACAGCCGGCCGGCGACACCCTTTCCCATGGCGAGAAGGACCGCCGCCGCCTTTTCAGCCTGGGTCAACGGTTTCCCGGCTAGCGCGCCGCCGAAATCGTCAAAGTCCATCATGGTCTAACCTCTCCGTCCCCACAGGGATCAGGCTTTTTTCGTACTCAAAACTTCTATCAGCTTCACGCCGAACCGGGTGTCGTCGTTATCAAGAACCGTAATCTCGCCGCGTGCAATCCTGCGGCCGTTCACCATGATCTCAACGGGTTCGCCGATTTTCTTGTCGAGGGCGATCGTCGCTCCTTCATTAAGATTCATCAGACTGGAGACCTGCATCCGGCTGGTGCCGAGCATGATCTGGACATCGATCGGAATGTCCATGATCAGCTCGAAATTCGAGGTCAGCGCGCTGCCGAGCGGCGCCGATGACGCCTCGAACGAAGAGCTGCCGCCGAAATCCATGCCTGCAGCCGGGCTGGCATTGCCGGCGCCGAAATCGCCGCCGAAATCATCGCCGCCGAAAGGGGAATCCGAAATCTCGCCGCCGAAGGCGGTCAGATCCGTTCCTGCCGCGAAGCCATCATTCTCCAGTTCGGCGCCAAACTGCGACAGGTCGCTATCGGCATCCTTCTTCAGCACGCCGCGCAGATCGTCGATCGCTTGGTCGAGATCGGCCTCGCTGCCCGGCATATCCAGGGAGAGGTCACTGTTCTGCTGTGTTTTCTTCGTTGCCATGAAATCACTATTCCAGTTGAAACTTGCCTCAAACTGCCTTTGCAGCCCGGAAGCCAGAGAACCGATCAATTCATTAAATGACGGATGAGTTCGTCATCCGAGTTCATCGTATCCTTGACGCGGACCATGTAGTTTTCGCCAGAACGCCCGAACTCGCATATATACAATTCCTTGCTATTGGCGCTGACCTCGACGCGGACGTCGCGGCCGTCGCGGAACGGGATGACGTCGCCGACCATCAGCTTCGATATGGTGCGCAGCGTCAGGTCCTGTAGCCGGATCCTGGCCTCGAGCGTGACATGCGAGCGGCGGACCTGATCGCCAAGCTGTTCGGCCCATTCCGGCGAATTGCCGCCGGTCTGGCGCTTCGGCTTCGGCGGCGTCACCTTGGTCTTGAGCAGCGCCGTCTGCGGAATGATCAGTGCGAATTCCGAAACAATGCCGGCGAGCGTGATCGACATGTTGATGGCGGCGGCAAATTCGTCCGGCTTGTCCTCCGCCGGCCGGGGGCTGGCGTCATGGGCGTGCGGGGCCGAAAGACTGGGCTCGAAACCGCCAGGTGCATTGACCGCCGAGCGCAGCACCTTGGCGATCTTGTCGAAGACCATGACCGCCAGATCGAGTTCGATGACCGAGAGCAGCCGCTCGGCCGGCTCCTCGATCGTATCGGCGGTGGCGCCGAGCAGGTGTTCCATCAGCGTGATGACGAAACCGTTGCCGCAGGCAAGCGTGACATTCTGAGACCAGTTGCGCAGCGTCGCGTCGACGAGCGTGACGTTGTGGCTGAGGTCGTCAACCAGGTGGTTCTTGTAGCCGATCTCGCAGCCGAGATAGCTGACGGTCACGTCGAGGCCGGTCTCGCTTTTGATGACGTCGGGAAAGAACTCGCTGTAGACCTCCCCGAAGGCGCTGCAGATCTTGGCGACCCTGCCTCTGTCTCCGAGCCCGCCGGTCAGCTTGGCGAGAAGGGCGGGATCCATTGCCGGTTTGTCACGCGAAGCATCGCTCATGGTCATTTAAGCCGCCTTGTTTTCGCCGCCTGGGTTCATCATTTCCTGTTCGACCGCATCGATGGAAGGACGTTCGTAGGCCGAGATCGTCTTGCGGCCGTATTCGAGAGCGACCTGCGGCACCGAACCGTTCATATAGGCAAGCAGCGTCTGCTTGACGATGACATAGAGGCGATGCTGCTTGTTGCGGACGACCTTGATCTGGGAAACCAGCGGCGAGCAGACGCAATAGGATAGGAGAATGCCGAGGAAGGTGCCGACGAGCGCCGAACCGATCAGATGGCCAAGCACCTCGGGCGAATCGTTGATGTGGGCCATCGCCTTGATGACGCCGAGAACGGCCGCAACGATACCGATCGCCGGGAAGGAATCGCCCATGATCTGGATCGCGTGATAGGGCTTCATCTTGTCGTGCATGATGGTGTTGAGCTCTTCGTCCATCAGCGCCTCGATTTCGTGGCTACGGGCGTTACCGATAATGATCAGGCGCACATAATCGCAGATGAAGGCCGTCAGTTCCTTGTTCTTCAGAACCGTCGGAGCCTGCTGGAAGATCGTCGATTCGGCAGGATTGTCGATATGGGCTTCGATTTCGTTTCGCGACTTGGTGCGCAGGTCCCGCATCAGCGAGTAGAGCACGCCGAGCGTATCGAGATAATTGCGCTCCTTCGGTACGGCGTGCTTGAAGGCCTCTGCAAGCGCCTTACCGGAATCCTTCACCACCTTCATCGGGTTCGCCATGATGAAGCTGCCGAGACCGGCGCCGCCGATGATGAGAAATTCGAAGGGCTGGAACAGCGCATCCACTTCGCCGCCCATTGCCATGAAGCTGCCGACGATGCAGCCGCAGACAACAATAAATCCGATAATGATGTTCATCGTCAGCCCAATCTGAACGTTGCTTTTCTTCGAGACGGATAGGGTTTCTGCCTTGCGTGAGGCTGATGAAAGGGTCGGTCCCAGGCATTTCCACGTGCCAGCTTCGCGCAAGCATCTGCCGCCAATCTAAAGGAGACGAATGGGCGCGCTCGCGCCCGTTTCTGAGATGCCGCCTCAGCGAAATCCCGGCCGAACCAGATCAGACGACGCCCGGCTTTTCGTTCCGTTCATCGCCAATGCTTGGAGCTTACAGACATGCAATCCGGTCTTTACGTTTCTCTGTCGTCGCAGATGGCGCTTGAAAAGCGCTTGAACACCATCGCCGACAACATGGCGAACGTGAACACCACCGGTTTTCGCGCCACCGAGGTGAAGTTCGACGAGATGGTGGCGGCCACCAAGAACAAGCTGAACACCAAGGTCGCCTTCGTTTCCCAGGGCAACGACTACCTGAACGAGCAGAACGGCGAGTTGCAGCACACCGGCAACATGCTTGATTTCGCCGTCAAGGGCGATGCCTGGTTTGCCCTCGACACACCGGCCGGCCGCGTCCTCACGAGGGACGGCCGCTTTACGCTCAGGGATACCGGCGAACTCGTTTCGATCCGCGGATATCCGGTTCTCGATGCCGGCGGCGCACCGATCCAGCTCGACACGAAGGGCGGCGAGCCTGCTGTCGGCACCGACGGCATCATCTATCAAGGCGACCGCCAGGTCGGTTCGCTGGGCCTGTTCGAGGCCGATATCGGCAAGGGTTACCTGCGCTACGAAAACAGCGGCATCCTGACCACCGACCAGCCGCGCGCCGTCGTCGACCGCTTCAATGTCGGTGTCGAGCAGGGTTATCTGGAAAATTCCAACGTCAACGCCATGCGCGAGATCACTCAGCTGATCGAAGTCAACCGTGCCTTCGAAAGCATTTCCTCGCTGATGCGCGACAGCGAGGATTCGTTCAAGCAGGCCGTCCAGACGCTTGGGGGCAGCCGCTAAGCAATGAGCACGACGCTACTGTCCGAAGACGGCCTTTCTCCGAAGCTCGCGCATCTGGCGGGTCTCGTCGACCGATACGCATCGCCGGAATTCGCCGTCGCTCATGGCGGTCGCGTCCAGACCATCGCTGCCGGCCACTATACGGTTCGCGGTCTCTCCCGTCATGTTCGTCTCGGTGAATTCGTAGCGCATAAATCGGCGACTGGCATCCATCTCGGCGAGGTCGTTCGTGTCGAGCCGGACCTGATCTATGTCTGCCCGATCGAACCGGGCGAGCCGATCGGCATCCATGACACGGTCATTCGCAAAGGCGCCTTCCGAATTTCGCCATCCGACAGCTGGTGCGGGCGCACGATCAATTCGCTGTGTGAGCCGATCGACGGGCTGGGTCCGATCGGCCAAGGGCTCGATCGCCGCTCGATTTCCAACGCTGCGCCACCCTCGATGACGCGCCAGCGCGTGGCGACCGGCTTCAAGACCGGCGTGCGCGCGATCGACATCTTTTCGCCGCTCTGCCTCGGCCAGCGTCTCGGCATCTTTGCCGGCTCCGGCGTCGGCAAGTCGACGCTTCTGTCCATGCTTGCCCGCGCCGATGCCTTCGACAAGGTGGTCATCGCGCTCGTCGGCGAACGCGGCCGCGAGGTGCGCGAATTCATCGAGGATACGCTCGGCAGCAATATGAAGAAGGCGATTGCCGTCGTCGCGACCAGCGACGAAAGCCCGATGCTGCGCAAGATGGCGCCGCTGACGGCGGTCACCATCGCCGAGCATTTCCGCGACAAGGGCGAAAACGTGCTCTTCATCGTCGACAGCGTCACGCGTTTTGCCCATGCGATCCGCGAGGTGGCGACCGCCTCCGGCGAACCGCCGATCGCCCGCGGTTATCCTGCCTCTGTCTTCACCGAATTGCCGCGCCTGCTCGAACGCGCCGGTCCTGGCCCCGAAGGCGCCGGCACGATCACCGCCATTATCTCGATCCTCGTTGATGGCGACAACCACAACGACCCGATCGCCGATTCGACGCGCGGCATTCTCGACGGCCATATCGTCTTGCAGCGCAGTCTCGCCGAAGAAGGGCGCTATCCTCCGATCGATCCGCTCGCCTCGATCTCGCGTCTTGCCCGCAAGGCCTGGACTCCGGATCAGGAAAAGCTGGTGTCGCGCTTGAAGGTATTGATCCACCGCTTTGAGGAAACGAGGGACCTGCGCCTGATTGGCGGTTATCGCCAGGGGGCCGATCCTGATCTCGACATGGCGGTCAAGCAGGTCCCTATCATTTACGACGTCCTGAAACAGTCTCCGGGCGATCGCGACTCGGTTGACGCTTTTGCCGATCTCGCCGGCGCGCTCAAGGCTGCTGCCGGCATGGGCAATCAGGGCGCACCCATGCAGAGGAGATAAAAGTGGCTGATTTTGACGATGAACGCATCGCTTCCCTGAAGCAGCGCAAAAAGACCGCCACTCTGGATCGGTTTCTCACCTTCGCCGGCCTGGCGCTTGCCGGCGCCTCCGCCTTTTTCCCCTGGTATGTCTTCTTCAATGCGGACAAGTTCGGCATCAACGTCGCCACCAGCAGCAATTCGCGCGAACTGCCGGATTGGCCCGCCCGCAACGTCTTCAGCGTCTCACCGCTGGCCATGGTCAACAAGAACGAGGCAGCCAAGAAGGCTCCGCCGATCGATCCGCTGACGACGGCGACGGTCTCCGATCTCGGCAAGCAGCGTGACGGCGGCGTGATGTTGGAAGACCAGCCTTTCCCGGGCAAGTCTTCCTTCCGCCTTCTCCACGTGTCCAACGGCCGGGCGCTGATCGAGGATCCCTCGGGCATGTATGTGGTGCGCATCGGCTCGGTCCTGCCCGACGAAAGCCGCCTGGCGATGATCGAGCAGCGCGAGGGCAAGTGGGTGATCATCACCTCCAAGGGCGATATCTACAAGAACGACTGAATCCCTTCGCAACGGCTGAAGACAAGAGGGGCTCCGCCGCGAACCGGCAGGGGCCCTTTTCTATGGCGGTTTTCGGCGAGGCCTCGAAGGCCGAATTCCCGTAAGTCCCACGCAAGATTACCGCTCTAGGTTCCGGATAGTAAAAACGGAGAGTTCTCATGCAACCGATCCAACTTTTCGACTTGGCTTCGCGACAGGCGGAATGGCTGACGATCCGTCAGCAGGTTGTTGCCGGCAACATCGCGAATGCCAATACTCCGAAATTCCGCGCCAAGGACGTCACGCCCTTCGATGCCGTGCTGGACAGATCCGACATCACCATGGCGCGCACCAATCCGGCGCACTTCAGCGGCAACGATTTCAGCGACAGCGGCGATATCGACGTCAAGGAAGCAGCCCTCGACCAGGAGATCGGCATTCAGGAATCCGGCAACACCGTCGGTTTGGCCGAAGAGCTTTCCAAGTCGGGTGACATCAAGCGCCAGTACGATCTGAACACCTCGCTGGTCAGCTCCTTCAACCGCATGATGTTGATGACGGTCAGGAAGTAATTGTCATGGATCCGCTTTCCGCAGCTATGAAAATCGCCGGTTCGGGGCTCGAGGCGCAATCGACGCGCCTGCGCATCGTCTCGGAAAACATTGCCAACGCCCGCTCGACCGGTGACACGCCGGGCGCCGACCCCTATCGCCGCAAGACGATCACCTTCGGCCAGCAGATGGACCGCACCAGCGGCGTCGAGACCGTCAACGTCAAGAAGGTCGGCGTCGACGAAGGCGATTTCAGCACCGAGTTCGACCCCAGCAATCCGGCGGCGGACGCCAAGGGCGTCGTCAAATTGCCGAACGTCAACATCCTCGTCGAGATGGCTGACATGCGTGAAGCCAATCGCTCCTATGACGCCAATCTGCAGACCATCAAGCAGACCCGCGACCTCATCTCGTCCACGATCGATCTTCTGAAGAGCCAATAATCAATGATCAGCAGCGTCCAGAATGTCAGCAATCTTTCGATGTCCCGCGCGCTCGGCGCCGTCGACACCGAAAATTCCGCCTCGTCCTCCGCAACGACCATGCCGGGCACCGCCGGTGCGGCCAATGGCCTGAGCTTCGCCTCGGTCCTGGGCGGCATGGCGACCGACGCCGTCAACAGCCTGAAGGGTGCCGAAAACATGTCCTTCGCCGGCATCAAGGGCACGGCGACGACCCGTGAAGTCGTTGATTCCATGCTCCAGGCCGAGCAGACGCTGCAGACCGCGATTGCCATCCGCGACAAGGTCGTTTCGGCCTTTCTCGAAGTCACCAAGATGCAGATGTAACTGATTTGAGGACGAATACATGAGAGCGCTCGCCATCGCAGCAACGGGCATGGATGCCCAGCAGACCAATCTGGAAGTCATCGCCAACAACATTGCGAACATCAACACGACGGGCTTTAAGCGGGCCCGCGCCGAGTTCACCGACCTTCTCTACCAGACCGAACGCGCCAAGGGCGTCGCCAACCGGGCCAATCAGGCCGTCGTTCCTGAAGGCGCAAATATCGGCCTCGGCGTCCAGACCTCCGCGGTCCGCAATCTGCATCTCCAGGGCGAACTGACACAGACTGGCAACGACCTCGACGTGGCGCTGATCGGCAAGGGCTTCTTTCAGATTCAGTCGACCGATGGCACGACGCTCTATACCCGCGCTGGCGCTTTCAACAAGAATGACCAGGGCCAGCTCGTCACCATCGACGGCTATGAAGTCCTGCCTGGGATCACCATCCCTCAGGGTTCGACCGAACTGACCATCAGCCGCTCCGGCGAGGTCTCGGCGAAGCTGCCGGGTCAGACCGATCCGACTGTTCTTGGACAGCTGACGCTTGCCGACTTCGTCAACGAAGCGGGTCTTCAGCCGATCGGCGACAATCTCTTCCAGGAAACGCCGGCCTCGGGCGATGCGGTCGTCGGCAACCCCGACGAGGAAGGCTTTGCCTATATGAAGCAGGGTTATCTGGAATCCTCGAACGTCGACCCGGTGAAGGAAATCACCGAGCTGATATCGGCTCAGCGTGCGTACGAAATGAATTCCAAGGTGATCACGACCGCTGATGAAATGGCCTCCATCGTCAGCAAGAACCTGAAGTAAAGGGAAGGGCCGAAACATGATGTTTTGCCGGGCAGGACGCATCTCAGGATGGGTGGCGGCAGCCACGATCGCACTCGCGGGCGTGGTCTTGCCTGCGGACGCGGGTGCCGGCATGGGTTATGCCGTCGTCCCGACGACGATCATCTACCCCGGCGACACATTGTCGGGCAGCCAGCTTCAGGAGGTTGAGGTCACCAACCCCAACCTCGCCGGCGATTATGCCAAATCGATTTCGCAGGTCGAAGGTCTGGTTTCCAAACGCACGCTGCTACCGGGGCGCACAATCTCGGTTTCAGCCCTGCGCGAGCCCTATACGGTGACGCGCGGCTCTTCGATCCGCCTGGTCTTCTCTCTCGGCGCAATGACGATCTCCGCTGCCGGCACGCCGCTCGAAGACGGCGCGACGGGGCAGGTGGTCCGTGCACGTAATATGGATTCCGGCGTCATCGTCAGCGGCACGGTGCTTGCGGACGGCACGATCCATGTGAGGGCGAAATGAAATTGTTCTTCCGTATCGTCGCCTTTGCTGCGGTTGTCGCCATGAGTTTGGCCGACGTGGCGCCCGCCTGGGCGCTGACGTCACGCATCAAGGATATCGCCTCGCTTCAGGCCGGCCGCGATAACCAGCTGATCGGCTACGGTCTGATCGTCGGCCTGCAGGGAACCGGCGACGGCTTCCGTTCCTCGCCCTTCACCGAGCAGTCGATGCGGGCAATGCTCCAGAATCTCGGCATCTCGACACAGGGCGGCCAGTCCAACGCGAAGAACACCGCGGCCGTGATGGTCACCGCCAACCTGCCGCCCTTCGCGAGCCCCGGCAGCCGTCTCGATGTTACGGTGAGCTCGCTCGGCGATGCGACCTCGCTGCGCGGCGGCACGCTCGTCATGACCTCGCTTTCCGGTGCCGACGGCCAGATCTATGCTGTCGCCCAGGGCTCTGTTATCGTCTCCGGCTTTCAGGCGCAGGGCCAGGCGGCGACGGTGACCGAAGGCGTCACCACCGCCGGCCGCGTACCCGGCGGCGCGATCATCGAACGCGAACTGCCGTCGCATTTCAAGGATTCAGTCAATCTCGTCCTGCAGCTGCGCAATCCCGATTTCTCGACGGCGATCCGCATTGCCGACATCGTCAATGGCTATGCCTCCGCGCGCTTCGGCGGCCCGGTCGCCGAAGCCAAGGATTCGCAGGAAGTGGTGATCCAGAAACCGCGCACGGCCGATCTCACCCGGCTGATGGCCGACGTCGAAAACCTCATCGTCGAAACCGATACGCCGGCCAAGGTGGTTATCAACGAGCGCACTGGAACGATCGTCATCGGCTCCGATGTCCGCGTCTCGCCGGTCGCCGTCAGCTACGGCACACTCACGGTTCAGGTCACCGAGACGCCGCAGATCATCCAGCCCGAACCCTTCTCGCGCGGGCGGACTGCCGTTCAGCCGCAGACCGATATCGCGGCTGAGCAGACCGGCGGGCGCGTTGCCATAATCGACGGTCCCGACCTCAGGACCCTTGTTGCCGGTCTCAACAATATCGGCGTGAAACCGGATGGGATCATCGCCATTCTCCAGGGCATCAAATCGGCGGGCGCCCTGCAGGCGGAGCTTGTATTGCAATGATGACGATCCTGAATCCTGACATGACCGTGCTGCAGCTGCTGCGCCGCCTGGCGCTGCCGGCAGCCGGCCTCGTCCTGCTGTCGATCCCGGGTGCCTTCGCACAGGAGCACCCGGAGGGAGACATCACGTCTCAGGACGAGATCAAGCAATTCTGCACCAACATCGCCGATCCAGCCCGCGACCAGCGCTACCTGCTGCAGAAACAGGAGCTGGAAAGGCTCCGCGCCGACATCGACGCCCGGATGGAGGAGATGGACAAGCGCAAGGCCGAATACCAGGACTGGCTGAAGCGGCGCGACGACTTCCTGCAGCAGGCGGAAGCCGGCCTCACCGAAATCTATAAGAAGATGAAGCCGGATGCGGCGGCGCTCCAGCTGCAGGACATGAAGGTCGAAGTGGCCTCGGCCGTCATCATGCGGCTCGGTCCGCGTCAGTCGAGCCTCATCCTCAACGAGATGGACCCGCAGAAAGCCGCCATCATCGCCGGCATCATCGCCAGTGCGTCCGATCCCAATACGTCGAAGGATCCTTCATGAACATGCGTTTCCCGGCCGCGGTCGCCGCCCTCGCACTCCTAGCGGGCTGCCAGTCCCCGACGGCAGTCAGCGAGATCGGCCGTGCGCCCGCCATGAGCCCGATCGGCAGTGGACTTGCCTATGGCCAGACCCCGCAGATGGCGCTTTATCCGAAGCAGCCGCGTGCCGTGGCGCAGGGCTATTCGCTCTGGAGCGATTCGCAGGCCGCGCTCTTCAAGGATGCACGCGCGCTGAACGTCGGCGACATCCTGACCGTCGACATCCAGATCAACGACAAAGCCTCCTTCGACAACGAGACCAACCGCAGCCGCAAGAATTCGAGCGGCATGAACTGGGACGTCAATGCCCAGATCTTCGGCTGGACCCCGGAATCGAAGACCGATCTGACCTACGGTTCGGATACCAGCACCGACGGCAAGGGCAAGATCGAGCGCACCGACAAGCTGACCCTTCTCGTTGCGGCCGTCGTCACCGGTATTCTTGAAAACGGCAACCTCGTCATCTCTGGCTCGCAAGAAGTCCGTCTGAACCAGGAGCTGCGCATCCTGAACGTCGCCGGTATCGTGCGTCCGCAGGACGTCAACGCCGACAACCAGATCTCCTACGACAAGATCGCCGAAGCCCGCATCTCCTATGGCGGCCGCGGTCGCCTGATGGAAGTGCAGCAGCCTCCGCGCGGGCAGCAGGCCGTCGATCTTTTCTCGCCGCTTTGAGGCCCAACGACGATGGCAGACGAAGACGTAAGCGCAGGTCAATCGAAGAAGAAATCCGGCCTGATGACGATCATCGGCATTGCCGTCCTGACGCTCCTCGGCGCCGGCGGCGGCTGGGCGGTCGGCACGATCGTCGCGCCCCAGATCAAGGGCGCCAAAGAGGCAGAGCAGGCCAAGGAAGCCGAGGCCAAGAAGAAGGCCGAGGAGGGGCTGGCGCGCATCTCGACCGAGGCCAACAACGTCGTCCAGCTCGAGCCGATTACATCGAACCTTGCTTACCCGTCGGAAAACTGGGTCCGACTAGAAGTCGCGCTGTTGTTCAACGGGCCGCCCGACGTCAAGGTCGCCGAGGACATTCATCAGGATATCCTCGCCTATGTCAGGACCGTTTCCCTTCAGCAGATCGAGGGGCCGCGGGGCTTTCAATATCTCAAGGATGACATCCAGGAACGTGTTGACCTTCGCTCGCAAGGGCGGGTATCGAAGGTCATGTTCAGGACCTTTGTCATCGAATGATTCGTTTCATAGTTTTCCTTGCCGCCATGATGGCGGTGCCGGAACTGGCGGTGGCACAGCAGCTGCCGACCGACTTGTTGAACGTGCCGGTCGATGGCTCCGTCGCCGCCTGGATCATCCGCACCTTCGGCCTGCTGACCGTACTTTCGGTCGCGCCCGGCATCCTGATCATGGTGACGAGCTTCCCGCGCTTCGTCATCGCCTTCTCGATCCTGCGCTCGGGGATGGGCCTCTCCTCGACGCCTTCCAACATGATCCTCCTGTCGCTGTCGCTCTTCATGACCTTCTACGTCATGTCGCCGACCTTCGATCAGGCCTGGCAGAACGGCGTTCAGCCACTGCTTGCCAACCAGATCAACGAGACGGAGGCGGTGCAGCGTATCGCCGAGCCCTTCCGCACCTTCATGGCGGCCAATACCCGCGACAAGGATTTGGCGCTCTTCGTCGATCTGGCGCGTGAGCGCGGGCAGAACATCCAGACGACCGATCCGATCGACTATCGCGTGCTGATCCCTGCCTTCATGATTTCGGAGATTCGCCGCGGTTTCGAGATCGGCTTTCTCGTCGTGCTGCCGTTCCTCGTCATCGACCTCATCGTCGCAACCATCACCATGGCGATGGGCATGATGATGCTGCCGCCGACTTCGATCTCGCTGCCTTTCAAGATTCTCTTCTTCGTCCTGATCGACGGCTGGAATCTGCTCGTCGGCAGCCTGGTGCGCTCGTTCAGCTGACCGGCTGGGGCGATGAGGAACTTCGGTTCCTCGATCGAGCGGTTTATGCTATGCGCGGCTCGCGAAATCCATCAGCAATGCCAGACCTTCCGGCCAGTCACCCAGATCGCTTTGGCCATTGATGTGGCCGGCCGCGCCGATGATTTTCAACTCGCTACCCCATTGCTTTGCTCGCGTTTCGGCGTAGGGGAGCGAACCATAGGGATCGGTGGTGCTAGCGACGATCAGCGATCGAAAGCCGAACTGCACCTGCGGCACATCTGCAAAGCCTGCGGCGTCCGCAGGAAAGCTCGGAGAAAGAGGGTCTGGCACGGCGGCGAGGAACGCTCCCTTGATCGGCGAAGAGGTCCGCTGATGCCAATGTGCTACAAGCAGGCAGGAGAGGCTATGCGCCACGAGAACAGGTGGTGTTTTCGCTCTGCGCACCGCTTGCTCCAAGGCTTGGATCCAGTCGGAAAGATCCGGCTGATCCCAACTCGTCGGTGCAAAACGGCGTATGGCCGGATTGGCATTCTCCCAACGGCTCTGCCAGTGAGCGTTTCCGGAATTGCCGATGCCCGGCAAATGAATGAATTCGGTCATATCTCGCCTCTTCTTCGCTTCAGCGGGAGTATGGCGGTTTACACCTGCGAACCAAATTGGCATCTATCGGAAAAGCACCGGATAATCCGATAGATTGAAGGTTGATGGCAAAGCGCACCGATATCAGTCCAGATCTTGATCCAACCGACATCGCCATCATCGAAGTCTTGCAGGATGATGGACGCATCAGCGTCTCCGAGCTCGGAAGGAAGGTCGGTCTTTCCCAGCCGGCCACGTCGGAGCGTCTCAAACGGCTTGAAGAACGCGGTATCATTGAGGCGTACAGAGCCGTCATCGACCCCGCCGCAGTTGGGCTTGGCATGATGGCCGTCATTCGCCTGCGCACCACGCACGAGCATATCAAGACATGCTTGAAGCAATTTTCCGATATGCCTGAGATCATCGAGGTTCTAAGGCTGACAGGAGAGGATTGTTTTCACCTGAAAGTCATTGTTCCTACGCCGGGTGGCCTTGAAAGCATCGTCGATGCCATTGCGCGCTATGGCTCGGTCACGACGGCCGTCGTTCTGCGCAGAGAGCCGCCTAAACGCATCGGGCGTGAACTGATCGCAAAGAAGTAAAGACCCGCTGAAGCGAACAGGACCGCTTCGGCGGGTATTCCGTCTCGGAAAACATCACTCGGCTGCGAACGGTGTCGTGCGCGGCGGCAGCGCCGGAATATCCATGTGATCGGGTGCGAGGCCCTGCTTGGCGCGCTCTGCCATGATTTCATAGGCCTGCTCGAGATGATGGCAGAAGCGTTCGGCGTCGAAGAGCGGCGCGATATAGCGCCTCTCCTTGAGGTGTGCCTTGTATTCGGCGATCCGTCCCGGGTTCTGCGCCAGTTCGACGGCAAGGTCCTCATAAGCCTGCAGGTCGCTTGCGACGAGCTCGGGCAGATCGATCGCCCTGAGCAGGCTTTCGCTGACGCGTGAGGCGAAGTTGGTGCCCTTGACGGTCAAAACCGGCAGGCCGCCCCAGAGCTGCTCCGAGGTGGTCGTATGGCCGTTGACCGGGAAGGTGTCGATCCCGAGGTCGGCTGCCTGCTGGCGGCTGATGTGATCTTCGTAGGGCGCGCGCGGGCAGAAGATGATGCGCTTGGGCGCAATGCCTGATGTCTGGAACTGCTTCAGCAGGTTTGCCTGGTTGCGCGGCGAATTGGCCATCAGCCAGAGCACACTGTTCGGCGCCCGCTTGAGGATCCGGCACCAGCTGTTGACCACATCAGGCGTAATCTTGCGGTTGCCGTTGAAGGAGGCGAAGATGAAGGCCTCTTCCGGCAGGCCGAGCTGCTCGCGGGTGACCGGACGCGGCTTCGGGCGATGCATCGGATCATTCGGCTGGTAGCTCTCCGGAAGCCGGCAGAATTTCTCATGGAAGAATGGCTTGGCCAAGTCGGGCAGCACCGAATGGTCGCCGATGACGTAGTCGAGATCGATGTTGACGGTGCTGCCGGGAAAACCGAGCCATCCGACATGAACAGGTGCGAGCGGCAGGTTGAAGGCTGACGCGCGGCTGCCCGACGTATGACCCTTGAGATCGACCATGATGTCGATATTGTGCTCGCGTACGATTTCCAGCACGGCCTGGTCGGAGAAGCCGTGAATGTCGACGATCCTGCCCCAGCGGCTGCGGTCGGTGACGTTATGCTTCAGGTATTCGGGACCTGTATGGCAGAAGAGCGTCACCTCGAACCTGTCCCTGTCGTGCAATTCGAGAATGCGCTGCAGCAGCTTCATCGTCGCGTGGCGATCCCAGAAGTCCGATGACATGTAGCCGATGCGGATCTTGTTCGACCATGTGTGCGGCTGGTTGCGGCGGAAAGCGATGCGTTCCTGGTTAAGCGGGGCCGTGCCGATCGTCGCATACCGGTTGAAATCTTCGTTGCCGCACCAGTGCAGATGATAGAACGGGTTGTCCTTGCGCAGGATCTCGACATTGCCCTTTGCCAGCGCGTCGTCGATCACTGCCTGATGCTTGGCCGCCTCGTCGAAATCGTTGAATTCCCGGGCAAAAACGAGGTGAAGAAAGCGGAAGGCGTGATTGCCCGGGAAGCGTTTGAAGATGTTGCGGGCAAGCGTCTGGTTGGTTGCGTCGTTGAGATCGTCGCTGAGCAGCAGGGCCGCCAGGCGCATGTGATCGGGGTTCATGCTTTCCGACAGAACCGTCTTGAACGGGCGGATGATATCCCGCTGCTGGCGCTTCAGATAGATCGCGGTGATGATGAAGGCGAGTTCGGGATCTTCCTGCGCTCTGGTGAGGTTGCGCATGGCGATCAGCAGCGCTTCGTCCTCGTTGCCGGTTTCGTAGTGCAGCTTGGCAGCCTGCTTCTGATATTCGTAGGCGTTTGGTCCTTCGCAATTGCCGGCCAGACCATAGGCTTTCGCGGCATCGGCCTTGAAGCCGAGCTGCACGAGGTTCTTGGCCAGCAGCGCATAGGTCTTGGCGTCCTGCTGAGTATCGATGAGCTGGTTGAGCGTCGCCAAGGACTTTGTGTAGCGGCCTGCCTGGTAATCTTTGGATGCCGCAGAGAACGAAACTTTGCTGTTCAAAACCCAACTCCGTGAAGGAAATTTTCTCGCATGGCTGTCGATTGCCGAGCGCCCACGATCCGTCCTCCCGGACAACGGGTGGATTGATCCGATGATGCTATCCCGGCACCTGCCATGTTGCCATTCGAAGCTTGCTTGAAACAGGTGCGCCTCATGAAGACATTGTCTTGTCCGAGGGAAAACGGCTTCTTTCCCGATATGTTAGCATGCGAAGGGATAGATTCAGCCGGTATTAACTATGGGATGTAAGGAGCCGGAACGGAGCCTCTATTTTTAAGAAGTTGGCAAGCATTGGCTGCGAGATTGCCCTGGACATGACGGGTTTGGGCCAAACAAGCAGGCGCCGAGTAGCATGAAGCTGGTCCGTCATCGCCGGTATTACAGTCCGGTATGTCCTCCTTTTTGTATCTAGTTTCCAGGGGACAGATTTATGACAAGCATTAACACGAATTCTTCCGCACAGGCCGCTCTCCAGACGCTGCGCAGCGTCAACCAGGGCCTCAACAAAACGCAGAACCACGTTTCGTCGGGTTATCGCGTTGAAAAGGCTTCCGACAACGCTGCCTACTGGTCGATCGCAACGACCATGCGTTCGGACAACAAGGCACTGTCGGCCGTTTCCGACGCCCTCGGCGTTGGTGCTGCGAAGGTCGATACCGCTTACACCGCCATGGACAGCGCCATCGACGTCGTCGGCGAAATCAAGGCCAAGCTGGTTGCCGCAACTGAAAACGGCGTTGACAAGGCCAAGGTGCAGGAAGAAATCGGTCAGCTGCAGCAGCAGCTCCTGAGCATCGCTCAGTCGGCTTCCTTCAACGGCGAGAACTGGGTTGCCGGCGCTAACGGCACCAAGAGCGTCGTTTCGTCGTTCGTCCGTGACGGCTCCAACGCCGTATCGATCACCACGACCGACTACGTCCTCGACAGCGGCTCCGCCGGCAACGTTCTGTTCGGCATGAGCGCTGGCGCGGTTGAAACCTCCACGGGTATTCTCGGTACCTCGACGGGCGCGACCGGTTCGATCTACTCGATGGACATCACCAGCTTCACGGCCGGCCAGATCCAGTCGGCTCTGACGAACGTCGAATCGGCTCTGAAGTCGATGACCAGCGCCGGTGCTGCTCTCGGCTCGCTCTCCAGCCGCATCGACAGCCAGGAAGACTTCGTCTCGGCTCTCAGCGACTCGATCGACTCCGGTATCGGCCGTCTCGTCGACGCCGACATGGAGGAAGAATCCTCGAGGCTCAGCGCTCTGCAGACCCAGCAGCAGCTGGCGATCCAGTCGCTGTCGATCGCGAACTCCTCTTCGCAGAACATCCTGTCGCTCTTCCGTTAAAACGGTCGGCACAAGGCTTTCAAGTTTCGCGGCCGGCTCATCCCCGGCCGCGAAATGTTTTAACATAAGGTTAATGTAAATCTCTGTAAGTATCAGATATTTTTACGCAATTTCGATTTTGAATTTAGCTTTCCTTAACCATCTTGCTGTTTTCTAGGCCCATCGAAACGGCGAGTTAACCCTAACGAGAATGGTTAACAGGCATGATGCTGATCGCTGTGGGCCGGCCGAAAATCCGGAATGTCCCTTCTTAAAATCTGCCAACAAGGGGCAAACAAACTATGACGAGCATCAATACCAATAATGCTGCAATGGCAGCCCTCCAGACTCTGCGTGGCGTCAACCAGGGTCTCCAGACGACCCAGGCTCACGTTTCGTCCGGCTACCGCGTCGGCAAAGCTGCCGACAACGCTGCTTACTGGTCGATCGCAACGACCATGCGTTCGGATAACAAGGCTCTTTCGGCTGTTTCCGACGCTCTCGGCCTCGGCGCCGCCAAGGTCGACACCGCTTACTCCGCCATGGACAGCGCCATCGATGTCGTCGGCGATATCAAGGCCAAGCTCGTTGCCGCGACTGAAAACGGCGTCGACAAGGCCAAGGTCCAGGAAGAAATCAGCCAGCTGCAGCAGCAGCTCCTGAGCGTCGCTCAGTCGGCCTCCTTCTCCGGTGAAAACTGGGTTGCCGGCGCTAACGGCACCAAGAACGTCGTTGCCTCCTTCGTCCGCGACGGCTCCAACGCCGTTTCGGTCGTGATGACCGACTACGTTCTCGACAACAGCTCCACTGGCAACGTTCTGTTCGGCATGAGCGGCGGCGCGGTCGAAACCTCCACAGGTATCCTCGGTTCTTCGAACGGCGCGACCGGTTCGGTCTACGCGATGGACATCACCAACTTCACCCTCGGCGAGATCCAGTCCGCTCTGACCAACGTCGAATCGGCTCTGAAGTCCATGACCAGCGCCGGTGCTGCTCTCGGCTCGATCTCCAAGCGTATCGAACTTCAGGAAAACTTCGTGTCGGCTCTGAGCGACTCGATCGACTCCGGTATCGGCCGCCTCGTCGACGCTGACATGGAAGAAGAGTCCTCCAAGCTCAGCGCCCTCCAGACCCAGCAGCAGCTGGCTGTCCAGTCGCTGTCGATCGCGAACTCCTCTTCGCAGACCATCCTGTCGCTCTTCCGCGGCTAATAAGCGCCGGAAAATATGGCCCGCCGGTCTCCGGCGGGCACCTCGTGCCGAGCCGCGCTTCGACGAAGCGCGGCTTTCTTATTTCCGTTAACGATTGATTAACCATAATGTTGTCTTCTCAGCTCAACGAGACGGCGGGTTAACCGAAATTAACAACCGGTTAACAGGCATGAGGCTGATCCCCGTTCCCGGTAACATTCCGGAATGTCCCTTTTTCCCAGATGCCAACAAGGGGCAATCATTTCATGACCAGCATTTTGACGAACGTCGCGGCAATGGCCGCTCTTCAGACACTCCGCGGAATCAACGACAGCCTCGAAGACACGCAGAACCACGTCTCGTCGGGTTATCGTGTTGAAAAGGCTGCCGACAATGCCGCCTACTGGTCGATCGCAACGACCATGCGTTCGGACAACAAGGCGCTTTCGGCCGTGTCCGACGCTCTCGGTCTAGGCGCCGCCAAGGTCGACACCGCTTACTCCGCCATGGACAGCGCCATTGACGTCATCAGCGAGATCAAGGCGAAGATCGTTGCCGCAACCGAAAAGGGCGTCGACAAGACCAAGGTCCAGGAAGAAATCGGTCAGCTGCAGCAGCAGCTGCTCAGCATCGCACAGTCGGCTTCCTTCTCCGGTGAAAACTGGGTCGCCGGTGCCGACGGCACCAAGAGCGTCGTGTCGACCTTCGTCCGCGACGGAAACGGCAACGTCTCGGTCAAGACGACGGACTACGTCCTGGACACGAGCTCTACGGGCAATGTTCTTTTCGGCATGACCTCGACCGGTACGATCGAGACGAGTTCCGGCATTATCGGCACGTCCTACGGCACGATCGGTTCGATCTACTCTATGGACATCAGCACCTTCGGTTCGGCTGAGATTTCCATGGCCCTGACCTCGATTGAGGCCGGCCTCGAAGCGATGACCAAGGCTGCATCGCAACTCGGTTCGATTTCGACGCGTATCGAATTGCAGGAAAACTTCGTCGGAGCGCTCACCGATTCGATCGATTCGGGCGTCGGCCGCCTCGTCGATGCTGACATGGAAGAGGAATCGAGCAAGCTGACGGCGTTGCAGACCCAGCAGCAGCTGGCGATCCAGTCGCTGTCGATCGCCAACTCCAGCGCTCAGAACATCCTCACGCTGTTCCGCAGCTAAATCAGCCGCTGAAGCTGGACCGAATCTTGCGCCGCCGTTCGGCCGCAAGCAGAAAACCTTCCGGACCGCGCCCGAAACGGCGCGGTTCTTTCTTTGACAACAATGGTTTGACTTGCGAGGCAATCCGAATGTCGCGCTCGCGGCGCCGCTCTTGCCCAACAAGTTGATATCGAGTTAACTTCGCCTTGAGTTGATTTGCTTTTGCGACGCGCCGGTGAAATTTCGCCGGAGGCATGAGGCCACTTCAGTCGCCGCCGGCAATCCGGCCTGCCCTTTCATCTTATTCCGAGACCCTGTCGATGACCGTTAAGATTACCAGCGCGGCCGCGGTGAATGCACTTGCGGTGCTGCGCAGCATCAACAAAGAAGCCAGTCAGACCCAGCAGCAAGTTTCTTCGGGCTATCGGATCGAGACGGCCGCAGACGATGCCTCCTACTGGTCGGTCGCCACTGTCATGCGCTCGGATAGCACCAATCTCGGCACGATCGGCGATGCGCTGGGTCTCGGCGCTGCCAAGGTGGATGCGACCTACACGGCAATGAATTCGGCGCTCGATCTCGTCAGCCAGATCCGCGCCAAGCTGGTTGCTGCAAGAGAGCCCGGCACCGACAAGGACAAGATCAATGCCGAGATCAGCGAATATAAGGAGCAGCTGAAGACCGTTGTCGAATCAACGTCGTTTGCAGGCGAGAACTGGTTGCTGAACAGTGACAAGACCGCGCCGCCGGCATGGTCGGTCATTTCAGGCTTCGTGCGCGCCTCGACGGGCGAATACCAGGCCCAGACCATCGACTTCCCTTCGTCGCAGACCATCCTCATCGACAAGAACAATGCGAGCGGTGGCCTGTTCACCAAGGCGATTGACGCCCAGGCGATCAACAACAGCGGCACCGGACCGCGGAATTATTACCTGCTGGACGCCGGTTCGACCACGCCGGCGACGGGCAGCGAAATCGCGATCGGCAAGAACACCACCGACGCCCAGCTCGTCGACATGCTCGATGTGACCGACTCCCTGTTCTCCTCACTGACGACGACGGCAGCCTCCATCGGTGTGATGAAGACGCGTATCGACGATCAGATCGATTACGCCGCTGATCTGTCGGATTCGATCGACAAAAGCGTCGGCGCGCTCGTCGATACCGATATGGATGAGGCTTCGATCCGCCAGAAGGCGATTGAAACCCAGAAGCAGATGGCCGTCGAAGCGATCTCGATCCTCAACACGGCAGCGAGCAAGATCCTCATTCTGCTGGAATAGAGCTGGGCGTGATCACTGATGGCGGCGGCGCCATTCATCTTCGCGCAAGTTTGACTTCCTAGTTTCCGGCATGAAGGCATCGTCCGAAAATCGTGCCGGTGCAAGGTCAAGCCCTTGTTCGCTGCGAAGGACATGTCGCGCACAAGGTCATTTTGAACGGGGGCGGGCATGCCGCACGTCTCCCGGACGCTGGATGGTTTCTATGAGCATTTCGCTTTCTCGGTATTTGAAGGACTTCGGCGAACCGAAGCCGTCAGGGCCGATCATCGATATCGACGATTTGGCCGGAGATGTTTTTCCGGAGCCGCCGAGCGAACCGCCGGTCGACCTCGAGGCGGAGCGGCGTGACGCCTATGCGCAAGGCCATGCCGCGGCGACCGCTGATTTGGCCGAGAAATACGAAAGCGAGGCGCGCGCTCTGGCCGAGGCCCATGCGCGCGCGCTCGAGGAACTGAAGATTCGCTATGAAGTGGAGGCGGCGGCGGTCATTGCATCCCGCGTCCGCGATATCGCCGAAGAAGTCGCTCAGCTGGTCAGCGCTGGCGCAGCCACGGCCATTGCGCCCGTCGTGACGGACGCGCTTGCGGCGAAGGCTGCCGAAAGTCTCGCCGCTTTGCTGCGTGAAGCGATTCTCGAAGGCGCGGCCGGACCGATCGTCGTCAGGGGTCCGACCAGCCTCTTCGACATATTGAAGGCCGAGCTCGGCGAACATGCTGCCGCGGTTCGGCACATCGAGGCAGACGATGTCGATCTAGCCGTCGAAATCGGTGAATCCGTCATCGTCACCCGAATGTCCGCCTGGGCGGCCAGCTTGAAGAAAGTTCTCGAATGAGCGACGGCGAAAACCATCACCACGGCAGAAACGAGATCATTATCGTCAAGCGGCATGGCGGCGGTGATCACGATGGTGCCCACGGCGGTGCGTGGAAAATTGCATATGCCGACTTCATGACAGCGATGATGGCATTCTTCCTGGTCATGTGGCTGGTCAACGCCGCCAACGAGGAGACCAAGGCCGCGGTCGCGACCTATTTCAATCCGATCAAGCTTGCCGACGAAAAGCCGACCGAGAAAGGCCTGAAGAAGCCTGTCGACCATGCCGAGGGCGAGGAGAAGAAGGAAAAGTCGAAACAGAAGGAAGATAATCCGACCGAGGGCAAGTCCGCCGCCGATGGTGACGACCAGACATCGACCTCAGGCGACCAGACCAATTATTCCGAGGCCGATTTCTTCGAGAATCCTTATTCGGTACTCGCCGAGATCGCCCAGGAGGTCGGCCAGCAGGCCAATGTCAGCGCCAAGGGCGATGGCGGCGCGGCCGATTCCGGCCCTGCCACCGGCGCCGATGGCGGTCAAGCCTATCGCGATCCCTTCGATCCGGATTTCTGGACGAAGCAGGTGGAGGTGACAACGGCCGGAAAACCCCTGCCGCCCGGCAAGAGCGAGGAGCAGGCGGCCGAGAGCGAGACGACGGAGATCGCCAAGGCAGAGGATATGAAGCCGGTGCCTTTGGCGAGCGATCAGAAGCCCGCTAAGGAAGCGCCCGCCAAGGAAGCCAAGCAGACCAAGGAAACGACCGGCCCCGCCGAGACCAGGGACGGCAAGGCGACGGATGGCAGGGCGCCTGAGGAGAAGAAGGCGGAAGCTCGGAAGGACGTCGAGCATCAGAAGGAAGCCGACAAGAGCGCGGCTGGGACCGAGCAGCAGAAGAAGGAAGCCGAACAGCTTCAGGCGGAGATCGCGCAACAGATCGGCGGTGTTGCCGGCAAGCTCGCCGAAGGCCTGACAGTGACGGCAGCCGAAGGCGGCCTGCTGGTCAGCATCTCCGACCAGAACGACGATTCGATGTTCAATATCGGTTCGGCCGTTCCGCGCCAGGAGATGGTGCTCGCCATGGAAAAGATCGGGACGATCCTGAAGGAGAGGGGGGGCGCAGTCGCCGTCCGCGGCCACACGGACGGGCGCCAATACAAGGGCGGGCAGAACGAGAACTGGCGGCTTTCGATGGATCGCGCCCAGAGCGCCTATTACATGCTCGTGCGCGGCGGGCTGGACGAGACGCGCGTCTCCCAGGTCTCCGGTTTCGCCGACCGTCGGCTGAAGCTTCCCGCCGACCCGTTCAATGCGGCCAACCGTCGGATCGAGATCCTGGTGCAGGCGGAATAGGGATAGTCGGATGGCGCGTCGGCAGCATCGCTACGTCGGATTTATGGCCCTCGGCCTGGCGATGCTTTCGCCTGCCGCAGGCAAAGCGCAGGATCCGGACGATCTTGCGCCGTACAAGATGCTGCGGTCGCTGCAGTTCGTACAGGATTCCGTCGTCGCCGGCGATCATTCGGCCGGCGAAATGCAGCGCTTCATGTTGGGAACCATCGACGAACGGCTGCGAACGGCCGATACAAAGATTTTCGATGACGACCGCAATGTCGATGCGGCGCTGATCTATACGATGAGCGGCGGCAATCCCCAGACGCTCGAATATCTGATCGCCCATGACGTCAACGGCTATTTCGACAACCGCGTCACCGATGTGCTGCGCAAATATCTGACGGGCAAGGGGCTGCTCGTCGCCAAGACGCTGGAGGAAACCGCTAAGGAATATCGCGACAAGAAGATCGGTCCATACCTGGCGCTGATCGGCGGCAACGTGATGATCGCCAGCAAACCGACAGATGCGCTTGGCCTCTACGACCAGGCACGTCTGGCCGCGCCGGGCACGATTGTCGAGGAGGCGGCCTTGCGCCGTTCCCTCGCCATCTGCGTCGACAAGGGAATGCTCGACAAGGGGCTCGCCTATTCGCAGCGTTATGCCAGACGCTTCCTGCATTCGCCCTATGCTAGCCAGTTCGCCGATCTTTTCGTCAAGCTCGTCGTCGCCCATGATCACGATGTGAAACCGCATGATGTCGTCGATATCCTCTCCTTCATGGATGCCCCGCGCCAGCGCGAGGTCTATCTGCGCATCGCCCGCGCTGCAGCGATAGCGGGCAAGCCTGAGCTGGCGCGCATGGCGGTCGAACATGTGCAGCTGCTTAGCGCGGGTACCGACAATGCCTTCGGCCCGCTGGCAGATTTTTATGGCGGTATGGCCGGCCTTCCGACGGACGATATCGACCAGGCGGCGAAGAACGTCAGCGACATCGATGGTGAAACGCTTTCGCCGCGGGATCAGGCGCTGCAGGCGGCGGCGCGGTCCGTTGCCGAGCAGATCCTGCGTGCGCCGGATCCGGCAAGCTTGACGCAAGCATCCAATCCTAACACTTCTCATCAAGAAATCACTTCTGAAAAGGCTGCTGCGATAGCCACGCAACCGGGGACGCCAAGCGCGCCTCCCGAGCCTGTTCCGGGAGGTGTGGCATCGACTGGCCAGAGCCAGGATACCGACTCCTCATTCAACGCATTTGTGACGACCAGCCGGTCCAAGCTCGACGAGATCGATGGTCTGCTGGCGCAGGAAGGCAACGAACAATGATGGATTTGAGCGTCTCGGGCGGAGCCTCTGGTGCGGAGGCGGCTGCGGCCGCGAAATCCGCCAAGGCTGGAAAGGGCGATGCCACCGGTCAGCAGGGCGGCTTCTCCGATGTGCTTGCCAAGACAGGCGGCAGCGCCTTCGACGACGCGCCCGACGATGCGCAGCCGGATCAAAGTGTCGCCGATGGCGATCCAGGGAAAGTGACACGAACGATCCGCAGCCGCAGCGGCGCCAAACCGCTGATCGATCTCGGCGGCGCCGCGCTCAAGGCACAGGCCGAGGTGCAGCCGGAGACGATCGCCAATGTCGAAAAGGCCGCGGCAAGACCTGCAAAGGATGGGCTCAAACCGCCGGTCGGCGTCGGCAAGCTCGATGCCGAGGATCAATCCGCCGACGAGGCCGCGCAGGCGGCCAAGGGCGTCAAGCGCGTCAAGGCGGAGATCCCGAAAACAGATGCGGATACGGACAGTGAGGCCGATGACGGCGGCATTTCCGATGTGCTCGGGCTGCTGAAGCAGGAGGCCGCCAATGGCACGGCTTCGCCAGCCGTGGCAGCCGTCCATCAAGCCCTCACCAAGACCGGCGAGGCCGGATCTGCCGAGAAGACGACCGTTGGTGTCGACGCCAAAACGAGCGGGCACGCATCCGACGCCCTGGCGGTCGTCAGCGGCAATGTCGAAAGCGTCAAGGCTGATGATATCAGGGTTCCCGGCGCCGAGAACACCGAAGCCGCCGACGGCCGGACGTTCCGGATCAGTCGCGCCGATGGCCGCGGCGTGTCGATGGACGTTCACCGCGGCGCGGAACAGGCCGGGCCGAAGGACGGTGCGAAGAAGACCGATGTCGAAAACGTCTCGGTCCTCGAATCGCGCCGCTATATCGGCTTGGCGCAGAACACCAATTCCGCCGCGGTCACCGCGGCTCTCGCTGGTGACTCCGAATGGGCGCGCGCCATGCAGCCGAGTTCGGCGCTCTCCAACGCGGCGGAATGGACGAGCACCGGCAAGGTGGTCAATACGCTGAAGATCCAGATGAACCCGATCGATCTTGGCCTGGTGACGGCGACCATGCGCCTGGCTGGCGACGCCCTGAACGTCGACCTCAAGGTCGAAACCGGCACAGCCTACCGGCAGCTGAAGGAAGATCACGGCAAGATTCTCGAATCTCTGCGCAGCCAGGGCTATGCGGTCGAAAACGTTACCATCAGCCTGGCCCCCGTCGAGCGGGCCGACGTTGGCAACCAGGCCGACGGCCAGGGGCAGGCCTCCCAGCAGCAGTCGCTGCCGCAGCAAGGGCAGGGCAGCGAGGCGCGCGAGCGCCACAATCAGGTGGCGCAGCGGACGGATGGAGGCTTCAATGGCGCAGGCGAGACCGGTATCGAAGACGTCTTTGCTGGCGGTGCTCGCAGCAGCAGCGCTGGCGGCGTTTACCTCTGAGGCAGCCGCTTCCACCGGTGCCTGCGAACGCGAAATCCAGTCGGCTGCGGTCAAATACGGCATCCCGGAAGGCATCCTCTATTCGGTTGGGCTGACGGAGACCGGTCGCAAGGGCTCACTTTATCCCTATGCCATGAACGTCGAAGGCAGGGCGATTTTTCCGCCTTCGGAAGAGGATGCGATGAGGCAGTTCGATGTCGCCCGAAGAAGCGGGGCGAAGCTAATCGACATCGGATGCATGCAGATCAATCACTATTATCATGGCGAGAATTTCGCCTCCGCCGAAGATATGTTCGATCCGCATCGCAACGTCGAATATGCGGCGAAGTTTCTCCGCAACCTGCATGACCGTCATGAGACGTGGACAATGGCGGTAGCCAGATACCATGCAGGGCCAAATAACAACCCGGCGCAGAAGCAATATGTCTGTCGCGTCATCGCCAATTTGGTGGCCACGGGCTATGGCAAATGGACTCCCAATGCGAGTAACTTCTGCCAAAATTAATTCAACCAAAAATGGAAGTGCCAAATTGTGACGGAACTGTGTCATAATGTGGCAGGAATCCGGCGTCAAATCGACGTGCAAGTCACATTTAACTGCTCGTTAACTTTTCCACGAAACTTTTGTGTGGATATCCGAGCCAGGCCACTAGATGTAGATCAAATCGCAACGCGGGTCTTAATCAATTATTAATTTCCGCCATTCACTTTAACGAGTTGTCGCCGATTCGTGCGATTCGTACCCATAGATCATCGAAGTGCCACACTGATTCGGAGGCGGACGAATGATCGTAGTGGTTGATGAGCGTGAGCTCGTGAAAGACGGATACACATCCCTGTTTGGCCGGGAGGGCATTCCCTCCACCGGCTTTGATCCATCGGAATTCGGCGAGTGGGTACAGACCGCTGCCGATTCGGATATTGCGGCGGTCGAGGCCTTTTTGATCGGTCAGGGCCAACGCAGCTTCGAGCTGCCCCGGGCGATCCGGGACCGCTCGATGGCGCCGGTGATCGCGGTCAGCGACCAGCCCTCGCTCGAAAACACCCTTGCGCTTTTCGATTGCGGCGTCGACGACGTGGTACGCAAGCCTGTCCATCCCCGCGAAATCCTCGCCAGGGCGGCCGCGATCCGGCGCCGGCTGAAGGCGATCGCCAACTACACCGATATCGGCGGCATCCGTGTCTTCTCGGATGGTCGTGACCCCGAGATCAACGGCGAAGTCTTCGCGCTTCCCCGGCGCGAGCGCCGCATCCTCGAATATTTGATCGCCAATCGCGGTCGCCGGGTCACCAAGACCCAGATCTTCAACGCCATCTACGGCATCTTCGATGAGGAGGTCGAGGAGAACGTCGTCGAAAGCCACATCTCGAAGCTGCGCAAGAAGCTGCGCAAGAAGCTCGGTGTCGATCCGGTCGATTCCAAGCGCTTCCTTGGCTACTGCATCGACTGGGCCTGATTTTTCCGGCCGGACAGCGGCGTCCGGCTGAACCTCGAGATTGGCCTCGCTGCTCGCCATCACAGACAGCTTCACGCAAGGCCCGACAAATACTCTCGAGTTTAACAGGTAAAACGAGGTTTTCAGATGAGCATTTTCGGCAGCATGAAGACGGCAGTGTCGGGCATGAACGCGCAGGCAAACCGCCTCAGCACCGTCTCCGACAACATTGCCAACGTGAACACCACCGGTTACAAGGCCGTGTCGACGAGCTTCTCCTCGCTGGTTCTCCCCTCCTCGGGCGGCAATTACAACTCCGGCGGCGTTCAGACCTCCGTGCGCCAGGCGGTCTCCGACCAAGGCGATATTTCTTACACGACCTCCTCCACCGATCTTGCGATTTCGGGCGACGGCTTCTTCATTGTCCAAGGGCCTGACGGCACACCGGTTCTGACCCGCGCCGGCGACTTCCAGAAGGACGACGAAGGCAATCTCGTCAATGCCGCCGGCTTCCAGTTGATGGGCTATTCCTACGACTCCGGCGCTCCTGCCGTCGTCGTCAACGGCTTCGACGGCCTCGTCCCCGTCAACGTCAATCAGGATGGTCTGACCGCAATCGCGTCGACATCAGGTGTCTTCAAGGGGAACCTTGATTCCAACGCCAACGTCGCGCCGGTTGCCCCGGCGACCCTTCCAAGCGCAAACCTCGCGACCACCACCGCCGACACCAAAAAGGTCTCGATGGTCGCCTATGACCGTCTCGGCAACAAGGTGATGTACGACTTCTACTTCACGAAGACCTCGGTGGTTACGCCGCCGCCGGCAACCGGTACCGCTGCGACCTGGGAGGTTGCAGTCTTTCGCAACGCCAACGCGGCGACGGGTGGCACAACTTCATTTCCGTACAGCGCCGGTGGCGCTGTCGGATCGGGATCGCTAACCTTTGACCGTGACGGCAAGATGCTCACTGGCGGCACCCTCAGCATCAACGATACGACCACCGGCCAGACGATAGCAATGGATCTCTCCGGCTTTACTCAACTCGGCGCCGCCTTTTCCGGCACCGGTACGCCGAACGGTCAGGCGGCGACCCCGGTCAAGGACGTCACCATCGACGGCGACGGCATCGTCTACGCCAAGTATGAAGACGGCAGCACCAAGCCACTTTACCGCATTCCGCTCGCCAACGTTGCAAGCCCCGACAAGCTGACGCTGATGAGCGGCAACGTCTACAGCGCCAACGGACAATCGGGCGTCACCGTCACCGGCTTCCCGCAGACCAACGGGCTCGGCACGATCAAATCAGGTGCTCTCGAGGGTTCGAACGTCGATCTCGCCGGCGAACTGACCGAGATGATCGAAGCGCAGCGCAGCTACACCGCCAATTCGAAAGTGTTTCAGACGGGGTCCGACATCATGGACGTCCTCGTCAACCTCAAGAGATAAGTAAGGTAACGGCTAAGCCATGTCGCTCACGTCCGCACTGAATACCGCGCAGAACATATTCAACAATACCGGCACGCAGAGCAGTGTCGTATCGAACAATATCTCGAATGCGGGCAACAAGGATTACGTGCGCCGACAGGCGATGCTCACCACGTCACTCAACGGCGCGCAGGTGGTCAAGATCAACCGGGCACAGGAAGATGCCCTACTGCGTCAGTATCTGAAGACCTCCTCTCAGGATAGTGCCCAGCAGACCCTGCTGGGCGGTCTCGAAGACCTCAAATCGATCATGGGCGGCAACGACTACGAAACGTCGCCGTCCACTTATCTCGGTGTTTTCCAGCAGAAGCTCCAGGCGTTCCGCACCACGCCCGGCAGTACAGTCGCCGCGCAGGGCGCCGTCACCGCCGCCCAGGACGTCGCCAACTCGCTGAACAATGCCTCGCAGTCCGTTCAGGACGTTCGCGCCAACGCCGACAAGGAAATCACCACCGCCGTCGATACGCTGAATACGCTCCTCAGCCAGTTCGAGAAGGCTAACAATGCGGTCAAGACCGCCACCGCCTCCGGTACGGATGCATCCGGCGCTCTCGATGAACGCGAGAAAGTTCTGAAGCAGATTTCGCAAATCGTCGGCGTCAGCGCGACGACGCGCGACAACAACGACATGGTGTTGAGCACGCCGGACGGAACGATCCTCTTCGAGACGATCCCGCGCAAGGTGACGTTCAAGTCCCAGGATATCTATACCGCCACCACGGTCGGCAATTCTGTCTATATCGACGGCGTGGCGCTGCCGCTCGGCAAGGGTTCGACGACGACGGGGCAGGGAAGCCTCCAGTCGCTCCTGCAGATTCGCGACGAGATCGCCCCCAACTTCCAGAAGCAGCTCGACGAAATCGCCCGTGGCCTCGTCTCGCTCTTCAAGGAGCAGAACACGGCAGGCCCCCCGGCCTATGTGCCTGGCCTCTTCACCTGGAGCGGCGGCACGGTAGATACTGGCGCCACCGCGGTCGCCGGCATGGCGTCGACCATCACGGTCAGCACCCGCGTAATCACCTCACAGGGCGGCGATCCGATGCGTCTGCGCGATGGTGGCGTCAACGCCGCCGGCGTCGTCCTGAATACGTCAGGCGTCAGCGGTTATACGGCTGAGCTCGACCGCCTTTATACGGCGATGACATCCGACATGGATTTCGACCCGGCAGCTGGAGCGCCGGTCGGCTTCGACGCCACGACGGGCATCGATTCCAACGTGAGCATCATGGAATATGCCACGAATTCACTCGGCTGGCTCGAGCAGTACCGCAGCAACGCAACGACGGCGGCCGAAAACACTTCGGCGGCACTGTCGCGCTCCGACGAAGCCTATTCCAATGAGACCGGCGTCAACCTCGACGAGGAGCTGACGCTGCTCCTCGACATTGAGCAGTCCTACAAAGCGGCGACCAAGATTCTGAACGCCGTAGACGAAATGTTGAAGTCATTGCTGGATATCGCGAGTTAAGCCATGAAGAGCTCATTTATTTCAAGTTCGGCCATTCAGAATGCGATGCGGTTGACGATCCGTCAGGCGCAGAACCAGATGACGAAGGCGACGATGGAAGCAACGACGGGAGTCTATGCAGACATCGGCATCTCGCTCGGCGGTAATGCGGCCAGGAGCGTGGATTTCACCCGCGAGACCGACAGAATAGACTCGATCAAAGCAAGCAATTCGCTCGTCAGCGCACGCATGGAATCCTCGCAGCTCGGTCTTTCCAAGATGAAGGACGTTGGCGATGGCCTCGTTTCGAAGCTGACGGCGCTGCAGGGCAGCCACGATCCGGGCAGCATAACCGTCGCCATTCAGTCGGCCACCAGCGCACTTTCGACCATGATGGATACGGCCAACACCATGGTGAACGGGGAATATCTGTTCTCCGGCATCAACACCGACGTGCAGCCGCTGACAGACAAGACGACCGCAACCAGTACGGCAATCGTTACCGCTTTGAACACTTATGCAGCCGGCCTTATCCCGCCGAAAGCGGTCAGCGACCTCACCGGCGCTGAAATGGAGACCTTCATCACGTCGACGGTCGAACCGATGTTCAGCGAAGCGAACTGGACGGCTGCGGGGACCGGCTGGTCGCAGGCGTCGAGCCAGAACATGACGAGCCGCATCAGCAACTCGGAAGTGATCGAATCTTCGACCAATGCCAATTCCGAAGGCATGCGCTATTTGGCGCTTGCTTCGGTCATGACCACCGCGCTGCTCGGCCAGAACCTCAGCACCGATGCAATGACGACGGTGTCCAAGCAGGCCATCAGCTACACGGCCAAGGCCACGAGCGGTCTCGTGACGCAGGCAAGCCAGCTCGGCCTCTCCCAGGAGCGCGTCAAGAAGTCCAACGACGCTCTCGACGCTCAGTCGAACATTATCAAGAACAAGCTGGTCGATCTTCAGGGCGTCGATCCGTACGAAGCCTCCACTCTCGTCAAGACTTTGGAAACGCAGCTTGAAACCGCTTACACGATCGTCTCGAAGATCCAGCAGTTGAGTCTCGTGAACTACCTTTGATGAGCAAAGGCGCGCAATAAAGAAGGATGCATGAATGTATCAGTTCTCATATGCCGAAGTCATGCAGGACTCGGTGGCCGACGCGAAAGAGCGGGAATGGCAGGTTCTTGACCGGTCCATAGAGCTGCTGTCGTTGGCGCGCGACAAGGAAAAATACGGCCGGGAAGCCATCGAAGCCCTGTTTTATACGCGCCGGGTGTGGATCAGCTTTATCGAGGATCTGAAACATCCGGAAAACCAGCTGGATGTCCAGCTCAGGGCCAACCTCATCTCGATTGCGATCTGGATATTGAAGGAATGCGACAGGATCAGAAAACGTCTGTCTAACAACTACCAGGGCATCATCGACGTTACCACCATCATCAGGGATGGACTTAAATGAAAAGTACACTACGCATTTCTCTGAAAGCCGGGGAAAGAATCTTCATCAACGGCGCCGTCCTGCGTGTCGACCGCAAGGTCGCGCTGGAATTCCTGAATGATGTGACGTTCCTTCTCGAAAATCACGTCCTCCAGCCGGAAGGTGCGACGACGCCCCTGCGCCAGCTCTACTTCATCGCGCAGATGATCCTCATCAACCCCGAGGGCAAGGAGCACTCGACGGCGATGTTCCGCAAGTCGATCACCATGCTGCTCACCTGCTTCAAGAATGAAGAGATCCTCGCCGAACTGAAGCGCATCGACGCACTTGTGTCGACCGGCCGCGCCTTCGACGCGCTGAAGGCGATCCGCGGTCTCTACGCCATCGAAGACAATATTCTCAACAACCACGAACTGCCGCCGACGATGGTCGAGCAGATCCGCAGGGAGATCGCACCATGGCGGTAGATGCAACGTCAAAAGTGACGAGCTCGACCTCGACCGGCACGTCAAGCTCGACCCA